>NZ_JBFATS010000002.1:0-355154 GCF_040678435.1 Streptomyces sp. NPDC052682 | reverse complement strand
GCCCCCCCGGCGCGCCCCCCCCCCGCGCGGTCCCCCGGGGGGGTGCCGCCGTGGGGGGCCGGGGGTTTGGGGTGCCGCGTCGGGGGGCCCCCCCGCGCGCGGGGCGGCCCCCTTGGTCAGGCCGGCGAGTCGGTCGGCGAGTCGGTCAGGGCCGGAGCACCAGCGAGTCGCTCGTGCTCTTGTCGACCGCCTGCTTGGTGAACGCCCAGGGCAGCAGCTCCCCGTCGGCCCACTTGTCCGTCTGGTCGGTGTAGTGGGCGCTGTAGGCGTGGCCCGAGGCGCCGGTGAGGTTGATCCACCGCGACTTGTCGAGGTCGCCGAGGTTGACCACCATCCGCATCGAGGGCACCCACACGACCCCGTAGCCGCCGGCCGCGTTCCAGCCGGTGGCGTCGACCGCGGCCTCGCCGCCGCTGAGCTGCCACGGGCCGCGGTTGAGGACGTACTGCACGAGGCCGGGGCCCTGTGTGCCCAGGGTCTGGTTCTTCAGGAACAGGCGGTGCAGCCGGCCCCAGCTCCAGGTGTCGATGTCCTTGCCGAGCTTGGCGGTCAGCTCCCAGCGGGCGTCGATCATGGCGCGCCTGAAGAGCTGGTCCCGGTTCGTGGCGCCCTCGCGGTTGCCCACCTCGGGGGTGTGCCACCAGTCGCTGTCGGGCTCGTCGATGAGCTTGCGCACCACCTCGAACCAGCGGTCGCCGCCGTCCGGCTGCGCCTCGTCGGGATCGCGCTGGCCGCACTCGCGCACCTTGTCGGTCCGGTCGACGGGCCCGGTGGTGTTGACCGGGTCGACCCACAGGCACTGTCCCTTGACCCGCAGCTCCTTGGGCAGCTTGTTGCCGAAGGCGAGCTTGAGGATGTTGCGCCAGACCGCGTTGAAGTAGGCGGCGGCCGCCGAGTCGGCGTCCTGGGTGTAGTCCCAGCCCTCCAGCAGCTTCTGCGCCTCGCGGACGTCCTTGTCGCGGGTGTCGATCTTCAGCAGCCGGGGCACGAGCAGCTTGGCGATCTCGCTGCTGTTGTCGAGCTGCATCTGGCGCATGTCGTCGGTGGAGATCTTGCCGCCGTCCTTGATCTTGGACTCGATCAGGTCGGTGATGCGCTGGCTGCGGGTGCCGTAGCCCCAGTCGGTGGTGAGGGTGTAGGGGTACTTGTCCTGGTCGATGACCGCCTGGTTCGCGGTGACGATGTAGCCCTGCTTCGGGTTGTACTCGTAGGGCAGCTGGTCCTGCTTGATGTAGCCGGTCCAGCGGTAATCGGGGTCCCAGCCCGGCGCGGGGATCGAGCCGTCGTCGTCCTTGGCGCGCGTGGGGATCTTGCCGGGCAGCGTGTAGCCGATGTTGTCCTCGGTGTCGGCGTAGATCAGGTTCTGGGACGGCACGTCGAACAGGGCGGCCGCCTTGCGGAAGTCGCTCCAGTCCTTCGCCTTGTTCATGGCGAAGACGGCGTCCATGGTGGTGCCCGGGTCCAGCGCGGTCCAGCGCAGGGCGACGCCGTAGCCGTCGCCGCGGTCGGGGGCGGCGGTGTCGACGGCGGCCTTCTTGCCGACGTTCACCAGCTCGTTGGAGCGGTCCGACAGCAGGGGCATGCCGTCCTTGGTCTGCCGCACGACGATCTTCCTGGACTCGCCGCCGGCGACCTTGATGGTCTCCTCACGCGTGGTGAAGGGCAGCACCTTGCCGTCGTACAGGTACCCGTCGCCGGTGATCTTCTCCAGGTACAGGTCGGTGACGTCGACGCCGGAGTTGGTCATGCCCCAGGCGATGTGCTGGTTGTGGCCGATGATCACGCCGGGCATGCCCGCGAAGGTGTAACCGGTGACGTCGTACTGGCACTTGGCGGAGACGCTGCGGCAGTGCAGGCCCATCTGGTACCAGACGGACGGCAGCGAGGGCGACAGGTGCGGGTCGTTGGCCAGCAGGGGCTTGCCGGTGATGGTGTGCGCGCCGCCGACGACCCAGGAGTTGGAGCCGATGCCGTTGCCGTTGACGCCGACGGCCGTGGGCAGGTCGTCCAGGACCTTGTGCAGTCCCGCCAGCTGGCTCTGGAGGGCGGAGGTGCCAGAGGAGGTGCCGGAGGAGGTGCCGGTGCCTGTGCCGGTACCCGTACCAGTGCCGGTGCCGGTGCCTGTGCCGGTACCCGTACCAGTGCCGGTGCCGGTACCCGTGCCGGTTCCGGTACCAGTGCCCGTCGAGGAGCCGGCCGACCCGCTCTGGCCGCCGTCGAACGTCTGCGTGAGCTCGTCGTACCGGCCCTGCTGGACGATCGCCTTGTTCCGGCTGTACGGGTACTCCGGGTACAGGTCGGCGATCTGCTTGGGGCCGAGGCGGCTGGTCATCAGGGCGCGGTCGATCTCGTCCTGCATGTTGCCGCGCAGGTCCCAGGCCATCGCCTTGAGCCAGGAGACGGAGTCGACGGGGGTCCACGGCTGCGGCTTGTAGTCGTTGACGAACCCGAGCGCCGCGTACTCCAGGGAGATGTCCTTGCCTTCCCTGCCCTTCAGGTAGGCGTTGACTCCCTTGGCGTACGCCTGGAGGTACCGCTTGGTGGCGGCCGACAGCTTGGTGTCGTACTCCTCCCTGGCGATCCGGTCCCAGCCCAGGGTGCGCAGGAACTCGTCGTTCTTGACCTGGCTCTTGCCGAACATCTCCGACAGGCGGCCGGCGGTCATGTGGCGGCGCACGTCCATCTCGTAGAACCGGTCCTGCGCCTGGACGTAGCCCTGCGCCATGAACAGGTCCTCGTCGGTGGAGGCGTAGATCTGCGGGATGCCGTAGCCGTCGCGTTTGACGTCGACGGGGCCCGACAGGCCCTCCAGCGTGATCGAGCCCTTGGTCTGCGGGAAGGAGGCGCGCACCGTGCTGATGGACCAGTACGCCCCGTAGGCGACGCCGCCGACGAGGGCCAGCACCAGGACGAGCACGATCAGACGGGCTTTGCGCCCCTTCTTCCTGCCGGACTTGCCGGGCTGCTGACCCGTGGAGGCGGTGGTGTCGGTGGGCATCGCTGTCCTTGCTGTCCTAACGCGAGCGGCAGGTTCGGCTGTGCTGTGCTTTTAACTGAGCGCTGGAGCAACGATAGGCGCAGGGCCTGACAGCACTTGACGCGGAGTCGGGAACCAGCGCGTACGGGCGTTCGATCTTGCCCGGTCGATCGTCAAGAAATCGTCAAGAGTTAGGTAAGGTAACAAAGTAGTTTGCTGCGAAGCGTCTCGGCTTCGTGTGCGATGTACCTGGTATCCGCGAGGTACGGGAAGTGAGCCCCGCACGCGCGCGTGGGGGGCCGGGGAAGGAATCGGCCGCTGACTGTTCACCACCTCAACCAGCTCCTGCTCGTCTGCTCGCTCGTCCTGCTCGTCGCCGTCGCCGCGGTCCGGATCTCCTCGCGCAGCGGGCTCCCCAGCCTGCTCGTCTACCTGGGCATCGGCGTGCTCATGGGGCAGGACGGCATCGGCGGCATCCAGTTCGACAACGCCGAGCTGACCCAGGTCATCGGGTACGGCGCCCTGGTCGTGATCCTGGCCGAAGGCGGTCTGGGCACGAAGTGGAAGGAGATCAAGCCGGCCCTGCCGACCGCCTCCGCGCTGGCGCTGGCGGGGGTAGCGGTGAGCGTCGGGGTGACGGCGGCGGGCGCGCACTACCTGGTCGGGCTGGAGTGGCGGCAGGCGCTCATCGTCGGCGCGGTGGTGTCCTCGACCGACGCGGCGGCCGTCTTCTCGGTGCTGCGCAGGATCCCCCTGCCCGCGCGCGTGACGGGCACGCTGGAGGCCGAGTCCGGCTTCAACGACGCCCCGGTGGTCATCCTGGTGGTCTCGCTGTCCACGGCCGGGCCGGTGGACCACTGGTACGTGCTGCTGGGCGTGATCCTGCTGGAGCTGGCCATCGGCGCGGCCATCGGGCTCGCGGTGGGCTGGCTGGGCTCCTGGGGGCTGAGGCACGTGGCGCTGCCCGCCTCCGGCCTGTACCCGATCGCCGTCATGGCCATCGCCGTCATGGCGTACGCGGCCGGCGCGATGGCCCACGGCAGCGGCTTCCTCGCCGTCTACCTCGCCGCCATGGTGATGGGCAACGCCAAGCTGCCGCACTGGCCGGCCACCCGGGGCTTCGCCGACGGGCTCGGCTGGATCGCCCAGATCGGCATGTTCGTCCTGCTGGGCCTGCTGGTCACCCCGCACGAGCTGGGCACGGACTTCGTGGCCGCGCTGGTCATCGGCCTGGTGCTGACCGTGGTGGCCCGGCCGCTGAGCGTCGTGGTGTGCCTGCTGCCGTTCCGCGTGCCCTGGCAGGAGCAGGCCCTGATGTCCTGGGCCGGGCTGCGCGGCGCCGTGCCCATCATCCTGGCGACCATCCCCATGGTGGAGGGCGTCGAGGCCAGCCGCCGGATCTTCAACATCGTCTTCGTCCTGGTCGTCGTCTACACCCTCCTCCAGGGGCCCACGCTGCCCTGGCTGGCCCGCAGGCTGCACCTGGGCAAGGGGCCGGAGGCCGCCGACCTCGGCATCGAGTCGGCGCCCCTGGAGCGGCTGCGCGGGCATCTGCTGTCGGTCGCCATCCCGGAGGGTTCGAAGATGCACGGCGTCGAGGTCAACGAGCTGCGGCTGCCGCCCGGCGCCGCGGTCACCCTGGTCGTACGCGCGGGGAAGTCGTTCGTGCCGCTGCCGACGACCATCCTCCAGCGCGGCGACGAACTCCTCGTGGTGGCCACGGACCCCGTCCGGGACGCGGCGGAGCAGCGGCTGCGCGCGGTCGGCCGGGGCGGCAAGCTCGCCGGCTGGCTCGGCGTGGACGGGGGGCCGGACGTACCGGGCGCACCGGGCCGCTAATCGCAGGTGAGGGCGGTCATGGTGCCCGATTTCACAGGTGCGGTGCGGCTGGTCCCTGTAAGATGCAGGCGTCACCCAGATCGAACCAACTCTGCCTGACGCAGAGCTGGCGCGACCGTATGGCGGCCGGGACGCCCCTCCTCGACACAGCGGGCCCCGGTATCTACCGCAGTCCGCGCAAGAGGACAGCTCTCGGCGTGCCCGTGACGGGAACGGGCCGCGCTACCAGGCGGCAGAAAGGCACGGGCCGTGGCGTCCACGGTCACCTCGTCGAAGAACTCGCCGACCGCGTCGGAACACCTGACGACGGCGTCGAAGAACTCGGCGGCACCCGCCCGCCCGGGATACGGACAGCTGCTGCGCACCCGCGGCGCCTGGACATTCCTGGTTCCCGGCTTCGCGGCACGCCAGCCGTTCGCGATGCTCACGCTCTCCATCGTGCTGCTGGTGCAGCACACCACCGGCTCCTACGGCGCGGCGGGCGCCGCCGCGGCCGTCACCGGCGTCTCCATGGCGCTGTTCGCGCCCTACAGCGGCCGCCTCGCCGACCGCTACGGGCAGCGTGCCGTCCTGGTCCCGGGCGTACTGGTGCACGCCCTGGCCGGGGCGACCCTGACGGCGCTGGCCCTGGGCGGCGCGCCCCTGTGGGCGCTGTTCGCCGCCGCCGTGCCCACGGGCGCCTCGGTGCCGCAGATCGGGCCCATGGTCCGCGCCCGCTGGGGCGTGACGCTCAAGGACTCCCCCCTCATGACCACGGCGGCGGCCTTCGAGTCCGTCACGGACGAGCTGACCTTCGTGGTCGGCCCGCTGCTGGCCACCGCCCTGTGCACGGCCGTGCATCCGGCCGCCGGCCTGCTCACGGAGGCGTCGCTGACGCTGGTCGGCGGTCTGCTGTTCGCCGCGCAGCGCGCCACCCAGCCGCCTGCCGGGTCCGCCGACGGGCACACGCGCGTACGGCACGCCTCCGCACTGCGCGTCCCCGGGGTGCGGGTGCTGATCGTGACCTTCCTGGGCATCGGCTCCGTCTTCGGCGGCATGCAGGTCTCGCTCGCCGCGTTCACCGAGTCGATCGGCGAGCCCGGGCTCAACGGCGTCCTGTACGGGATCTTCGCCGCGGGCAACATGCTCTCGGGCCTCGTGTGCGGCGCCATCGCCTGGAAGGCCGCCCCGCAGCGGCGCCTGGCCGTCGCGTACACCGCTCTGGCGCTGGCCGCCTCCGGCCTGTGGACGGCGCACTCGGTGCTGCTGCTGGCCGGGCTCGGGCTGCTGGTGGGCATGTGCATCGCCCCTGCCCTGATCACCGGCTACACGCTCGTCGAGAGCCTGGTCCCGGCCGGTGCGCGCACGGAGGCCTTCACCTGGCTGACCGGCGCGGTCGCCCTCGGCCAGGCGGCGGCCGTCACGGTCGCCGGGCAGCTGGAGGACCGCTTCCGGGACGGCGCCGGGTTCCTGGTGCCGATGGGCGGCACGCTGCTCGCCCTGGTCACCCTGCTGGCGCTGCGCTCGCGGCTGGCCACCGGCCCGCGCGGCCGGACCGTCGCGCGTGGCGTGGGTCACCGCGCCCCCGCCGCAGTGGACTGAACGCAAGGAATAGGTCACTATGGACCGTCGTTAGCACTCATTGAGTGAGAGTGCCAGGAGGAAGACAGTGCCGACCTACCAGTACCAGTGCACCGAGTGTGGCGAGGGCCTCGAGGCGGTGCAGAAGTTCACCGACGACGCCCTCACCGAGTGCCCGAGCTGCAAGGGCCGCCTGAAGAAGGTGTTCTCGGCGGTCGGCATCGTCTTCAAGGGCTCGGGCTTCTACCGCAACGACAGCCGCAGCTCCTCCTCGAGCAGCTCGCCGGCGTCGTCGAAGTCGTCCAGCTCCTCGTCGTCCTCGGACTCCGGCTCGTCTTCGTCGAGCTCGTCGTCCAGCTCGTCCTCGTCGAGCTCGTCGTCCAGCTCGTCCTCGTCGAGCGCGGGCAGCACCGCCGCGTAAGGCCGCAGCCTTCCAGGGCCCTGTCGTCGTCCGACGGCAGGGTCCTCGTCGTCGGCGGGTGCGGTTAGGGTGCGGGCATGGCGAACAAGGCGAACGCCGAGATCGGCGTGATCGGCGGCTCCGGCTTCTACTCCTTCCTCGACGACGTGACCGAGGTCGAGGTGGACACCCCGTACGGGCCGCCCAGCGACTCCCTCTTCCTCGGCGAGGTCGCCGGCCGGCGGGTCGCCTTCCTCCCCCGGCACGGCCGCGGCCACCACCTGCCGCCGCACCGCATCAACTACCGGGCCAACCTGTGGGCGCTCAGGTCCGTCGGGGTGCGCCAGGTCCTCGGGCCGTGCGCGGTGGGCGGGCTGCGCCCCGAGTACGGGCCCGGCACGCTGCTGGTGCCGGACCAGCTGGTCGACCGGACCAAGGCCCGGGCCAACACCTACTTCGACGGGCTGCCGCTGCCGGACGGCACGGTGCCCCACGTGGTGCACGTGTCGCTGGCCGACCCCTACTGCCCCACCGGGCGGGCCGTCGCGCTGAAGGCGGCGCGCGGCCGGGACTGGGAGCCGGTGGACGGCGGCACGCTGGTCGTGGTGGAGGGGCCGCGCTTCTCGACGCGGGCCGAATCGTTGTGGCACCAGGCGCAGGGCTGGTCCGTGGTGGGCATGACCGGGCATCCCGAAGCCGCGCTCGCCCGTGAACTCGAGCTCTGCTACACCTCGCTGACGCTGGTCACCGACCTCGACGCCGGCGCCGAGACCGGCGAGGGCGTCTCCCACGAGGAGGTGCTGCGGGTGTTCGCGGCGAACGTGGACCGGCTGCGGGGGGTGCTGTTCGACGCAGTGGCGGCGCTGCCGTCGGCCGAGGAGCGGGACTGTCTGTGCGCGACGGCGCTGGGCGGGATGGACCCGGGGTTCGCGCTGCCGTAGCGGGCCATGGAAGCGGGCAGGGGTGGCCGCCCGGCGGAACGGCCCCTTCGGGTGAGGGAGTTTTCCCCAACCGGGCGGTGCGTCCACAGGGCGCGGCGGGCGGCGCGGCGAGGGGTCATCGTGGGACGCGCAAGCCGGTCTCCCGTCGCCAGGTGGTGCTCGCCATGTCGCTGTTTCCTCCCTCGTCGCCATCCGCTCCTTCCTCCCCGGGCGCGCTCTCCTGGGCCCGCGGTGCCGTCCCTGGCCCGCCCGGTCCCGATGTGCCTCCGCCCCGCGAGGTGCCGCACTTCGCTCCGGTCCGGGTGCGGGGCGGGCGGGGGTGGTTCGTCCAGCATCGCCGGCAGGCCGTCGCGGCCGGGCTCACCGTCACCGCCGCCGCGCTCGTGGCGGCGGGGCCGCAGGACACCGACCGGGTCCGCGGGCACCCGCACAGTGCGCCGCCGCCCGCCCGTGCCGCGTCACCGGTGGCCGGCCACCCTCCCGGCCCCGCGCGCCGTGCGGCGGACAGGGTGACGGCGCCCGTGCGGATCGCCGACGCCGCCGCGGTGCGGCTGCTGCGGCCCGGCGACCGGGTCGATGTCATCGCCGCGGCGGAGACGGCCACGGGCGGCGAGGCCCGGGTGGTCGCCCGGGGCGCGCGGGTGAGGATGATCCCGGAGCCCCTGGAGGGTGCCGTGGACGGCGGTGCGCTGGTCGTGCTCTCGGTGCCGCGTGCCACCGCGGCGCGCCTCGCGGGTGCGAGTACGACGCGACGGCTGGCGGTGACGCTGTGGTGAGCCCGGTGGTGCCCACCGTCCTGGCGGATTCCTCGTTGCGGGGACCCGGCTGGACCACGCGGCCCGGCGGTGCCGTAGGTTGCGGAGCGTTTTGTTCCACAGCCTGTGTGTGCGAGAAGAGGCCTCGGGGTGAGCGAGAAGAGGGATTCCAGCGTGTGGCAGGGCTTCAAGGCCTTCCTGATGCGCGGGAACGTCGTCGATCTGGCGGTGGCGGTCGTCATCGGTGCCGCCTTCACCAACATCGTGAACTCGGTGGTGAAGGGGATCATCAACCCTGTCGTCGGAGCGATCGGGACCAAGAGCCTCGATCACTACAGCTCGTGCCTGAGCTCCGTGTGCAAGGGCGAGCAGGGCATCCAGATCCAGTGGGGCTCCGTCCTCGGCGCCACCCTCAACTTCGTGATCACGGCGGCCGTCGTCTACTTCCTGATGGTCCTGCCCATGTCGAAGTACCTGGCCCGGCAGGAGGCCCGCAGGAAGGCGCGGGAGGGCACCAAGGAGGTCGTCGAGGTCTCCGAGCTGGAGGTGCTCAAGGAGATCCGGGACGCGCTGGTGGCCCAGCGGAGTGCGGGGCACGACCGGCCGTAGCGGCGGCACCCGCGGGGTTGCGGCGGGCGGCGGCCCGGCCGGCTCAGAGGTGGTGGGGCGGCTTCTCGTCCAGGAAGCGCTTCAGGTCTGCGGCGCTGTCGCCGCCCGGGCGCTCGCCCCACCCGCGGTCGGTGTCGTCCGAGGACTGCTGGTCCAGCGGGTCGTCGAAGACCAGGGCGGGCTTCGGCTCACGCGGCTCGGGGTCGGGGGCGGTGGTCATGCGTCCAGGGTACGGCCCTGCGCGGGGCGGCCGTCTCCGGGCGGGCCTCCACCGACGTGGACCTCCGCCGACGTGGACCTGCGCCGACGTGGGCCGAAGCGGACCTGACGGGCAGCGGTCTGGACAAGACTGGCGCCATGACAGCAGACGCACTGACGGATGTCGCCGGAGTACGGGTGGGACACGCGACCCGCACCGGCGAGGGCTGGCTGACCGGTACGACGGTGGTGCTCGCCCCGGAGGGCGGTGCCGTGGCCGCCGTCGACGTACGCGGCGGCGGGCCCGGCACCAAGGAGACCGACGCCCTGGACCCGCGCAACCTCGTGCAGAAGGTCGAGGCGATCGTGCTCACCGGCGGCAGCGCCTACGGGCTGGACGCGGCGTCCGGGGTGATGGCCTGGCTGGAGGAGCGGGGGCGCGGGGTGCGGGTCGGGCCCGATCCCGCGCATGTCGTGCCCGTGGTGCCCGCCGCCTGCGTCTTCGACCTCGGGCGTGGTGGCGACTTCCGGGCCCGGCCGGACGCGGCCACCGGACGAGCCGCGGTCGAGGCGGCCGCGGCCAGTGAGCCCGGGGCGCCGGTGCCCGAGGGGTGTGTGGGCGCCGGGACGGGAGCCGTGGTCGGGACGGTCAAGGGCGGGGTCGGCAGCGCGAGCACCGTCCTGGACTCGGGGATCACGGTGGCCGCGCTGGTGGTGGCCAACGCGGCGGGGTCGGCGGTGGATCCGGAGACGGGGGTGCTGTACGGGGAGTTGTTCCAGGGGCGCGTGCGCTACCCGGAGGCGGCTGTCCACGAGGCGGCGCGCCGGCGGCTCGCCGAGGTCGCCGCGCGCAACGCCCCTCCCCCGCTCAACACCACGCTCGCGGTGGTCGCCACCGACGCGGAGCTGTCCAAGGCGCAGGCGCAGAAGCTGGCCGGCACGGCGCACGACGGCATCGCGCGGGCCGTCCGCCCGGTGCACCTCCTGTGCGACGGGGACACCGTGTTCGCCCTGGCGACCGGACGGCAGCCGCTCGACGCGGCCAGTCCCCTGGCCCTCAACGACCTCCTCGCGGCGGGCGCGGACGTGGTGACACGCGCGATCGTGCGGGCCGTCCGCGCGGCCGGGCCGGTGGACGGGCCGGGCGGGATGTGGCCGTCGTACGGGGAGTTGTACGGAAGCCGCTGAAGAGGGCCGACCGGCGCTGGGGGTGGGTTCGCGGGCGGGTGATTGTCCCGGTTCTGTCACGTGACGGTCTTCATGACGGTGGCGCGGAACCCGTGCGGTCACCGGCCCCCTCTTCCTTGACGTACTGGAGCGGATCACACACATCACTCGAACTGGGAGCAGCCCGTGACAACGCCGGACATTGCAGCGCGGCGCACACTGGGGGCCTGTGCCGTCCTGGTGGTCGGCGCCCTCACGCTCACCGCCTGCGGTGGCAGCGCCGACGCCGGGAACGACGGCAAGGGGGGCGGCAGCGACTCCTCGCCCAAGACCTCCGTGGCGAAGATCGCCATCTCGGCGAAGGACGGCTCGACCAGCGCCTCCATCAACACCACCGGTGTGAAGGTCAGCGACGGCAAGCTGACCGAGGTGAAGATGACGGTGGCGGGCACGGGTCAGGTCGTGGCGGGGGAGATATCCGCGAACGGCACCGTCTGGAAGCCGAAGGAGCAGCTGGAGCGCGGCACGAAGTACGAGATATCGGCGACCGCGAAGGACGCGAACGGCCGCACGGCCGCCGCCAACTCCATCTTCACGACCGTCTCCTCGGCCCACAGCTTCATCGGGACGTACACGCCGGACAACGGCACGACGGTCGGTGTCGGGATGCCGGTGTCGTTCACCTTCGACAAGGCGATCACGGACAAGAAGGCCGTGCAGTCGCACATCACGGTCACCTCCAGCAGCGGGCAGAAAGTGGTCGGGCACTGGTTCGGCGCGCAGCGGCTGGACTTCCGGCCCGAGGAGTACTGGAAGGCCGGCTCCAAGGTCACGATGAAGATCGACCTGGACGGTGTCGAGGGCGCCAACGACGTCTACGGGGTGCAGAAGAAGACGGTCACCTTCACCGTCGGGCGTTCCCAGGTCTCCACGGTCGACGCCAGGACCCAGACCATGACGGTGGTGCGGGACGGGAAGACCATCAAGACCATCCCGGTGTCGACGGGCAGCGCGAAGTACACGACGTACAACGGGCAGATGGTGATCTCGGAGAAGTTCGTGCAGACCCGTATGAACAGCCAGACGGTCGGGCTGGGCGGGGAGTACGACATCCCGAACGTGCCGCACGCGATGCGCCTGACGACGTCCGGCACGTTCATCCACGGCAACTTCTGGTACAACAAGGGCAATCCGCCCTTCGGCCGCGAGGGCACCAGCCACGGCTGTGTCGGGCTGCAGGACGTGGAGGGCGCGCGGGGCGACACGCCCGCCAAGTGGTTCTACGACAACTCCCTGATCGGGGACGTGGTGATCGTCAAGAACTCCCCGGACAAGACGGTGGCCCCCGACAACGGGCTCAACGGATGGAACCTGGCGTGGTCCCAGTGGGTCGCCGGGAGCGCCACCTGACCTGGCCCGACCGTCCCTGGTGACCGGTTTCTGACGGCTGTTCGGGCCGCGTGGGAACATTCCGCGCGGCCCTGGCGTTTTTACCTGCGCACGTTTTCTCGGTTCCCGGACACAGTGTCCGACCGAGGGGCTACGGTATGCACCCACAAGGTGACATGCAGCAACGCCGGGAGAAACCTTGAGCGTTCCGTACGAGACGGCAGCGTACGAACCCCCTGACTCGCCCGAGTCTCCGGAGGAGCACCTGGCGCGCCTCCTCGGCCGCGCCCTGAACTCCTTCGAGTTGCCCGACGAGACGATAGGGCGACTGGACTGCGCGCTGGCGTACGACAGTTCGCTGCACTCCGCGCACCACAGCGCGGGGCTGCACCGCGAGACGTACCGGCACACCTGGCTGCTCGCCGACGGCTCCTGGCTCACCCTGTGGGAGCTGGTCCACAACACGGCGCCGGGCAGCGAACCGCAGCACGAGGTGTACGTGGACGAGGAGGAGCTGCGCGCCGCCACGGCCCGGCTGCCCCTGCCGCCGGACGCGCCGGACTTCGAACTGCCGGTGACGGTGCAGCTGTCGCCGGTGCTCACGCCCCGGCGCTACATCCCCGACGACTCGGCGGACCACGCGCGCCGTTTACTGCGCCGGGCGGAGAACGCGGACCGGCCGGGCGCCGACACGGCCGAGCTGCTGGCCACGGCGTCCGCGCACCAGATCACCCAGGCCTTCGGCCGCCCGAGCCGGGCGGGACGGGCCGGGCAGTCCTTCTCGCTGTACGAGCACGCGTTCCTGCTGCGCGACGGCAGGGAGGTCTCCCTCTGGGAGGTCGAGCACACGGCCACGCCCGACGGGCGGCACATGTGCGAGGTCTACGTCAGCGAGGACGCGGCGCGGCAGGCGATGGAGCGGCGGGCGGCGCAGGTGTCCTGACCCCGCCGGATCTGCTGTACCCACCGGGTGGGTTCAGTGGCCCTCGCTGAGCCGGCGTACGAGTCTGGCGAAGGCGGCGCGTTCCGCCGGGGTGAGGTCGACGGCCTCCAGGTCGGGGCCGGTGTCCTGCTGCTGGGGGAGGCCGGGCAGGTGCCCGGCGGCGGGCCAGGAGGCCTCGGCGCGGCCGCGGCGCAGGACACGGATCAGGCCGACCGTCCAGGCCCCGGCCGCCAGGGCCAGCAGGACCGCGCCGGTCAGCTGGAGGATCGAGTCGTGCTCAGACATGTGCCCCAGTACACACGACGGTCCGGGACTTCTCGTCCCGGACCGTCATGTTCGTGATCTATCTCGCAGAGCAGGCGGGCTGCCCGGCCGTGCCGTGCACGCGGTGCGACCGTCGGGTCACGCCGCCACCGGCTGCTTGGCCTCCGCCGCCGAGGTGCCCCGGCCGTCGCCGGTGGCCGTACCGCCCGGCTGGGTCTTGCGCATGCCCTTCAGGACGATGACCAGGCCGGCCGTGACCGCCGTACCGGCCGCGATGGCCAGCAGGTACAGGAACGGCTTGCCGATCAGGAAGGTGACCCAGATGCCGCCGTGCGGGGCGCGCAGGGTCGAGCCGAAGACCATGGTCAGGGCGCCGGTGACCGCGCCGCCCGCCATGGAGGCGGGGATGACCCGCAGCGGGTCGGCGGCGGCGAACGGGATCGCGCCCTCGGAGATGAAGGACGCGCCGAGCACCCAGGCCGCCTTGCCGTTCTCGCGTTCGGCGGCGGTGAACAGCTTCTTGCGGACGGTGGTGGCCAGGGCCATGCCCAGCGGCGGGACCATGCCGGCGGCCATCACGGCGGCCATGATCTTCATCGCCGAGTCGCTCGGGGAAGCGACGGAGATGCCGGCCGTGGCGAAGGTGTAGGCGACCTTGTTGACCGGGCCGCCCAGGTCGAAGCACATCATCAGGCCGAGCAGCACGCCGAGCAGCACGGCGTTGGCGCCGGACAGGCCGTTCAGCCAGTCGGTCAGGCCCTTCTGCGCCTCGGAGATCGGCTTGCCGATGACCACGAACATCAGGAAGCCGACGACCGCCGAGGAGACCAGCGGGATCACCACCACCGGCATGATGCCGCGCAGCACCGGCGGGATGTCGATCCGCTGGATGCCGAGGACCACCCCACCGGCGATCAGACCGGCGACCAGACCGCCGAGGAAGCCCGCGCCGATCGTCACCGAGATGGCGCCGCCGACGAAGCCGGGCACGAGTCCGGGCCGGTCGGCCATGCCGTAGGCGATGTAGCCGGCGAGGACCGGGACGAGGAAGCCGAAGGCCGCCGCGCCGATCTGGAACAGCAGGGCGCCCCAGCTGTCGACCTGGCCCCAGTCGAAGTGCTCGGTGACCGGCTTGGCCCCGTTGATCTGGTAGCCGCCGATCGCGAAGCCGAGCGCGATGAGCAGACCGCCCGCCGCGACGAACGGGACCATGTAGCTCACGCCGGACATCAGCCACTTGCGCAGCTTGGTGCCGTAGCCCTCGCCGGGCTCGCCCGCGCGCTCCACGGGGGTGCCGCCGCCGGGCCGGGCGGCGGCGGTGACCTCGCCGCGCGCGGCCTTCTCCCGGACTTCCGCGATGAGTTCGGCGGGCCGGTTGATGGCGGCCTTCACGCCGGTGTCCACGGTGGGCTTCCCGGCGAACCGGTCCTTCTCCCGTACGGCGACGTCGTGCGCGAAGATCACGCCGTCGGCCGCCTCGATGACGGCGGGGTCGAGCCGGGTGAAGCCGGCCGAGCCCTGCGTCTCGACGACGAGCTCGACGCCCGCCTCGCGGCCGGCGTTCTCCAGCGACTCGGCCGCCATGTAGGTGTGGGCGATGCCGGTGGGGCAGGAGGTGACGGCGACGATGCGGAACGGGCGCTCTTCGGAAGCCCCGCCGGGGGTGGTGGCCGTGGCGGCGGCGGGAGAGGCCGCTCCCGCCGACGCCACGGTGTCTGTGGAGGCCGCCGAGCTCTCGGAGGCCGCGGGGTTCTCGGAGACCTCGGCCTCCGCCGCTCCGGTTCCGGCCGCCCCGGCCCCCGCCCCCTTGGACTCGGCCGCCGCGGACTCGGCCGGCTCGTCCCCGCGGATCAGCGCCGCCGCGGCGGCCGCGTCGTCCACCGCGCGCAGCGCGTCGGTGAACTCGCTGTTCATCAGCTGGCGGGCCAGCGAGGACAGGATCGTCAGGTGGGCGTCGTCGGCGCCGGCCGGCGCCGCGATCAGGAACACCAGGTCGGCGGGGCCGTCCGCCGCGCCGAAGTCGATGCCCCGGGCGCTGCGCCCGAAGGCCAGGGTCGGCTCGGTGACATGCGCGCTGCGGCAGTGCGGGATGCCGATGCCGCCCTCCAGGCCGGTCGGCATCTGGGCCTCGCGGGCGGCCACGTCGGCGAGGAAGCCCTCCAGGTCGGTCACCCGGCCCAGGGCCACCATGCGCTCGGCGAGGGCACGTGCCGCCGCTTCCTTGGTGTCGGCGGACAGGTCGAGATCGACCAGGTCCGCGGTGATCATGTCGCTCATCGCGGGCTCCTTAGCACGCGTATCGCCCGGTCAGTGGGGTGGGCGGAAGGGGGGACGGGGATGCGGTGGGGGGTCGGGACGGGGAAGGCGGGGCCGGACAGAGCCCGCTTCTCCCGGGCGGCGGGGCGGCTCGGGGAGCCCTGCCGCCCGCCGGCCGCGGCGAGTAACGGTGAGCTTCGCCGCTTATGGACCGTTTCGGCAAGAAGGTGACGTGCGGGGAGAAGCGTGAGGTACGTCATGTCACCGGCTCCTTCAGTACGCGGTCCACCGGCACCTCGGCCGTGACCGTCACCGCCGCCAGGTCCAGGTCGGAGGGGGTCGGCATCACGCTGCCGGGCAGCTGGACGGCCGCCGCGCCGTGCGCCACCGCCGAGGCCAGGGCCTCCGGGCCGCGCCCCCCGGCGATGAGGAACCCGGCGAGGGAGGAGTCACCGGCCCCGACGTTGCTGCGGACGACCTCCACGCGCGCGGTGCCGTACCAGGCGCCCGCGTCGTCCACGAGCAGCTGCCCGTCGGCGCCGAGGCTCGCCAGCACGGCCCGGGCACCCATCGCGCGCAGTTCCTCGGCCGCCTTCACCGCGTCGCCGACGCTGGTCAGGGGGCGTCCGACGGCCCCGGCGAGTTCCTCGGCGTTGGGCTTGACCACCTCGGGCCGCTCGCGCAGCGCCTGCAGGAGCGCGGGCCCGGAGGTGTCCAGGGCGATGCGGGCCCCGGCGGCGTGCGCGCGGGCGACCAGTTCGGCGTACCAGGACGGGGCAAGGCCGCGCGGCAGGCTGCCGCAGCAGGCGATCCAGTCGGCGTCACGCGACTGCTGCCGTACGGTCTCCAGCAGCAACTCCTGCTCGGCGGGCGACAGTTCCGGCCCGGGCGCGTTGATCTTCGTCAGGATCCCGTCCGCCTCCGCGAGGGCGATGTTGGAGCGGGTGGCTCCGGCGACCGGGACCGGCGCGACCTCGATGCCCTGCGCGTCGAGCAGGTCCGCGACGACCGCGCCCGGCGCGCCGCCCAGCGGCAGCACGGCGACCGTGCGCTGCCCGGCGGCGGCCACCGCCCGGGAGACGTTCACGCCCTTGCCGCCCGGGTCCATGCGCTCGCCGGTGGCGCGGATGACCTCGCCGCGGTCGAGCGAGGGGACCTCGTAGGTGCGGTCCAGGGACGGGTTCGGGGTGACGGTGAGGATCATGCGCGCACTACTTCCGTACCGCCGCGCTCGATGGCGACGGTGTCTTCGGGGCTCAGCCCGGTGTCGGTGATCAGCAGGTCCACGTCGCCCAGGTCGCCGAAGCGGGCGAAGTGCTCCTGGCCGTGCTTGGAGGAGTCGGCGAGCAGCACCACGCGGCGGGCGGCGGCCACGGCCGCGCGTTTGACGGCGGCCTCGGCGAGGTCGGGGGTGGTCAGGCCGTGCTCGGCGGAGAAGCCGTTGGCCGCGACGAACAGCACGTCGGCGCGGATCTCGCCGTACGCCCGCAGCGCCCAGGCGTCCACGGCGGCGCGCGTACGGTGCCGTACGCGCCCCCCGACCAGGTGGAGCTGGATGCCGGGGTGGTCCGCGAGGCGGGCGGCGATGGGCAGGCTGTGGGTGACGACCGTGAGGGACGTCTCCAGCGGCAGGGCGGCGGCCAGCCGGGCCACCGTCGTGCCGGCGTCGAGGATCATCGTGCCCTCGGCCGGGAGCTCGGCGAGGGCCGCCTTGGCGATGCGGTCCTTCTCGTCGGCCGCGGTCGACTCGCGCTCGGCGAGGTCGGGCTCGAAGTCCAGGCGCCCGACCGGGATGGCGCCGCCGTGCACCCGGCGGACCAGGCCGGCCCGGTCGAGGGCCTTCAGGTCGCGGCGGATGGTCTCCGCGGTGACCTGGAACTCCTCGGCCAGCGACACGACGTCCACGCGTCCGCTGTCGCGGGCGAGCCGGAGGATCTCCTGTTGACGCTCCGGTGCGTACATGTCCGTTCACCTCCGACCTGTGCCCGAACGTGTGGTTTCAGCGGGAGGCTACGCCGAGATTTCCGGAAAGTAAACACCTTCGGGCCCAATCGGGCATGATCGGGCTTCCGAATACGCCCGGTTCCCCTGTGGGCAGATGCGGGAGGGGCCCGGCACACGCGGTGCCGGGCCCCTCCCGCAGGGCAGTCCCCTTGAAGACCGGTCCTCAGGAGACCAGCTCCGGCTCCCTCTCCTCGGCCGGCGTCTCCTCGGCGGCGCCCTCCAGGTGCTGCGCCGGCCGCTTGGGCAGGGCGAACATCAGCAGGAAGATCACGCCCATCACCGCGGCCACCCAGCCGAGGGCGTACTGGAAGGCGTCCACGAAGGCCACGCCCACCTCGGACGGCCGCAGGTGGTCGCCCATGACGCCGAAGAACACCACCGACACCAGCCCGAGCCCCAGCGCGTTGCCCATCTGCTGGACCGTGCTGATCAGGCCGGACGCCGACCCGGCGTGCGCCCGCGGCACCTCGGAGAGGATCGCGTCGGTCAGCGGCGCGAAGATCAGGCCCATGCCCACGCCCATCACGACCAGCGGGAGGGCCATCTGCCACGGGGCGATGCCGAGGCCGTACCGCTCGGACTCCCCGATGTAGAGCAGGACCCCGGCCGCGAGCACCAGCGCGCCCGCCTGGAGCACCTTGCGCCCGAAGCGCGGCACCAGCTTCTGCACCGACATCCCGGCCGCGACCGACACCGCGATCGAGAACGGCACCCCGGTCAGCCCGGCCTTCAGCGGGCTCCAGCCCAGGCCCACCTGCATGTACAGCGTCCACACCAGGAAGAACACGCCGAGCCCGACACCGAAGACGGTCTGGACGGCGATGCCGGCCGCGAAGCTCTTCACCTTGAACAGCGACAGCTCCACCAGCGGGGAGCCGTCCCGCGCGGCCTTGCGCCGCTCGTGGGCCACCAGTGCGGCGAAGACCAGGAGGGAACCGGCCATCGAGGCGTGCCCCCACAGCGGCCAGTGCAGCTCGTGGCCCCGGGTGAGCGGGTAGAGCAGCATCAGCAGGCCCAGCGTGACCAGG
This sequence comes from Streptomyces sp. NPDC052682, assembly GCF_040678435.1. NCBI lineage: Bacteria > Bacillati > Actinomycetota > Actinomycetes > Kitasatosporales > Streptomycetaceae > Streptomyces > Streptomyces sp. NPDC052682. Next base: position 336,824 of record NZ_JBFATS010000002.1, on the reverse strand, counting down.
GCGACGCCCACCAGGTCCAGCTTGAGGGCGCGGGGCGCCCTGGACTCGGTGATGAACCGGCTGCCGAGGATCAAGCCGGCGACGCCGACCGGCAGGTTGATCAGGAAGATGGGCCGCCACTCCAGCCCGAACAGGTTCCACTCGGTCAGCAGCGCGCCGAGCAGCGGCCCGGAGACCGCGCCCAGCCCGACGATGGCGCCGAACAGCCCGAACACCTTGCCCCGTTCGTGCGCCGGGAAGGTCGCGTGCACGATCGCCAGCACCTGCGGCACCATCAGCGCCGCCATGCCGCCCTGCAGGATGCGGGAGGCGACCAGCATCTCGGGGCCGGCGGCGAAGCCGCACAGCGCGGAGGCCAGGGTGAAGCCGCCGATCCCGATGAGGAACACCCGCTTGCGGCCGTGGATGTCGCCGAGCCGCCCCCCGGTGATGAGCCCGGCGGCGAAGGCCAGGGCGTACCCGGCGGTGATCCACTGGATCTGGCTGAAGGAGGCGCCCGCCTCCCGCTGGATCGACGGGATCGCGATGTTGACGATCGTGACGTCGACGAGGTCCATGAACGCCGCGGTCATCACGATCGCGAGAGCGAACCAACGGCGCCGGTCCGGCACGGCGGCCGGTGTCCCGACGGTCTGCACAACGCTTGCGGTGGAGGTCATGTCCCGAAGGTAGGCCCCTAGTAGGTCAGATCATGTCCTAGTTGTGGGGCATGCTCGATGCATGACGACGGACACTCCGGCCCGGCTCCTCCAGCTCCTGTCCCTGCTGCAGACCCCGCGGGAATGGCCCGGTGGCGAACTCGCCGAGCGACTCGGTGTCTCGCGCCGCACGGTGCGGCGCGACATCGACCGGCTGCGCGACCTCGGCTATCCCGTGCAGGCGACCATGGGCGCCGACGGCGGCTACCGGCTGGTCGCCGGCAAGGCCATGCCGCCGCTCGTCCTCGACGACGAGGAGGCGGTGGCGATCGCCGTCGGCCTGCGCGCCGGGGCGGGACACGCGGTGGAGGGCGTCGACGAGGCGTCGGTGCGGGCCCTGGCGAAGCTGGAGCAGGTGCTGCCGTCGCGGCTGCGGCACCGGGTGAGCACGCTGCAGGCCGCCACGACTCCCCTGACCAGTGGGGACGGCCCGACCATCGCGCCCGAGACGCTGACCGTCATGGCCTCGACGGTGGCCGGGCGGGAGCGGCTGAGGTTCGCCTACCGCGCGGCGGACGGCACGGACTCCCGGCGGGTCGTCGAGCCGTACCGGCTGGTGTCCACGGGCCGCCGCTGGTATCTCGTCGCCTACGACCTCGACCGCGCCGACTGGCGCACGTTCCGCGTGGACCGGGTGAGCGACCCGTTCGCGACGGGCGCCCGCTTCGCGCCGCGTGAGCTGCCGACGGGCAGCGCCGCGGAGTACCTGCGGCAGTCGATGCAGCGCCGGCAGGAGACGTACGACCTCGAGGTCGTCTTCGCCGCCCCCGCCGGCACCGTCGCCGCCCGCCTGCCCGGCTGGCTCGGCACCCCCGAGCCCCTCGACGCCGGCACCTGCCGGCTGCGCGCCACGGTCGCCGACCACCTGGAGTGGCTCGCCGTCCGCCTGGCCATGCTCGGCTTCGACTTCACGGTGCGGGAGCCGGAGGAACTGGTGCGGTGCGTACGGCAGTTGGGTGCGCGGTTGAGCAGGGCGGCACAGGGCTGACCCCGGTCAGTCCCCGGCGCGTCCGCCGAAGCCCTGCCAGGGGAAGTCCCGTACCGCCGACAGGTTCCGCAGGGCCAGGCCGACCGGGCCCCGCGGCCCCTGAGCCGGGGCGTCCGACAGGGCCCAGTCCTCGACCGCCACGCGGACGGCCGCGCTGGCGACGGCCGCGGCGAAGTGCAGCCGCGCGGGCTCGGCAACGTTGTCGTGCTCCTCGGCGAGGCCCACCGCAGCCCGGCCCGCCAGCACCTCGGCCAGCATCCGCTCGGTGTCCTGGCACACCTCCGCCCACACCTTCCGCAGGGACGGGTTCTCCAGCGCCAGCCTGATCAGGGTGCGCACCCACTCCCAGGAGGACGTGGACACGCCCAGGCCGGGGGTCAGGGTGTGGCGGACGGCGGCCTCCAGGGCCTGCGGGACCGTCACGCCGGGCGGGGCGGCGCGTACCGCCTCGACCCAGCGCTGTGCGCCCACCGCGTACAGGGGCGCGACCGCCTCCTCTTTGGTGGCGAAGTACCGGTAGAAGGTGCGCGGCGCGACGCCGGCGGCCTGGGCGATGTCCTCGGCGCGGGTGGCCCGCAGACCGTGCCGCACGAAGAGTCCGGCCGCCGCACGGGCGATGGCCATACGGGTCTCGGCCTTCCGCCGCTCGGTGAGCGAGGGGGGCGGAGGCGGGGTCGGGGTGGTGCTGCTCACGTCGGCAGGCTATGCCGCTGTGGCAGAATCTGCCATCTGGCGGGCCACCCCGGGGTTCAGGTCCGGGGTGACCCGCCCTCCACCGCACGGTCCCACGGTCCGGACCCCGGCACGAAAACGGCCGGGCTTCGGCGCCAGGGGGGGAGGCGCCGAAGCCCGGCTCGGGAGAGTCCCGGCGCCGGGGGGAGTGCGACGGGACGTGGCTCAGGGGACCCAGGGGCCAGGGGGGTGAGGCCCCGGGCCCGAACACCTGGGCCCAGAATTCTTGTTCCCAGGCTTTGTCGTTTGAAGCAGCGTTCCACGGCCAATGTGCGCGGTGCCACATCACCCGGCGTACGCGGGTGGCGAACGGTGGCACACCGGGGCGAAACGGGCGCTTTCGGCAGGCGCCGGCCCGCACCGGGCCGGTGACCGACGACCCGTGGCCGACGACCCGTGGCCGACAGCCGCCACCGACAGCCGACAGCCGCCACCGACAGCCGCCGGCCGGACCCGGCGGCTCAGGCCGCCGCGTCGAACCCGGTCTGACGGGCCAGCTTCTTCAGCTCCAGCAGCGCGTGCTTCTCGATCTGGCGGATGCGCTCACGGGTCAGGCCGTGCTCCTTGCCGACCTCGGTCAGCGTGCGCTCGCGGCCGTCCTCGATGCCGTACCGCATCTTGATGATGGACGCCGTGCGCTGGTCCAGGCGGCCGATGAGGTCGTCCAGTTCCTCGCTGCGCAGCAGGGTCAGCACCGACTGCTCGGGGGAGACCGCCGAGGTGTCCTCCAGCAGGTCGCCGAACTGGGTCTCGCCCTCGTCGTCCACCGACATGTTCAGCGACACGGGGTCACGGGCCCAGTCGAGCACGTCGCTGACGCGCTCCGGCGTCGAGCCGAGCTCGGCGGCGATCTCCGCGGGCTCCGGGTCGCGGCCGTTCTCCCGGTTGAACTCGCGCTGCACGCGCCGGATCCGGCCCAGCTCCTCCACCAGGTGGACGGGCAGGCGGATGGTGCGCGACTGGTCGGCTATCGACCGGGTGATGGCCTGGCGGATCCACCAGGTGGCGTACGTGGAGAACTTGAAGCCCTTGCGGTAGTCGAACTTCTCGACCGCGCGCACCAGCCCGGCGTTGCCCTCCTGGATCAGGTCCAGGAGCGGCAGACCGCTGCGCGGGTAGCGGCGGGCGACGGCGACGACCAGGCGGAGGTTGGAGCGGATGAAGACGTCCTTGGCGCGCTCCCCCTCGGCGACCAGGGCCTGGAGCTCCTCACGGGTGGCGTCGGACGTGGTCTCCTCGTACCCGTCGAGGATCTGCTGCGCGAACACACCCGCCTCGATGACCTGCGAGAGCTCGACCTCCTTGGCGGCGTCGAGCAGCGGTGTACGCGCGATCTCGTCGAGGTACATGCCGACCAGGTCGCGGTCGGCGATCTCGCCGCCATGGGCGCGAACACTGCTTGCCGCGTCGACCGTCTCACCGGTGGCGGACTGACGACGGGCGACGGCACGGGTTGCCATGCGTGCTCCCTTGCGTGGTGAGGTCAGCGGGCGGTCCTACAGACGCTCGGCGCTCTGTCAGGTCCTTCCGGACTCTGGTCGAGTGCCCTGCATCCGTGGGAAACAACGACTGGAATCCGGACAGAATTCCCAACCCGCCCCTCAATTTTTCTGATCTTGCAGTACCCTGTTCCGCCACACTGCGCGGTGTGATGCTGGCGGAGCGTAGGAAAATCCAGGTCGGACCGGGGGTCGACGCCGGCCTCCGCACCTCCACCGGCCGCTGAGTCCCCACGCAAGTGAGACAGCCCTCACATGCGGCACTGCGATCCCCCGCGGGAGAACCACCGCCCTCGGCCGCCCTCCCACCCCGGAAGACGGCTCCTGTTCGCCGAAGGTTGCCGCGAAGCTCGGCCGGACTGCACGGAAGCTCAGCCGAACTGCACGGACCGCTTGGCCAGGCCCATCCAGAAGCCCTCGATCACCGACTTGGGGGTGTCGAGTTCCCCGGCAGCGTCGGCGGTACCCAGGGTCACGAACAGCGGGGCGAAGTGCTCGGTGCGCGGGTGGGCGAGCCGGCCCGCCGGGGACTTGCGGGTGAAGTCCAGCAGCGCGTCCACGTCCCCGGCCTCCAGCGCCCGCCGGCCCCAGTCGTCGAACTCCGCCGACCAGCCGGGCACCCCGCCGCCGGTGTGGCGCAGCGCGGCCAGGTTGTGGGTGAAGAAGCCGGAGCCGACGATCAGCACGCCCTCGTCGCGCAGCGGCGCCAGCTTGCGGCCGATGTCCATGAGCTGGACCGGGTCGAGGGTCGGCAGGGAGATCTGGAGCACCGGGATGTCGGCCTCGGGGTACATCTCGACCAGCGGGACGTAGGCGCCGTGGTCCAGGCCCCGGTCCGGGATGTCCTGCACGGGCATGCCGGGAGCGCGCAGCAGCTTGCGTACGGACTCGGCGAGCTCCGGCGCGCCGGGGGCCTCGTACGTCACCCGGTAGTAGTGCTCGGGGAAGCCCCAGAAGTCGTAGACGAGGGGGACGGTCTCGGTGGCGCCGAGGGCGAGCGGGGCCTCCTCCCAGTGGGCGGAGACCATGAGGATCGCCTTCGGGCGCGGCAGGCCGGCGGACCAGGCGGCGAGCTCACCAGGCCAGACCGGGTCGTCCGCCAGTGGCGGTGCGCCGTGGCTGAGGTACAGGGCGGGCATGCGCTCCTGCGTGGCGGCGGACATGGTGTCGACTCCCTCCAGCTTGAAAGCTCAAGCATCGTTCGAAACCGACTGTACACCCCATTTGTTTAATCTTAAAGAAGCTAGGTCGTAGAGTGGAGAGCATGAAGGCACCCTCCTCCGCACCCGCACCGGCCGCGGCAGCACCGCCGGCCGAGGAACCCCGCTGGCTCACCGACGAGGAGCAGCGCGTGTGGCGCGCGTACATCGAGGCCGCCACCCTGCTCGAGGACCACATGGACCGCCAGCTCCAGCGCGACGCGGGCATGCCGCACGTCTACTACGGGCTGCTGGTCAAGCTCGCCGAGTCCCCGGACCGCCGGCTGCGGATGACCGAGCTGGCCCGGCACGCGAAGATCACCCGCTCCCGGCTCTCGCACGCCGTCGCGCGGCTGGAGAGGAACGGCTGGGTCCGGCGCGAGGACTGTCCCTCGGACAAGCGCGGCCAGTTCGCGGTGCTCACGGACGCGGGCCACGAGGTGCTGCGGCGCTCCGCGCCGGGCCATGTCGCCCTGGTGCGCCGGGCGGTCTTCGACCGTCTCACCCCGCAGCAGCAGAAGTCCCTCGGCGAGATCATGCAGATCATCGCCGAGGGACTGCAGCCCGAGGAGGCGGGCGCGGACCTGCCCTGGCTGCGCTGAGCGCTTCTCAGCGGGCGCCCGGGCGGGTCCTGCGGGGCGTACGGAGGCGGACCGGGCGTTCCCGCCCTGGTCCGCACCGTCCGTGCTGCCCCTGTGGCGGGTCCCCGAAGCAGGACCGTGCGGCCGGCCGGCTCAGTGGGCGATCACCGGGACGGCCACCTCGTCCTGCGCGGTCTCACCGGCGCCGGCCTCGGAGCCGGTCACCGTCGTACCGCCCGGGCGGCCGGCGTTGACGAAGGTCAGGGCGATGGCCGCGGCCACGACGAGGATGCCGACGGCGAACCAGATCGCGGTGGTGTAGCCCTGCACCATGCCCTCCAGCTGGACCAGCTGCCGCTGCGAGGCGTCGGCCGCGCCGGTGAGGTGGTCCGTGATGTAGGACGCGGTGGCCGAGGCCGCGATGGTGTTCAGCAGGGCGGTGCCGATCGCGCCGCCCACCTGCTGCGAGGTGTTGACCATCGCGGAGGCGACCCCGGCGTCCCGCGGCTCGACGCCCTGGGTGGCCAGGGACATGGCCGGCATGAACGCCGTACCCATGCCGAGGCCGAGCAGCAGCATCGCGGGCAGCAGCAGGGCGGCGTACGAGGAGTCGATCTCCAGCCGGGTCAGCAGCAGCATGCCGAGCGCGGCGACCAGGAAGCCCGGGCCCATCAGCAGGCGCGGCGCGACGCGGGTCATCAGGCGGGTGCCGATCTGGGTGGAGCCCGTGATCATGCCCGCGATCATCGGCAGGAAGGCGAAGCCGGTCTTCACCGGCGTGTAGCCCTTCACGACCTGCAGGTAGTACGTCAGGAAGAGGAACAGGCCGAACATCGCGATGATCGCCAGCCCCAGGGAAAGGTAGATCCCGCCCCGGTTGCGCTCGGTGACCACGCGCAGCGGCAGCAGCGGGGCCTTGACCCTGGCCTCGACGGCGACGAAGGCCGCGAGCAGGACGGCGGAGGCGACGAACATGCCGACCGTCACGGAGTCGCTCCAGCCGTCGGACTCGGCGCGGGTGAAGCCGTAGACGAGGGCGACCAGGCCGAGGGTGGAGAGCACGACACCGGGGACGTCGAGCGGCGAACGGTTGCGGCCGCCGCGCGGCTCACGGATGACGAACCAGGCACCGGCCGCGGCGACCACCGCGAACGGGATGTTCACGAAGAACGTCCAGCGCCAGTCCAGGTACTCGGTGAGGAAGCCGCCGAGGATCAGGCCGACGGCACCGCCGCCACCGGCGATCGCGCCGTAGATGCCGAACGCCTTGGCGCGCTCCTTGGCGTCGGTGAACATCACGGCCAGCAGCGAGAGCGCGGCCGGGGCGAGCAGGGCTCCGAAGGCGCCCTGGAGGGCACGGGAGCCGAACATCATCGCCTCGTTGGTGGCCGCGCCGCCCAGCGCCGAGGCCGCGGCGAAGCCGGCGAGACCGACGACGAAGGCGCGCTTGCGGCCCCACAGGTCGGCTATCCGCCCGCCGAACAGCAGCAGACCGCCGAAGGCGAGCGCGTAGGCCGTGACGACCCACTGCCGGTTGCCGTCGGAGATGCCGAGGTCCTGCTGGGCGGAGGGCAGGGCGATGTTCACGATGGTGGCGTCCAGGACGACCATCAGCTGGGCGAGGGCGATGAAGACGAGCGCTTTCCAGCGGCCCGGATCGGGCGTGGTGTCCGGGAGGCCGGAGGCCTTCGAGGTCGTTTCAGACATGGCGGTACCCACTTCGGGACTTCGTGACGGACGAACAGGTCTGTGCGTGAAGAAGGGAAGAAACGGAAGTAACGGGAGGAAAGGAAGTAACGGAGTTACGGAAGTGCAGGTCGGTGAAGAGGAAGGAAACGAAGAGGTGAGTCAGTCACCGGGACGACCGGCGACCCGCTGGTGACTGGAGTACGGACGGGAATGCTGACTGGGATGGCGCGCCGAACTCATCGGTCAGGACTGCCGCAGCTCCTCGAGGGTCACGGCCGTGCCCGGCAGGACGGACGGGGCCGGTGCCCGCATCCCGTCCAGGAACAGCTGCAGATGGCGGTGGACGAAGCGGTCGGCACGCAGGCACTGCGTTCCGGCCGGGGGCCGGCTGAGCTGGGCCACGGCGACCATGAGGTCACCGACACCGACGTCCGGGCGCAGCTGTCCGGCCGCCCTGGCCCGCTCCATGATCCCGGCGACGAGCCCCTCGACCCGCTCGCGCGCGGCCTCCAGGTCCGGGTGGTGCTGGTCGAAGGTGCTGGAGATCATCGGGCACAGCGCGCTGATCCGTTCGTCGGCCGCCGCGTGCACGAAGCGCTCCAGCGCCTCGAACGGGTCCTCGCTCTCCGCGAGCGCGCGCTCGGCCGCGTGCGCCGTACGGTCCATGACCGAGCAGACGACCTCGCGGACCAGTGCGTCGCGGTCCGGGAAGTTGCGGTACACCGTGGCGTTGCCCACGCCGGCCCGGCGGGCGATCTCGTCGAGCGGCACGTCGGGGCCGTGTTCGACGAACATCTCCCGGGCGGCGGTGACGATCCGCTCCCGGTTGCGCAGGGCGTCGGCGCGCGGCCGGGGCGCCTTGCGCGCTGCGGGGGTGGCGGTCTGCACGGCGTACTCCTGGGTGAGGCGGTAGGGCTGAGGGACCGGTGAGAATCCGGTGCCTGAGCAATCCGGGGAGCGAGTCCCCGTTTCGCTCGGACGCTGGGTTAAACGGGGACTCGATCCCCGGTTATTTCCCACCCGGGCGACATTCCTGCGTGACCTGAGTCACACCCCCTACCGGCGGGAAACCCACGATCGGTCTCCTCCAACGCGCGCCCCCGCTCCCCCTCGACGCAGGGTGAGCGCAGGGGTGCAGCCGGTGACGGGCGGCTGCCAGGAGCGGAGGGTGCCCGCATGCAGCAGCCGCCGAGCAGCCACCGGATACGCCCGGGCCGGGTGGCGGCCCTGGTCTCGGTGGCCGCGCTGACCTTCGCCGTCAGCACCTCGGCCGGCTCCGGAGACCTCTTCCCGGGCAGGACGGCGGCCGGCGCCGGGCCCGTCGCCGCCCTGGCCCGCTCCAGCACCCACCGCCCCTGTCTGATCCGCGGCCACCGTGACGTCCAGATGTCCGAGGGCATACCGACCTCCGCCGGCTACGCCCGCTCCACCGGAACCGTCCGCGCCCTCACCCTGATGGTCGACTTCTCGGACGCCCCCGGCGAGGGCAGCGCCCTGGACCGGTTCCGGGAGTTCCTTCCGCAGACCCGGCGCTGGTTCCGCACCGCCTCCTACGGCCGCCTCGACTACCGCGCCGAGACCCCGATACCAGCCTGGCTGCGGATGCCCCGGTCCTTCCACGCGTACGGCATAGAGCGCGGCGCGCCCTTCGAGCCCGGCTACCGCGAACTCGTCCAGGACCTCGTGGCGGCGGCCGACCCGGTGGTGGACTTCAAGGCGTACGACCTGATGAACGTACTGGTGACCCCCAACGCGGGCCCCTCCGCCCTCGACACCGTCCTGTCCGTCACCTTCGCCGGCAACCCGGAGGCCCCGGCCGCCGACGGCGTCCCCGTGGCCAACGCCTCCTTCGTCTACTCCCGCCAGGACGACGGCTCCGGCTCCTACCACCGCACCGGCTACCGCGTCCTCCCCCACGAGAACGGCCATGTCTTCGGCCTGCCCGACCTGTACACGCAGGAAGGCGGGGGCGCGGTCGGGCACTGGGACATCATGAGCGAGGACTGGGGGGCCAACAACGACCTGCTCGGCTGGCACAAGTGGAAACTGGGCTGGCTGGACGCGGGACAGGTGCACTGCGCGGCCGCCCTGGGCACGTCCGAGTACAGCCTGACCCCACTGGCCCGGGCGGGCGGGCCCAAGCTGGTCGTCGTCCCGCTGGACCGCACCACCGCCTACGTCGTCGAAGTGCGCACCCGGGCGGGCAACGACGAGGCCGTGTGCCGGCCGGGCGTCCTCATCTACCGCGTCGACGCGAACGTCGACACCGGCATGGGACCGGTGAAGGTGTACGACTCCCACCCCGACAGCGCCGGCTGCACCCGCAGCCCCAACGTCCACGCCGAACTGTCGGACGCGACCTTCGAGCCCGGGGAGACCTTCGAGGATCCGGGGAGGGGGGTTCGCGTGGAGGTGGTGGGGGGTGGGGGTGAGGGGGGCTATCGGGTGCGGGTTTCGCGGGGGTAGGCGCGGGCGGGGTGGTGCGAGGGACGACGTATGCCGGCAGGCCGGACCGGTACACGGGCAGGGCGCGACAGGAAGGCAGGCGGCGGGGCCCGGCCCTCGGCGCCGGCGCCCGGCACGAGTGACCGGGCACCCGGATTACGGTAGGCCTGCCCGAGCCCCGTACCGGAGACCCGATGCCCGCGACGCCCACGCCCGAGCCCCCGCGCCAGTTGCCTGCCGCACCGACCGAGGCGGTCACCCCCCTCATCCGCGGGATCGCCGTGCTCCAGCGGCTCACCGAGGCCGGCGGCACCCTGCCCCCGAGCGCGCTGGAACGGGAGACCGGCCTGGCCCGCGCCACGGTCGACCGCGTCACGGCCACCCTGGCCCGCATGGGCTACGTCCGCCTGGACGGCCGGGACGTCACCCTCACCCCCCGCCTGATGGAACTCGGCAACGCCTACCTGGCCGCTCTGCGCCTGCCGGCCCTGCTGTCCGGCCGGGCCGACGCCCTGGCCGACGAGCTGGACGAGTCCGTCTCCCTGGCGGTCGCCGACCGGGACGGCATCCGGTTCATCCACCAGGCCACGCGCCGCCGCGCGATGTCCCTGAGCTTCCGCATCGGCGACCTGCTCCCGGCCGAACGCACCGCGCCGGGCCCGCTGTTCGCCACCGAGTGGACGGACGCCGACTGGGCCCGCTGGCGCGCCCGCCGGGCGGCGGACCCGCAGGACCGTGCCTTCCCGGCCGTACCGCCCCGCGCGCACGTTTCCGGCGACTCCGGCGGCTTCGACGGCTCCGCCGACTCCGGCGACTCCGGCGACTCCGGCGACGAGGACTTCGTACGCCGTACCGCGCGGGCGGCGGAGGACGGCTGGGCGCTGGACGACCAGCTGATCGAGCCCGGCCTGGTCGCCGTCTCGGTCCCCGTACGGGATCCCCGCACGGGACGGGTGGCGTGCGTGGCGAGCGTGGTGAGCCACACCAGCCGGCACACGGCCGGCGACCTGCGCACCAGCCTGCTGCCGCCGCTGCGGGCGGCGGTCGCGGACATGGAACGGGAACTGCGCCTGGCCCCGCCCCCGCAGCCCGGCCCGCCGCCCGCGGGACTGGCGCTCTGGACGGGCGCGTCCAAGCAGGAGCTCGGACGGGAGTTCATCGAGTCCCTGGCGCGAGGGCTGACCCTTCTCACGGCCTTCGGCGAGGGCCGGGCCGAACTGACGCTCAGCGAGGTCGCCAGGGCGACCGGCCTGGCCCGGGCGACGGCCCGCCGGGCGCTGATCACGTACGAGCATCTGGGCCTGGTCACGGCGGCCGGGGGCCGTACGTTCCGCCTGACCCCGAGGGTGCTGTCCCTGGGCTTCCCCCTGCTGTCCCGGACCTCGCTGCCGCGGATCGCCGAGCCGCATCTGGCCGCGCTGGCGGACCGCGTGGGCGAGTCGACCGCCCTGGCCGTGCTGGCACCGTCGGGCGAGGAGATCCAGTACACGGCCCGGGCGACGACGCACCGTGTGATGAGCGTGAACATCACGACCGGCACCCGCCTGCCCGCCCACGCCACCTCCCTGGGCCGGGTCCTGCTGGCGGACCTCCCGGCACCGGAACGCCGCCCGGGCGAGCCCACGGCGCTGGACCGCGTCCTGGCGGAGGTCCGTACCCAGGGGTACGCCCTGGTCGACGGGGAGTTGGAGGAAGGACTGCGGGCCATCGCGGTCCCGGTCCGCGACCGCACGGGCCGGGTGGTCGCCGCCGTCAACGTGGCGCTGCACGCGGCCCGCCGCACCGCCGAGGAGTGCGTGAGGGACCTCCTCCCCGCCCTTGCGGAGACGGCCGCCGGCATCGAGACGGACCTGCACACCGCGAGCCGCTTCACCGACGTACCGCTGACCTGACGCCGGCTGTCGTGCACCGTGCTGTCGTGCCACCGGGCTGTCGTGAACCGCCCGCGGCGCGGCCCCGAACCGTCCGTGTACGGCGGACAACTCCTGCGCGGAAACGCCGGAACTCTCGACACGCCTGGGGTAACCAGCGGTAACTTCTGCCCCGTTGCTTGCCACGCAACCGCTTCCCCCACTTCCCCAGGAGACTCCTGATGCGCAGACTCCTCGCCTGCCTGGCGGCGGCAGCCGCCACCCTGGGCGGGCTCACCGCGGCCGCACCCTCCGCCGCGGCCGCCGACTCGGGCACCCTCAGCGTCCTCAGCTACAACGTGGCCGGCCTGCCGGAGGCCATCTCCAGCGCCCCGACCCCCCGCGAGCCGGCCACCGCGGAGATCGGCCGGCGGATCGCGCCGTACGACATCGTCCACGTCCAGGAGGACTTCAACTACCACGCCACCCTCTACGCCGCCGACACCGCGCACGCCCACCGCACACCCACGAGCGGCGGCGCCGGCATCGGCAGCGGGCTCAACACGCTGTCCACACTCCCCTACGACGCGGACGACTTCGAGCGGGTGCGCTGGCGGACCTGCACCTACGGTTCCGGCGACTGCCTGACGCCCAAGGGCTTCACCTTCCTGCGCGAGCGCCTCGCCGAGGGCGTCTACGTCGACTTCTACAACGTGCACACCAACGCCGGGACCAACGCAGACGACCTGGCCGCACGCGCCGACAACCTCCGCCAGCTCACCGAGTTCATCCGGACCCACTCGGCGGGCAACGCGGTCGTCGTCATGGGCGACACCAACACCCGCTACACCCGCAGCGGCGACACCATCGCCGAGTTCGCCGCGGCCAACGGCCTGACCGACGCCTGGGTGCAGCTGGTCCGGGGCGGCACCCCGCCCGCCAAGGGCAGCGACGCCCTCGTCTGCGACCAGACCAAGCCGACCGTGCCCAACACCTGCGAGATCGTCGACAAGGTCCTCTACCGGGGCAGCAAGCTCGTCTCGCTCCACGCCACCTCGTACAACAACGAGCACGCCAAGTTCCTCACCAGCGACGGTCTCATGCTCTCCGACCACGACCCGATCGCCGTCGGCTTCGCGTGGTCGCGCAACCCCGCCTACCAGCTCAGCGACCAGTTCGGCGGGCCGCACGGCGACTACTTCAACGACATCGACGCGGTACCGGCCGGCGCCCGCGCCACCGGCGTCACCCTGCGCACCGGCTCCCGCGTCGACCAGATCGGACTCACCCTCGCGAACGGCACCACCCTCACCCACGGCGGAAGCAGCGGCACCGCGTCCTCGCTCACCCTGGGCAGCGGCGAGTACCTGACGGCAGCCCAGCTGTGCCGGGGTCAGAAGGACGGCCGCACCCGCATCTTCTACGCCAGGTTCACCACCAACCTGGGGCGCACCCTGGCGGGCGGCACCACGACCTCCGACTGCGTCACCCGCACCGCCCCGGCCGGCTGGCAGATCACGGGCTTCCACGGACGTACCGGCGACGAGGTCGACAAGATCGGCTTCCTCTACACCCAGCGCTGACCACCCGGGCCCGGGCGCCGGGCCGGCCCCCTCCGCGTGGGGCCGGCCCGGCGCCCCGGAAGCACACAGCCCTCACAAAGGTCGTGCAGGACGATTGACGCGCACATGCCCCGGCTCTAGGTTCTGACCGCCCACTCGAACCATGTTCGACATGCCGACCACCTGGCCAGCCACCAGGCACAAGGTCACTCACCCCCGTGCACGCCTTTGCGCCGCCGCCCCTGGAGCACACATGACCCGCCACCCCCACGGCCCCCACCACACCCACCTGTCCCGGCGCTCCTTCCTCGGCGCGGCCACCGCCGCACCCCTGGCCATGACCGGAGTGCTCAGCCTCGGCGCCGGCACCGCCCACGCCGCCGACTCGGCGTACGTGATGTGCTACTTCACCGAGTCCACCAGCCTGGGCGAGGGCACCGACTACGGCCTCCACCTCGCCGTCAGCACCGACGGGCTGAACTGGATGCCGCTCAACCAGAACAACCCCGTCGTCACCCCGACCGCGGGCGCGCTCGGCCTGCGCGACCCGTTCATCCTGCGCAAGCAGGACGGCACCTTCGTCGTACTGGCCACCGACCTCAAGGGCACCGACTGGACCTACGTCAGCCAGTACATCCACGTCTGGGACTCCGCCGACCTGCGCACCTTCACCGGCTACCGCCGTCTGAAGCTGCACGACATGAACACCCACAGCTGGGCACCCGAGGCGTTCTGGGACGCGGGCAGACGCAAGTACGCGGTCATCTACTCCGCGGTGAACTCCAGCGGCCACAACGTGATCATGGTCAACTACACCAGCGACTTCGTCACCGCCTCCGCACCGCAGGTCTTCTTCGACCCCGGCTACGACGTCATCGACGGCGACATGGCCATCGGCGTCAACGGCGTCAACTACCTCTACTTCAAGGGCGACCAGACGTTGCGCGGGGCGAGGTCCACCTCCCTGGACCCGGGCAGCTTCACCCCGTTCACCACCGGCGTCGCCCACGGCGGCACCGAGGCCCCGACCCTGGTCAAGTCCCTGACCTCCGGGACCTGGTATCTGTGGGGCGACACCTACACCCCCAACGGCGTCTTCTACGCCTGGCAGTCCACCGCCCTGTCGGCCGGCACCTGGACCGCGCTCGACCAGAAGACCTACACGCAGCCGCTCAACTCCAAGCACTGCGGCATCACCACTATCAGCACCACCGAGTACGACAACCTCGTCGCCCGGTGGGGAACCCCCGCCTGGAACCGGCTCAAGTCCTACAACAACCCGGCCCGTTACGTCCGGCACTCCGACTTCACCGGCCGCATCGACCCGTACCCCATCGACCCGCCCCGCGACTCCCAGTGGAAGCTGGTCCCCGGCCTCGCCGACCCCGCCGGGGTCTCGTTCCAGTCGGTCAACTACCCGACCCGCTACCTGCGCCACTACGACTACGCCCTGCGCCTGGACACCAACGACGGCACGTCCACGTTCGCGGCCGACGCCACCTTCTACCGCACGGCGGGCCTGGCCGACGCGAGCTGGGCATCGTTCCGGTCGTACAACTACCCCACCCGTTACATCCGCCACGCGAACTACGTGCTCCGCATCGACCCGATCTCCACGACCACGGACCGCCAGGACGCGACGTTCCGCGTGGGCTACTGACCGGACCGTCCCGGCCGGGCACCTGAGCACCGGGGCTGACGCACACGACGCCGACCACTCGGCCCCATGGCGGCCACCCGCACCAGCGCCGGAGTCCAAGCACTCCCTGCTCAGCCGCCGGCCACACCCCACCACTCCACGCCGATCCGCTACCCTGTCATGGACCGCCACCTCGGTGGCGGCCCTGCCCTTGCCGCAGCGCGACTGAACGCTCACCGTGAGCATTCATCCACGCCCACGCAGGGCACCGCCTTCGTAGCTCAGGGGATAGAGCACCGCTCTCCTAAAGCGGGTGTCGCAGGTTCGAATCCTGCCGGGGGCACAGGAAAAGGGCCAGCTCAGGAGGGTTTCCTCCCAGGCTGGCCCTTCGTCGTGTTCG
Source organism: Streptomyces sp. NPDC052682 (assembly GCF_040678435.1). Taxonomy (NCBI): domain Bacteria; kingdom Bacillati; phylum Actinomycetota; class Actinomycetes; order Kitasatosporales; family Streptomycetaceae; genus Streptomyces; species Streptomyces sp. NPDC052682. The sequence continues at coordinate 321,542 of NZ_JBFATS010000002.1, read as the reverse complement.
AGGCCGTGCCACACGCGTGCCACTAGAGTCCACGCGCAGTCCACATCCCCTAGCCGGACGCCCCTCTGCCGCCGTCGCGGATCATGGCCCCGAGCCGGTCGGCGATGGCCCGGTCCCGGTCGCTGGTCATGTGCTGGTAGATCAGCGCGGCCCGCGAGCTGCTGTGCCCCATCCTCGTCATCAGCTCCCGCGTGCTGGCCCCGGCCGTCGAGGCCAGCGTGTTGCCCGTGTGCCGCAGATCGTGAAAGTGCAGCTCGTCCGTGACGCCCGCGGCCTTCCGTGCCTTGACCCAGTCGTCGCGGAAGTTGCTCCGCCGTAGTTGCCCACCCTGCGACCCGACGAAGACGTGCCCGTCGCGTCCGGGAGCGGCGAAGTGCTCCAGGTGGTGCGTGACCGCGTCGAGCAGTTCGGCCGGGAAGGAGACGGAGCGCACCCCGGCCGCGGACTTCGGCGCCTTGTCGAAGAGCCGGCCGTCCTGCAGCTCGGCCTGAGCACGGCGCACGGTGACGGTCAGCCCTTCCAGGTCGATATCCCGGCGCCGCAAGGCCGCCAGCTCCCCGAACCGCAGGGTGGTGAAGGCCGCCAGGAGCACGAGCAGCCGGTAGCGCGGCGCAATGGAGTCGGCGACGGCGAAGACCTCCGGAACGGTGAGGACCGGCCGCTCGGGCACGTCGTATCGGTCCGCACCCTTGATGCGGCACGGGTTGCGCCGGATCAGCTCGTCGTCCACGGCCGTGTTCATGAGGGCGCGCAGCAGCTGGTACGCCTTAACCACCGTCGGCTCACCGACGCCGGCCGCAAGGAGCTTGCCGCGCCAACTACGCACCCGGGCCGTCGTCACGTCGGCCACGCTCCCGGCCCCGAAGGTCGGCAGGATGTGCAGCCGCATCACCGACTCGTTTCGCTCGCGGGTGCGGTCGGCAAGCTTCCGGTCCCGCAGCCATGCGGTGGCGTACTCCTCGAAGTTGACCGCTCCGGCGTCCGGGTCCGACCACTGTCCGCGCGCGATGTCCGACTCGATGTGCGTCAGGGCGACCTGGGCATCGGTCTTGGTCGCGTACGTCTTCTCGGCCGGACGCAGTTGCCCCGTCTCCGGGTCCCGGTAACGGACCTGCCAACGGCCGGACGGAAGCTGTCGGACGGAACCGAAGTTTCGCCGCTTCCCTCTCTTATTGGCCATCAGGCAGCCCTCCGGAGGGAGCTGCGGCGGTCGCCGATCGGCTGCACCGTGTTGGCGTCGATGAAGGCGTTCAGTGCGCTCTCCGGGATACGGACGTGCCGACCGACCTTGACGAACACGATGCGTCGCTCAGCTATCAGGCGGCGCGGGAAGCGTTCCGTAGTGCCGAGGAGTTCGGCCACCTGCGCCACGGTCAGGTAGCGATCAGCCATGGGTGGGGTCTCCTTCCGATGAAGCAGCGGAGTGACGAGAGCTCGCCAGCCAGGTCTCAGCGGCGGTCAGGCCGACCCCTGCGAAGCGCCAGTGCGAGAGGACGAGGACGGTGTCCGGGTCGGGCAGCGGGTGGCCGGGCTCGATTGCGCGTTCGCGGGCCAGTGCTTCGTTGTGGTCGGCGCGTTCCTGGCGGAGGGCGCCGAGGGTGACGGAGTAGGCGCGGGACTTGGTGGAGAAGTGGCCGCGGAAGCCGAGCATGTGGGCCCACTTGCGCAGGCGCAGGTCTTCGAGTTCGGGCAGGGCGCCGAGGTGCCAGCAGGTGAGGATCATGCGCCGGGCATGGTCGGTGACGCCGGAGCCGATCAGGTCCGTGATCGGGTTGCGGATGGGCCGGTCGAGGGTGCCGGCGGTCTCGGCGCCCTTGGTGGCGTACTTGGCGATGTAGGCGGCCACGGCGCGGCTGGACAGTTCCGAGGTGCCCGTGAAGTCGGCCGAGCGGATGGGGCGGATGTCGAGCTGTTCGCCGAAGCGGAAGGCGTACGGGCGGCCGTCGAGGACGGGGCCGGGTGCCTCCGCGAGCCGGGCCGCCGAGCGGATCGCGTCGGTGAGCAGTTCGGTCGTGGCCCAGGCCGGCGGGGCGTCCTCGGCGCCCTCCGGGCCGTCGAGGCGGATGACGGCGTGGAAGTGGACGGCGCCGCGCCGCTGGTACTCGGCGACCTTGGCGTAGGAGACCTTGAGGCAGTGGCGCAGCGCCGAGCGGCTGATGCCCGCACGGGAGGCGAGGTGCTGGCGCAGGTAGGTGGTGAAACGGCCCCACAGTGCCCCGGCGTGCGCGTTCCACAGGACAGCCGCGCGGTAGTCGTAGCGGTCCGGGTCCAGGGGCGTACCGAGGACGGGGTCGTCCTCCGGGTGGAGGCGGCCGCAGCGGCACCGGCCGCCGCCGGGCCGGTTGTGCACGGGGCCGAAGGACGGCGCGGTGAAGGTGGCGAAGACGCGCGGGTGTTGGGCAACGGCCGGACCGATGCCCTTACCGCCGTTCAGGCCAGCCGTGACGAGGTGGAAGGTGTCTTTGCGGTAGATCTCGGCGCAGGAAGCGCACCGGGTAGCGCGGCGGTTGTTGCAGCGGATGAGGAGCTGTCCGGCCGGGAGGTTGCGGTCGACGATCTCCCGGACGATCTCCCCGGTGGCGGCGTGTACGTCGAGCCGGTGGCCCTCCATCCGTACGGGCCGCTCGCAGCCGCCGAGGCGCTGGATCTGGCGTGCGTAGGCGCTGAGGTCGCCGTGCCTGGCGAGTGCTGCCAGCTGGCGGATGGCTGCGGTCGGAGCCGCAGGGTGCATGTAGGGGTTCCTCCTTGTAGAGAGCGGACGTGTGGTGTGAACGCCCGGCCTGTCGAGGGGGCTAGACAGCATGGGCAGGCCGGGCGGACGGAGCGATGAGGTCAGCGGCGGGTGAGAACGGAGCGCATGACGACGGCGCACACGGCCACGGACGTGGCGGTGAGGGCGACGGCGAGGAGCATGGAGACCAGGACGGCGCCGACGACCAGGACTACGGCGGTGCCGCCGCCGACCAGGGCGAGAGCGGTGCCGGGCGTGAGCCGGACGGCCGGGCCGGTCGGGACGGGCGCGATGGGGGCCGGCGGCGGAGTCGGGGCGCCCGGTGTGATGGTGGTCGGTTCGACGACGGCAGGCGGAGAGACCAGGCCGGTGGGCTGCGGCATGGTCGGGACCTTCGGTCGGAACATGAACACTCTCCGTTCAGGAGTCACTTGAGGACGGAGTCGATGACGGGGGCGAGCAGGCTGTCGGCGAGGAGGTAGCCGCCGACGAGCAGCACGGCGATGAGCCACCAGGGCGGGCGGATGAGCTTGACTCCGAGGACGCCGACGACGAGCAGGGCGAGCCAGAGCGGAACGTCCACTTCGTTGGTCTCCTGTCAGGCCGAGCAGCGGTGGGTACGGGCAGCGAGTTCGGCAGCGGCGCGGCTGTCGTACTCGGCGGAGAAGTCGCAGCGGGGCGCGGTGCAGGCCGCCAGGTGACGGTTCCGGCCGCGGTCGACGAACGAGGCGACGTTGACGGGGCCGATGCGGCGGACGTTGCGGAAACGCGGGTTCATGGCGTGCTCCTCTCAGAGATGTGCGGCGATGGATGCGGTCATGGACGGGGGCAGGCCGAGCCGAGCGCGCACGGCGTCCGGGTCGGCAGGATGGCCAGTGGTCGCGCGGTGCTCGTCGGCCAGGGCCCGGACGCGGTCGACGAGCGCGGGCGGCAGTGCGACGGCGGCAGCAGACACGGGGGCAGGAGTCGCGACCGGTTCGGCAGCGGGCTCCGGCGTTGGCCCGGGGTCGGCGGAGGGCGCCGGCAGCGCCTCTCGGTCGGACCGGTCGACGGCAGGCTGAGCGGGGCGCGGCTCAGGGATGTCTGCCGCCGAGAGATCCAGGGCCGTAGGTGTTTCCGGAGTGTGCGGAGCATGGGCCAGCAGCGTGCCGCCGAAGAAGGCGACAGCGGGCCAGCCCGCGACCGTCACGCGGAGCCAGGCCGGTACGTCGTCCAAGTCGAGGAGCCCGGCCGCGGCGACGTTGGCGCCGAGGGACGCGGCCAGGGCCACCAGAAACCACAGCCGCGGGCCACCGGCCGCCCGTCCAGCCCGCTGCTGGCGCATCCGGCGCCAGGCGGCGACCAAGAGCAGGTCGATGCTCACGGGGTAGGCCCACGCCTTCCAGCCGTCCTGTCCGGCCGCCGCGGCGAGGTCGTGCAGGTGGGAGAAGGACAGAGCACCGGCGATGACGGCCTGAACGATCACGGCGTCCACACGGGCCAGGTGGGCACGCATCGGCTCGGTCTCCTTCCGGTTTCGGGCATGGGAGGGGTAGGGACATGGCGTGAGGCGGTCACGCCAGCCGTGGGAGAGGGAATGCGGTTACTCGGTCACCGGTCGGGCCGTGGGTGCGACAGGAGCGACCGAGGGAAGCTCGGCGGGCTCTGGGGCCACGGCGGGCCGGAAGGCGGCGAGGCGGGGCAGTTCCGGGACCAGGCCGGAGGTGTCACGGCAGACGGCCGCCGCGTCGTCGAGGGTGAGGTGGGGCGAGCGGACGCGGGACCAGCCGCCGGAGGAGTCGCCGACGACCGCGACGCCGGGCCGTTCGGCCGGGATGGAGGTTGCTGCCAGCGCCGCTTCCGGCGCGATGTCGCCGAGCGCCATGTTCGCGGACGTCTCGTCGTTGACGCGGTGGCAGACCCGCCCGGTGAGCTGTGCCCGGAGCATCGTGGCTCCCTTGCCGAGTTCGGCGCCGAAGCGCTGCCCGCACACCTCCAGGTAGATGCCGGCCGCGCGGCCGAGCTGGGCGAGGCGGATGAGCTTGGTGACCATGGCGTCCCGCCGCTTTTCGTCGTCCTTGCTTGCGGCAAGGAAGAGTTCAGCGACCTCGTCGACGACGATCACCACCGGCACCGGCCGCACCTTCTCCGGCAGGCCCCAGACGTCGGAGGTGAGCACGGCGTCCGGACCGGTCCCGCCCGTCATACCGATCAGGCGGAACCGTGCCTCCATCTCCTCCACCAGGACGTCGAGGAGTTCGTTCGCACGGTCCGGCGTGTCGGCAAGCGCCGACAACCGGGGTGCGAACGGCGCCAGTTCGACGCCCCATTTGCAGTCGATGCCGACGAGCGCGACGGGTTGCCGGGCCAGTCCGCACAGTAGGTTGCGCAGGTACACGGACTTGCCGGACTGAGTGGCGCCGAGGATCAGTTCGTGCGGCACGGTGCGGAAGTCCCGGACGTGCCAGTGCCCGTCTTCGCGCAGCGCCAGCGGCAGGGACAGCGGTTCGGTGCGCAGCCACCGCCGAGGGGGCCGGACGTCGGCGAGGACGTCCCAGCCGACCAGCCGCAGCTCCAGCCGTCCCGGCTTTGTGGGACGGATGTGCACGGCATGCGCGCCCCAGGCGTGCCGCAGCCGGTCGGCCGAGGCGGTGAAGTCCTCGGGCGCCTGTCCGGCCGCCATGCGCAGCCGCATCACGAGCCCGGACCCGGTCGGCAACGGCAGCGACCGGCGAGGCGGTACGGGAGCAGCCTGCCGCCCCACCATCCGGGCAGTGGCCCGGCGCATGGCCGAGGCGGGCACCGTAAGGCCGCAGGCGTCCATGGTGGCCCGGTACGTGGCGAGCACCCGCAGCGTCACGGCCGGATACCCGACCAGCCACCAGAACAGGACCGGCAGCCGACGGCGCACCGCGACCAGCGCGGCCACCACCGACAGTGCCAGCGCGAAAAACCACCGGGCATCGGTCATGACGCTCAGCCCTGCGCCGCAGCCGCAGTGGCGACCATGACGGCGTCCGCCCGGTAGGCGATGCCGTGCCGGGTACGGCCGCCGAACTCGCTCTCCCAGGGCCGGGCCACCAGCCCGGACAGGAAGACCGGCGCACCCATGACCAGGCCCTCGCCGATGCCCTTCTCGGGGACGGTGACCTTGATCATGTCTGAACCGCCTTCGGCGATGAACACCAGCTCCAGGACCATGAGACGGTCGTTGGTGACCGGGTCCACGGCCACCTCACCGGTCTGCCGGTCCCTCACCTTCACCTCGGGCAGCTTCGTGACCAGCAGAGTGGCGGACGAGGTGTCCACGGGGATGACGCGCATTCTGCGAACCTCACTTGATCGGGCGTCCGTCACGGACGCCGAGCCGTTGAATACCCCCCTAGACAGCACAGGGAGGAACCCGCCCAACCGTCTAGGGGGGTTGACAGCTACCGTAACCGACGCCCCGTCAACTGTCTAGGGGGGTATACGAGAAGCCGTGTCGGCGGTTGACCGGCTCTCTACGAAAGCGTCCAGTGCAGGGCGGTGGCGTCATCGTGCGCCTTGCCGCGAGGCCAGCGCCGGCCGTCAGGATCGCCGTCCTCCGCCTTACGGGTCTGGCGGATCAGTTCGTCCGGGCCGGCGGAGTCGAGGAGAGCCAAGGCCTCCTCCCACGAGGCAAGCCCGAAACGGTCAACCAGCCGTGTCGCGCCGTCACTCAGCAGCGACACCGAGGCCAGGGAGTCCAGTGACACCGTGCCGGTCAGCGCATGCTCGGCCGCGAGCGGATCAGGACCGGCGATCCAGAAGCCACCCGGCCGGTTACGGAGAGACGTCATGGCCTCCCGGTACTCGGCGAGGGCGACGGCGTGTTCCGGTGAACCGGTGGGCAGCTCGTCAACTGGCCCGCGAAGCCGCGCGCCGACCTCGTCCAGGCGCCGGTCAGTGATGACGGAAGAGCTCCCGTCCCGCATCGCGAAGAGCAGTGAGGAGTCACCGAGTACGAGGTGTTCGAGCACGCCGTCACGGGCACGGACGGCAACGACCGTGCTGGTGGGACTGGCCCGGTACTCCAGGTCGCAGATATCCTCGTGAAGCGAGCGGGTGATGTGGATGGAGTCGGCCAGGCACTCGGCGAGCGACCAGGCCGGACGCGCGACGAGGGTGCGCAGCAGCAGCGTCCCCAACGTTCCGGAGAACCAGGCGACGCCGTGCACGCACCCCGTTTCCGCGCTCCCCACGCCGGCGCCGTCGAGGAGAACGGCGGCATCAGGGGCGGCAGCGGCGAAGTCCTCGTTCTCACTGTCCGGCGTGGACGGCGAGGTACCAAGGGTGAACCTCACTCCGCCGTCTCCTCGTCGTGACGGTAGAGCGGGCAGACCAGTTCGACGGACCGCGGCTCGCTGGTCTCCGGGTCGTACTCGACCCCCACCAGGGTGGAGAACCGGCGCTCTCCTACCTGTCCCCACAGGGAGTTGAGTTCGGAGGCGAGCAACTGGACGACGCCGAGCGAACCTTGGGTGTGGATACCGGCGATCGCCAGGAGCGAGCCCTTGCCGTCCGGGCGCGGCAGTCGGCCGAGATAGCCGATGTCGTACGGCCGGGCCGGATTGCTGTCCTGTCCGGACCGGTGCACCGTGCCCGTGAGCCGGTCCACAAGCGTCCAGGGGCCGTCCTCCGCCTTCTCCCAGCGCAGCACGGGGTCTTGGGCGTAGGTGTTCCACATGGTCTGTGACATGCGCGGCCCGCAGACGACAACCAGGCCGTCACGGTTCAGGTCGATGTCTCCGCTCACCGGTACATGCTCGGAGGTGACGGCGAGCCCGTACGACCGCGCCAGGTCCTCCAGACGCTTGCCCGAACTGACATCGTCCACGGCAACGACCGTGCGTCCGCGTTCGTCGTCCCGTCGTAGCGGAGTCGCGACTGTGACGGCGCCCGACCCGAGGAACGCACCCTCGGGCGCCGGGCCCGTATGGCGGATCTGGTGAATACGTCCGCGACTGAGCCCGGCCTTCACGGCGATCTGCGCGTACGACAGCCCTTGAGCGTGGAGGTCCTGCACCACGCGACGACGCAGCCGAGCGAGTTCGGTGACCTCCTGCTGCGCTTCGGCCAACCGGTTCGTGACCTCACGCAGGAGCAGGTACGGATCCTCGATCGCCATGATCCGCTGCAACTCGTCCGACATGTGCTCACCTCCCTGTCTCGCCCAAGAGTCTAGGCCCCTAGACGAAACGGGCGGGAGTCGCCGCCCTGATCGAACGCCTACCGCGTAGAAACCGGACCGGCGTCGAGGCACCCCGCGAGGAGTCACCCCCTGCCGCCCGCGTGTCGGCCGAGGAGGAGCGGAGCGGATGCGGTCACGCTCCCTCCCCCACCAGATCCGCCCACACCGAAGATCCGTGCGGCAGAGTCTTGACACCCCAGTCCTTCGCACAGGCCGCCACCAGCATGAGCCCGCGGCCGCCCTCCTCCAGGGGGACCACGTCCCGCATCGCGGGTACGCCGTCGCCACCCTGATCAATCACCTCGATACGCACGAAGTCCGCTCCGAAGCCGACGACCACGAGGAACCAACCGCCGGCCTCCCCGCTCAGCGAATGGCGTACGGCGTTCGCCGCCAGCTCGCCAACGACCAGGGCGCCCTCGTCAGCGCAGCCTCGCTCTTCAAGTAACGCGGCTACGAAGTGACGAGCTTCGGCGACTTGCTCCGGCCGACCAGGGAAGGCGCGACCCCACTTGGTGAGCACAACAACACTCCTTGTCTAGAGGGCTAGACACCACGAGGAGCAGAGTATTCCTGCCTGCTGCACCAATCCAAGCATTCGGAGGAATTATTCCTCTACCGAGTGATGGTGGTCTCCACCGCCCGGAACTCAGTCATCAACCGCATCAGCAGATCCCGTACCTCACCACCGAAGACGGCCGCGGCCTCGAACCGGCTGAACATCTCCTCGTACCGAGCAAGGTCGTCTGTCTCAGTGGAGACCCGCTCACCCGGGAACGCCTCCACCACGACGGACCGCCGATCGCAAAGCGTGAAGCCATGACGAGGCAGCACCGGCACCGGTCGACTCCACGGGATGACCCCGAGCTGCACCGTGTCCAGACTCTCGACGGCCAACAGTCGATCAAGCTGGGCAAGCATCAACGACGGCGCCCCCGGCCAAGTCCGCAACACCGCTTCCGTCAACACAAACACCGACTCGCGCCCCGGCTCGTACAACAAGCCCTGTCGCTCCACGCGAGCAGCAACGGCCCGACCGACCGCCTCAGCGTCCAGGTCCGGTGAAGTCAGGAAGACGTGCCGGGCGTACTCGGCACTCTGGAGCATGGCCGGCAGGACCACGCACTGGAAGGAACGCACCAACCGAGCACCGCGGACCGCCTCATCCACAACGAGGCTCGCAGAGACGTCCTTGCCCGAGCCCGAACCGGTCTCCGCCGCAGCCTCAACAGCGGCCAGCAACTCGCGGACCTCACCCGCAACCGACTCATCGAGCCCAAGCGCCCGAGACAACCGGTCCAACACGTCAAGACTCGGGACCATACGCCCGTTCTCCACCTTGGAGACCGTCGGTTGACCCACCTCGGCCCGCTGAGCCAGAGCAGCGCCCGTCAGACCGGCATCCGCACGCAGAGCTCGAAGACGTGCCCCAAGCACTCTCATCCGCTCGCGCCGTTCACTCCCCATACCCAGGGTTCTACACCACGAGCACCAGCCACCAGGCACATGAGCAGCATCAACGACCAACACCACGGGCGTGATTCAAACTCTCCCTACAGGTTCAAGCCCCGGCTGCGCTCCGCTCCGCCGGGCGCGCTTACCGGCTCCGCTGCGGGCGACGCTCCTGCCTTCGGCCCGCTCCGCCCGCGCTGCGCCGACGCGCGCCCACAGGTGGATAGGGCCGGTGGCCATGAATCGACCACCGCGTACGCGACGGTCAGAACAGTGCCTCCGGCGGGGGATCGGCCGGCACCGGGATGAAGGGGGCGCCGTCGCCGACCGCGGGTCCGCCGTGGCGGATGCTGGGGGCTCCCATCCCGCAGACCATCGACCCAGGCAGAGCCGAGCAGACGCGGCCCCTGGCGTCCAGGTCGTTCGTACAGTGGCGCGCTCCACCTGGACGCCAGGAACCACGTCCGCTCCACGGTGTGTGGGTCGACGGCGTACGGGACGGGAGCAGCGGGGGTGGTTGATAGTGGTGACAACTTGACCTCAAGCCGAAGGGGCAAGTCTGTCTGAGCACTGGTGGCGGCGTGCCATACTCAGCCGCCCAACTCCTAACCCTCCCGCGCTCATTGGATCTACGGTAGGTTCACCTTGTGGACTTTGATCTTCTCGCTGATCTTGATCACAGGATCGACGCCTCCCTAGTTCAGTTCAAATCCGGGTTAAGACGTCACGACGATCCATTGAAAGTCGTACGCGAGTTCATAACCCACGGCTCGTGTGTGGCAATTCCGGGCGAACCTCACGCGCTGCTACGCGAGGCGGTCGCTGAGAAACTGAACGTGCACCCGAATCGCGATGTATATACCGTGGGCTCGGCCAAGCTGGGGTTCAGCATCAAGGCACACGCTAGATATCGCCGGTTCAACGACGAGTCGGATGTGGACGTCGCCGTAGTTTCCCCTGAGCTTTATGCGCAGCTTTGGAAAGAAGTGCGGAACTTCAGCGCGAGCGAGGGCATATGGAAGGATAGCGACTTGAGATGGTACAAGAATAACCATTTCAAGGGCTCTATCCATCCCAAGTCATTGCCAACTTCTCCCCTTATTCCCACGGCGGCGGATTTATGGGAGTTGGCGCGTGTTCTTCAGAATGATCAGGCTGCAGGCCCATATGCCATCACTTTCGTGGTTTGGAATGACATGGATGCCCTAGAGTCATATCAGGCTTCATCGGTAGCATTGTGCATGGAGAGTGAGAAGCTGTGAAAACAACGGCCACGAACAAGAAAATCCGTGAGCTACTTACTGCGATTACCGACGGTGCGCTGGTGCTTCAACCAGAATTCCAGCGGCGATTGGTTTGGACCCCCCGCCATAAGCAACTCTTCATTAAGACGGTTCTTGAGGGGCTTCCATTTCCTGAGATTTTCCTCTGTGATGGTGAAGTGGATGTTGACACGGGTAAGGGAAGTCAACAAGTCGTAGACGGCCAGCAGCGAATTACAACCCTCTATCAGTACTTCAAAGGATCGCAGGATCTGAGGCTCGGGAGCTTGACGCCCTACGCGGACCTTGATCAGGAGGTAAAGCAGAAATTTCTGAACTATGACGTGGTCGTACGAGACTTGGGGTCCCTTACCGATTCGGAGATCCGCGATGTGTTTCACCGAATGAACTCGACGCAGTACGGCTTGAATGCGATGGAAGTGAATAATGCGCGGTTTGACGGCGCTCTCAAGCAAGCTGCAGACAGGGTCAGCAAATGGGAGATCTTCGAACGCCGAAAGGTGTTCACGGCGGTGGACGATCGGCGAATGGGAGACGTTAGGTGGTGCCTAACAGTCATCATCACAGTAATTTCCGGCTACTTCAGTCGAGACGTTGAGCATGAAGTATACCTGGAAAAATACAACGATGAATTCCCCATGGAAAGTGAGGTCCTTGCCCGACTGGAAACAACTCTTGCTTTCCTGGATGGGTTGGGTCTAGCTACAAATAGTCGAGCATGGCAGAAGAACGACCTATTTACATCTGTCGTTGAAGTGTATCGCCTAAATCCCGAAAACTGTATTGACCGTGACGGAGTGGCCGCAAAGATGGACGAGTTTTACGCGGCTGTTGATCTAGTGTCTGAAAATAAAACTCCGCCAGCCGAATACGCTGTCGATGCCGTGCAATATCACACGGACGTCATTTCGGGTACTAATGAGAGGGCTCGGCGGGCCAGGAGGGGAGACGTAATCAAACGCCTAATCTCCTCCTATTTCGCCGCAGCCTGAAAAGTTAGCGTCGGGCACGGTGCGCCGTCCTCACCAATGGGCGACGCACCTCAGCTTGGGCTGAGCCGCCTGCGGGCTGTCCGAGGGCGGCCACGGCGACACGATGACTGATGCTGTGCGCCAGGCTACGTGGCTAGTGGTCGCGCTGATCGTTCTGATCGTCGTCCAGGCGGTCGCAGCGCGCATCCCCCAGCCGCGTGCAGCGGAGTACAGCGACCGCACCGACCAGCATCGACTGTCGGTGCCCTCGCAGGATTCCCGACTCAGCCCAGCAGACCTAAGAGGTCATTTCAGTTGCAGCCTGCGGTGGCATATGAGGGTCGCGGCGATGGCGGTGAAGGCAAGGAAGTGTTCGGCTTCCGCTCGTATCGGCGGTGGAGGCGTCGGCAGCCGGAGAGCCAGGACACGGTCCGTTCCACGCCCAGCGGTGCCGGCCCAGTCGTTGAGACGACTCGACGCCCTTGCGGGCGAGGCGGTGCCGGATGCCACGGGAAGACAGCCAGCGCCGCAGGTGCTGGTAGTCGTAACCCTTGTCCCCGTGCAGCTTGCCGGGCCGTCGGCGTCGGGGACCGCGGCGTGAGCGAATGGGTGGGATACCGCGGACGAGCTAGGATGAGGGCCTGGCTTTCGTGGAGGTTCGCGGCGGAGATGCCGATCGACAGCGGCAGTCCGCGGCGGTCGATGATGAGGTGGATTTTCGATCCCTTCTTGCCGCGGTCGGTCGGATTCGGTCCCGTCAGATGCCCCCTGTGAGGGCTCGGACGCTGACGGAGTCGATCGCGCACCGCGACCAGTCCAGCCCGCCCCGGGAACCTAGTTCGTCCAGGACCAGGCGGTGGAGCTTGGCCCACACCCTGGCCTCGGTCCACTCGGTGAACCGGCGGAAGGCGGTCACTCCCGACAGACCGAAACCCGGTGGCAGCTGGTTCTGGTGCAGCCCGAGGTAGCCACAAAGACGATCGCGGCCAGCACCTCGCGATCCCCTCGCCGGCGATGCCCTCCACCCTGCGGGCGGACCGGGGCCGGCGGCACCACCCGCTGAAACAACTCCCACAGGTCTTCCGGCACCATCCGCTCGACAAGCACAGCAGCCATCACCCCAGACTGCCGCAAGGTCACGCCAACTGAAATGACGTCTAAGCAACCCTGGTGCCTGTTGTTTCGCATAGAGAGGGCTAGGGCACGGTCTGGGTCGTGTCATTGCTATGTCAGAGCCGACGGGGGCCCCACGAGTGATCGGAGCGCACAGGAGTGAGTTCGGACGGCGTTTACGGCCAGAGGGAGACACCCGCAGGTCACGCCTGCCCAGCCTCAATCGTTCTCATAGTGCCCCGCATTTCGAAGCCTTTTCAGTCTCAACTCGAGTGCCTGTCCTTCGTCCCGCGCTCTCTGCAGATTCTGACGGATTTTGGCTTCGCTGAAGTCGGTTTTTTGACGACTCTCTGCCTGCTCGAGTAGCTGCGCCCAAGTCGCCTCTTCTGTGCGGGCTTCCTCATACAGTGATCGCAGAGTCGCCAAGCCATTCTTTAGCACTTGTCCACCTCTGGCGATCTCACCAGCCTCTGCCGCCCGCACGAGTCGGCGCGCTTTCGCTGCCCCCGCTCCGCCTTCCGAAGCGACTTGCCTGGCACGCCTAACGAGGTGGCCATCAACCCAATATACGGGCTGTCCATTCATCACTTTTCGTTGAGAATTCTGCTTCAGCCTGTGAATCAGCTTCCTAACCCGCACCACGTCAGCCTGGGCAAATTCGCGGTCCGCTTGGAATGTTTCATCATCAGGATGAACCTCGAGAGAATCACGAGCTCGATCAAGCTGCGCCATGGCGTGATCTCGATGCGCAACTAGAGCGAACATGAGATCTTCAACTTCGGCCTCTGGTAGCACCAACGGGCGATCGACACTTGCGGCGAGATTCTCAGCTTGGGCAACCGTCGATGCGCTAACTGATGCGCCAAGCTCCTTTCTCGCCACTTGCAGAAAGCCGCCCAGCTGCAGGATTAGGAAGTCGACGCCGCACCTTTCCTTCATTTCAGCAACGAGCTCAGGGCGGGCGCCAACGATCAGGCCGGCCTCCTTCCTGACCCAGTCCTCCTTTGCGTCGTTCGTCACGAGCAGGATCGGGGAACTCAGTTCCTCAGCGCGACGAAGAACTTGCTCCCACACGAAGTAGTCACCGTGTGCATTCTCCTTCTTATTGGAATCCTTATAACCGGGCGGGCGTTCATCTTGTGCTCGCCTTTCATACTCCTCTATCAGTGCACGCGTTTCTTCCTCATTAAAACCCTGCCCGGTCTTGCCGTCCAAAATCTCGGCAAGTTCAGACAGGACTGGGTCCCCAGAGATTACTCCCTCTAGAGTAAGGTCGAACGATTCCGCATGTTTTGCCACCTCCGCCTTTACGCGGGTAAACACCTCTTGAATGGGTTCGACAAGGGCGCGCTTATCCTCCGCCGCCATCGAGCACCTTTTAGCGAAAGCATAAAGCTCTTGGAGGACCTTCGCCTTATGATCGTCCAACGACTTAGGAACCGAAGCGTAGAGCGCAAGGTGATCCTTAACCGCATCCACCCTGCGGTTGTAATATTCCGCCGCTACCTGGTGGGGGATCCAGAGTCGATCGCCAACTCGTCGGAGCGCTTGAAGGAGCTCCTCCCGGGCGTCAGGCGTAAATCTATACAGCTCCAGCAATACGTTTGTGTCCACCACCACCGTGTAGCTTCTTACGCCCACTTCGTAGTCACTAGCGGGACGACGCCACAAGCCGTCAAAAGCGGCAAGAAACGAGGAGGTCATGAGGCTTTAGACTCCAGCAATACTGCAGTGAAGTGAAATATTGGCGATTGCTGTCATACTGCACAAATGGGACAATTTCGGGCTCTGATCAACTCTGTAGACCATTCTAATGACCACTGGCATCATTAGGGGATGATTGGCGAGCTTCCTGACATCGTTGTGGGTCAGACCTTTCCGAGCCGGCGCGCGTTGCACGATGCGGGCGTGCATCGGCCGCTGCAGGCGGGCATCTGCGGCACCAAGCAGACGGGAGCGGAGTCCATCGTCGTGTCCGGCGGCTACAAGGACGACGAGGACTACGGAGCCGTGATCATCTATACGGGGCATGGTGGTCGCGACCCCGAAACACAAAAGCAGATCGCGAACCAAAGCCTTACAGACCCGGGTAACGCAGCTCTGGTTACAAGCTACCTGGAAGGGTTTCCGGTTCGAGTAGTACGCGGAGCGCAATCACGTTCTCCATACGCCCCTGCTGAAGGCTACCGATATGACGGCCTTTTTAGTGTTAGCAGTTTCGGAAGCACAATGGGAGTCGATGGCTTTTTGGTATGGCAGTTCCGTCTTGAGGCTAAGAACCAGCCTGAGCAGGGGGCGACCCCGATTCAGAAGACAACTCACCGATTTCAGTAGAGGGCTTGAGCCCCCGCAAGCTCGTAGCCACCCAACGGATCGTACGAAATACCGGCGTAGCCCGACAAGTCAAAACGTGGCATCGCGACCAATGCCAAGTCTGCGGAACCCGACTCGTCGTCCCAGGGGGGACGTACAGTGAGGCAGCGCATATTCAGGCCTTGGGCGCACCGCACAACGGAGCCGACATCGTTGGAAACATCCTGTGCCTTTGCCCAAACTGCCATGTTCTCTTTGACGCTGGGGCCATCTACCTACGGGATGACCTCGTAGTGATGGCAGGTGAGACGGAAGTGGGCCCCCTCCGTCTCGACTCGAGGCACCAAATCCGACTGGAGTGCGTGCGAAGCCACCGAGCGAGATGGCGTCGGTGACCATAGGGTGGGCCGGGGCACGGCCTGCAACAAACGCTAGTCCGGCCCTCGCGTTGGATGCCAGGTTCGGTTCGCAGCCGCGGCCTATATGTGGACAGAGACCTCACTATGGGCACGCCAGGAGGTGCTGACCAGCGGAGACGCGCTAGACACACAGGCTCTGCGGAGCCGTGTGCCCGCACGAACCTCCGTACTGCTCCCACAGGCACGGCCCGAGCTCTAATCTGAACCGGTCACTGAGGGGGGAGCATGGCCGAGGTCGAGCACACATGCCCACACTGTGGTCACGGCGTAGGCCGACTGATGCGCGTTAGAGAAGAAGGTGTTTCGAGCTGCGGGAGTTGTCACAAGAGTGACTGGTCCCGCCGGTTCCCTTTCCCGGAGTCGGACGCTGACCGCGCACGGCGGGAGGCGCGGGAAGCCCGCCGTGAAGAACTCAAGGCGATCAGTTCCGATTCCTTGTCGAGTGACGCGGAATGCGCCAACGACGAACTTGTCGAGGACTGCGGCTTCACCCCTGCGGAACGGCTGCAGCAGGAGCAGGAGGAACTCATCCAGCGCGTCCGCGATGAGGAGTCCATGAAGTGGGCCAAGGCCGTTGTGACCGGGTTCCTCGCGCTACTGGTTCTGATCGTGTGGTCGCGCGCCAGCGGCAACGAGCGAGGCCACCTCAACGACCCGACCTGTCAGTACGCCGGAAGATCGATGGAGTGCTGGTGAGCCAGGCACTGCCGCGCAGCGGAGTAAGGAGTGTGTACCTCGCCCTTTCACGAGGCAGGGCGTGGTTAAGTCCACGCCCAAGCCGCCCCGGAAGACCTACCGGGTGCCCGCACCCACCACCAAGAAGCCGGACTCCAGTGGTGCGCACACCTGCTCCAGCGACGGCAGCCAGTCCGGCTACGCTTGTGCCTCCACAGGCAAGGTTGTCGTGGAAGATGAGTACTGCGCGAGGGCCGACCACGCCGCACTCTCAGGGCCAGCAACGGGCGCATGGTCACCTGCGAGGACTACAACGGATGGCGCTGGAACGCCTGACGAAGTCGCCTCAACGCTTCTGACATCCACAGCTGACATCAACGACGCCGGACGGCGGCGTACACCAGCATCTCCGTCCGGCCGGCGGATCAGTCGATAGCAGCAGGCGGAGCGAACTCGGATCGAACTCCTAATGCGGTGGTCACACCTACCTACAGCGTCGGACGTGCCAGCCCAACCAGAAGCGACAGCAGGAACGCCACACGGTCGTCGCTACGTCGTAGGGCCGGTACATGATGGCAGCATGCAGGGACGGATATCCGGTATGCGGCGCGGCATCCCCGCACTACAAGCGCACCAGGTCAAGCTGTGTTCAGCGGCTAACCAACGCCGCACGGACCCGACATCAATCGCTCGGATCCTCGGCCCGCTACGCGTGAACCGCGTCCGGCAGCACCTTCCGAAGCGCACTGCCCACTGCGGGCCCGGCCTCTGATACCTGACGCAGATCAGTACTTCTCAGGTAGCGATAGCTCTGCGGCGGGTGGAAGGTCCCTGCAGCGCGCAGTGCACTGAGGGGCACCGGCTCGTCGAAGGGCACGGGATCCTCCAAGGTCAGACCGCTCGCCTGGGTAGCACCGTCCATGTAGGCGTCGTACTCGCGTTGAGTGATCCCTGTCTGGGCGTGATGCACCGACCAGACGTCCTTGGGGGAGCCCACGTGGACCGAGGCGATGCGCGCCATGCCCACCAGAGCCATGGTGGGCGCGGTCGCGTACAGCAGAACCGGGGTTCCGGGCGGCGCGGCGACGCGCTGGCGGCGGACTTCCACCGTCTTGCTGCCGGCCAGGATCGCGGTGGCGAAGCGCGGGTGGACGGACAGCAGCATCGCGCGTTCCGGATCGTTCACGTCGTTCGGTGCCCCTCTTGGTAGACCGCCTGGAACAGCTCGTTACTGATCTTCGACAGGGAGATCAGCGACAACGGTAGTCCCAGCTCCTTCGCCAGGGAGGTCAATCGCCGCAGCGCCACCGGCTTCGGGAAGATCTCAGTGTCCGAGAACCTCAGCGCCATGGCACGACCGGAGGCGTCGGCAGCTTCTTGAACCTCAGCCCGACCATATACGCCCAGGTGTTCGAATTTCGAGAAGAGGGTGTCGGGTGTGTCGATGAGCACCTCGTCGAGTCGCGAACTGCCCACCACCATCTGGCCTTCGCCCGGGGAGTTGCCCTCGCTGACGTACCAGAGCAGGCGAGCCGGAACGCTCTCTCCGCGGCGGCCCGAGGAGCGGTAGTAGACATGCTCTCTGCTGATGCCCAGGACGTCACTGCGCGGAATGAGCATGGCGGGCACGTTGAACAGCTCGCTCGACCAGCGCGGCTTGATGGGCACCAGGAAGGACGGCAGCTTCGAGTCGATGACCTTCGCCGGCCACCACGCACGCTCCACCACGGCAGCCACCTCGGCGGGCATGCCAGGGCGGAGCTCGGTCGTGTCGACAGTCAGTTCGCGGGCGAGCCCTCCAGCCACAGCCTCCACTTCGGCTGCCGTCCCGCACACATTCACGAGGAGAGCGACGAGCCTGCCGTCATGCTCGAAGAACCCGTCGTCGCCGGCCGCGGACCTGGCGGCCTCGGAGGGATGCGGATCGCTGACGCGGATGATCTCTGCACCGCAGTCCCGGCCGAGCCGCTTGATCAGGAAGAGGAGTTGCCGGGCCAGAGTCTGTTCCAGTGGGTGGCCGGCCGTGCGGAGGACGGGGACAACCAGGGTTCGTCCGTCCAGTGCCCATGCGTAGAGGGCGACCGGGCGGCCCTGACCATCGCGGAGCAGCTCGCGGCGCCAGGCGACCGCGCCCTCGCTCAGCGACCGCAGCCGCTCGGCGAAGGCCGATCCGTCGTCGCCACCCGATTGATGGAAGAAAGCGACCAGTTCATCCTCCGCACCTGGTGCCACCTCTCCGGACCGGAACTCCGTGCCCATCAGATCGGCCGGACGGTACACCTGGGCCTGCCGCAACTCGTCCACGTGCAGCGTCACGGTAGAAGGTGAGACGACTCGGACGCGGGCGACCTCCCAGGCCACGTCGGCCAGACGGGACAGCAGTGGATCACGGGTCGCCAGGACTTGCAGACCGGCGCACGACGTCTCGGCCACGTACCGCAGGCGGACGCGAAGCCCAGCGTCGACGGTCAGGTCGGGCATGGCCTGCGCAGCGGCTTGGAGCAGTTCACGGCTTCGCTCGTCCACGGCCGCCGAGTCCGGGGAGAGCTTGCGCAGGCCGGTCAGCGCCGCCCGCTGGTGTTGACGTTCTGCCGTGTCCGGGAGGTCCCGGATCTCATGGACCAGCTGGGGTGTGTAGGCGAGCTCGACGAGATCCGCCATCCAGCCGGCTTCCAGCGCGCGGGACTCCTCCGCGTCGGCCGTGTCAGCGAGGCCGCGCAAATCGGTGAACACTCGGTGGTCGACCGTGACCACCAAGAGCGCGTGGCTCTCCATCTCCGTGAACAGGTCCGGATGGCCGAAATCCAACCACCATCCGTCCAAGATCTCGCCGTCACGGCCCCGCCCTCGCACCTCGCCATCCGGGATGAAGCCGAGACTCCTCCACATCCCGCTCAGGTTGTAGTCCCGTCGGCACTTGGCCTTGATCCCGAGTCGCTGTGGGTACCGCTCCTTAATGCCCTCCACCAGCTGACGGGCGATTCCCCGGCCGCGCTGTTCCTCCGCCACACACAGGTGTGCGAGCCGAATACGCGCGCTCCTCTTCGGCAGTCCGAACAGCGCGTAGCCGAGCACCTCATCCACTTCGACCGCAGCCAGAAGGCCACCGTCTTCCGCTGCCTTCCGGTAAGCAGGAGGTGTGAGAAGCCCCAGCGTCTTCGTGTAGCGATCACCCAGGGCTATGGCCTTGTCGATCAGCTCGTCCTGCGCGGGCGAAACAGACACCAACTTGATCGCCATCACTCCCCCTCCGTTTGGCCGGTCACGCGGCCACAACTCCCCTTTCATTACATACAGGAGAAGCTGATCTCATTCACCGCCGTCCCCTCAAGGGGGCACAAGGGGCGCACGGTACTCCGGAGACCGTCAGAAATGCCCTTACGCCTGCTTGGCTCCCGTCTGCTTGGCAGCTGGCTCACTCAGCTGCTGCCGCACCTCGGCATCGATCCCCTGGCCCAGCCTGCGTTGGTGCTTCGCCGTCGAATGCTGGTGGATCAGCTGGGCCCGCTCCGAGGACTGGCCCGCGCGGACCGTGAGGCTCTCCAACTTGGCACACACCATCGTGGCTGTCGTCGGCTGAGGTTCGTGCCACAACCGTGCCAGATGCAGGAGTCAGTCACGGTCAACACCGGTACCCCGCGGTCGAGTAGCCGCCCGCTTCTTCGGTCGGCGAAGCCGCAGCTCAGCACGCAGATCACCCAGCCTCTCTCCTAAAGCGGGTGTCGCAGGTTCGAATCCTGCCGGGGGCACAGCGTTGAACAGGGCGAAGGCCCCGGAACTCCCAGGTCAGGGAGGGTCCGGGGCCTTTCTCGCGACGTCGGCTAGCACTCTCACTACGGTCTGCCTACACCCTCGATACGCCCTCACTACGGGACTCCGTCGCCTAAATATCACCTAAACGATCATGGCATTCCGCAGGTGGGCCCAGACGTGAGCAACCCCCGCACTCCCATCGAGAGGCGGGGGCTGCCTGTGCCGGGCCGTTGCGGGAGGGGTCTCCTTCCGTGTAACGCCCGGCACGCTTAGGGCGCGAAACCGCTTACGCACCACAGGTCACCCGGTGATCGGGTTGACCAGCATCACCCGCTAGACGCCAGGGACCACGCCCGCTCCACGGTGTGTGGGTCGACGGCAGACGGGATGGGAGCGGGGTGAGTGGGGGGCGGAGAAGGGGTTCGACTAGCCGGACCCGAGCCCGGGAAGTTCCCCCAGCCCATCACCCGGCAAGCGACTTGGCAGCGTCGTAGCTCCGCACCAGTCTCACGACCCGAAGACCACTTGGAGAACGACGCCGATGATCCCCAGTCCGGGGAGCGCGGCGACTGCCAGGCAAAATCAGGAGGCCACTTTCGCACACAGCGTTCCGTGCTCCCGCAACACCGCGACAGCTACCAACGCAACGCCAACCACGACAGCGGAATAGAAAAGCGCGGCCATGGTTCACCTCCCCAGTCCGCGAGACTCTACCCCGGTGATACCTGCATGCGGGCACCCCCCCGAACACCCAAGACAGCGTGCCCGTTCGAGAAGCACGCCACGGGGAACGCCGGTCAGCCCTCATCGAACGAGCAGGTCACCGTTATGCCAGCTCAAGCCGAACCCACATACGCGATCTTCCAAGTTGGTGCTCTACAGCAGCCTCGCCATGCATGACTCGATGCTTGAGACGCCCTCGGCGAGTAGCACGCCAGACCCCGTCTAGAAGAGGTTGGGCAGGACAAGTACGAGGTGCGAACGAGAGACAGACGCTGAGAATGCACCTCCGTGTCCTGAACGGACGTCGGCGGCCTTTGGCATCCACGAGCTGAGCGACCCAAGCCGCCAGGATGACCAGCCTGCGCTGCAGCCCCTCCCGGACGACCGCAATGGTGCTGGCCATCCTCGTTCTCCAAAACCCGACCTGCCAAGGATGAGAAACGCTCAGCCATCCCGACCGACCCTGGTTGGTGATGAGTTTTCGCGCCCGCACCCGTCACACCTACGACGGGACACGACCAGGCGGAAGGATGACGTCATGAGCGCGGACACACGGCTGGAGGAGCTGGGCGTGAGCGGTCTGGGTGAGGTCGACGAGTCGGCGTTCTCGAGGCTGGCGGAGCGGCACCGGCGGGAGCTGCACGTGCACTGCTACCGGATGCTCGGGTCGTTCGAGGACGCCGAGGACACCGTGCAGGAGACGTTTCTCCGTGCCTGGCGGCGGCGGGAGACCTTCGAGGGGCGGTCGACGTTCCGGGCCTGGCTGTACGGGATCGCCACCAACGCCTGCCTGGACCTGCTCGCCAAGCGCCGCCCGGAGCCTGCGACCGGCGGCGAGGTGCTGTGGCTGCAGCCCTACCCGGACCGGCTGCTCGACGAGCTGCCCGCGGGCGACGCGGACGAGCCGGAGAGCGTCGCCGTCGCGCGGGAGACGATCGAGCTGGCGTACGTGGTCGCAGTCCAGCACCTCGCGCCGCGCCCGCGGGCCGTACTGATCCTGCGAGACGTGCTCGGCCGACCGGCGAAGGACGTCGCGGAGATCCTTGGGGACTCCGTCAATTCCGTGAACAGTGCGCTTCAGCGGGCCCGCGCCGGCATGCGGGAGCACCTGCCCGCCGAGCGGCAGGACTGGACCGGCGGCGAGCAGGACGCGGAGACGCGCGAGCTGGTGCGCCGTTATACCGACGCCAGCGTGGCCACCGACATCCCGGCGCTCGCCTCGATGCTGCGGGACGACATCCGCTGCTCGATGCCGCCCACGCCGGGCCTGTACGTCGGCCGCGACGCGGTGGTGAACGACTGGGTCGAGAGCGGCTTCGTGGGCATGAAGGGCCTACGCGGCGTCCCCACCTCCGTGAACCGGCAGCCCGCCGTCGCCTTCTACCTCTGGCAGCAGCGGGAGGGCGCGTACCTGCCCCTGACGATCGACGTCCTGCGCGTCACCGACGGGGTGATCACCGAGATCGTCACGTTCCACGACGACCGGTTCCCGCGCCTCGGGCTGCCGGAGCGCCTGCCGATGGACGGCAAGGAGTAGTCCCGGTGCGGACGCTCACGCTGCGCGGTGGCGCGCGTGTCGCGGTGGTTGCGGCGCGGTGGTGCGAGTACCGCGGCGGCTGCCGCACTGGGTCTGTGGTGCCGCTGGACTGTTCCGGTCCCCTGGTGAGGAGGCCGCCGCGCCGGTTCCTCACTCTTGCCGTGGGCACGCTGGTCGGATGGCGTTCCACATCCCCAGACGATCATGTTTCTGCATCACCCGTTCGGGGGGCTTGATCACCGGGCGTGGACTCTACGCTTCGCCGGACAGGACGAGGACGACGCGGCTCCCTCCCACGCGCCAGGCACTGGCTCGTCGTCACCTGCGGACCCGGGTGGGGAGATCCGGCCTGCAGGCGGCGACCCCCGCCGCAACAGTCGGCGGGGTCGGGGACTCCCTGCATGCGCTGCGGCACCTGCCGGGAGATCACCCGGCCGGTACTCCACTCCATGTGGCCGTTGCTCCGCGCCGCAGCGAAACGCGGAGTAGTGTGGACGGTACCGAGGGCATCTCGCACACCGGCTTCCACGCCGGGTCGTTCTCGGCGAAAGATGAACCCCGGGCCGCCGCAGAGGCGGCCCGGAGACGGGTCCGCATCATGTCGGCGACCTTGTACCCCACTCTGCCGCACCCCGAGCCCGTCGCAGCCCCGGCCGCGCGTCTCGCACTGAAGACCGACGGCACCTCCCGCGGACTCCTGGACGGAGCCTGGTGGCCCCGCTCCCGTGATCTGCTGAGCGAACTGCCGGCACTCACCGACGTGTTGGACCCCTTGTGGGGCCGCATCACCCGCATCGCCGTCAACCCGGAACACTGGCCGGTCATCCCCCGCACGGTTCCCGTGGACGGCCACACCGTCAAGGTCGGCTGGTTCACCCCGGAGATCGACCCACACAAGCTGCTGCTGCTCTCCTACGGCACCGGGCGCTTCGATCTCCTCGTCATCCCGCCCGGGACCGAAGCGGAGTCGGCGGCCCGGCTGATGGCTGCCGCGTCCGACTACGACGGCCCGCCACTGACCGCCAGCGCGCTCATCGCCGCGGAAGAGGACCGGCACGGCGTCTTGGCGGCCGACCAGCCACTGGACCCGGACGAGACATGGGAGTACGAGGGCGGCGCCTCCGCGGTGTCCGCAACCGTTCCCCAACAGACCGGTCCGCCCCGCCGGGCCAGCCGACTGATCATCGGTATGTGAGGTGGCCGCCATGAACGCCTTCCTGACGGCCGCCGCCTTCGTGGTCCTCATCGCAGCGGCGGCGTACGTGATCCACCGGCTCAACCTCCAGCACGCCGACAGGATCGCCGTGTACCGGTACAGCGCTCCCCGGCCCGGCCGCCGCGGCCGGGCCGGGCCGCAGCAGCACCACGCACCACGGTGATCATCCGGGCGCCCTACCGGCCACCCGGCCGCGCCTCTGAAACGTCGGCTCAGTCCACGGCGACGCGTGCCCCAGCCAGACCGGGTCTTCCGATGTCGGACGGATAGCCGAGCTCGACGGTGATGCGCAGCCGTGCCTCGCCGATCGCCGCCTGCCGTCCGGCGGCGGACTCGCCGTCTCGTCCTGCGGATGCCGCTCCGGTGCCCGCCGCACGGAGGTGGTCACGCGTGGTTTCCGGCGGGCCGGCGGTACGTGGCCGACCCACTCGGGGAACCGGCTCAGCGCCTCGCGCGCCACGTGGGAAGCGATCTTCGCAATGACCCGGCCGGCGACGGTGATCGCTCCGCGCTCCCCGCTGGCAATGCCCGGACGCCGATCGGCTCCACCAGTCACTGCCGCCAGTCTCGCCGAACCCGTCGCCGGTCATCGCGGATCCGCTCCTGCCGGTCCCGGCGGCGGACAAAGTCGCCCGGTTCGAGGTCGCCTTCCATGAACCGGCCGGCCACGAGACCGACGACGCCCAACCCCAGCACCAGCAGGAAGGCCCAGACGCCACCGAAGTGCGCGGCGAAACCCAGCGCCATTCCGGCCATCAAGCCCACCACGGCCCTGCTCATCCCGCGCTCCTTCACTCAAGTGGGTTGCTCCGCCCCCGGCTACTGGATCCGCTCCCGCTCCTCCCCTTCGTCCTCCTCGTCGGGGAGCTTCACATCGCTGACCGTGATGTTGACTTCCACGACTTCGCGATCCGCCATCCGCTCCACCGCGGAAATCACGTTCTCCCGCACCTCACCGGCCACGTCCGTGATGGAGACGCCGTAGTCGACGACGATCTCCAGATCGATGGCCGCCTGCTTCTCTCCGACCTCGACACTGACTCCTCGCGTGGCGGACTTGCCACTGCCGGCACCCGGCATCCGCTCCCGCATGGATCCCATCGAGCGCGCGAATCCGCTGCCCAGGGCATAGACGCCGCGCACGTCCCGTGCTGCCATTCCGGCGATCTTCTCCACCACCACATCGGCGACCGTCGTCCGGCCACGAGAAGCGGAAGGGTCACTGCGCCTTGCGCCGGTGATCTCGGTCATCGGGATATTCCTCCCTCAGAGGCTCACCTGAGCCTTATTTGTCAGATTATATTCGCTTTGCACCGAAGTGGGGACGCCGACGGTACGGCACCAGTTCGGCCAGGGTCGGCTGCTCCCGCTGGGCGGGCCCGACGGCGGGACATGGAGCACTGAGCAACCGGCCATCCAAGCCCTCGGGCGGGCCGCGAACGAGATCCTTGGGGTACGGCTGGAGTCTCTGCGCTCGGGCCGGCGCCGCCCGAATCCGTGTCCGAGCCGGCGGTACGTCCTCCCACCAGCGCGCTCTCGCCGGGCCCGCTCAGGATCGAAGCCGCCTTTTCGGCATCGCTCGGGGAGCCACTGTCCGAAACCGCCGACCAATGCAGGAGCAGACTGCTGGACGCGGCCGCTCGACGGCTCGGTCTGGCCACCGTGCCAGCCGACCTGCGCGTCACGGATGTCCATGAGGTCCCGCAGACAGGTACGAAAGCGCGGACCGCTGCGAGACCCATGAGGCTCACGCCGCAAAGCGCAGCCGCAGCAACGACCGCAGCCGCACGCAGCTCGCTCCCCATGACCGGAGCGGGCTCCCCGCGAGGGCCCGTCGGGGATCTGGCGGACGTCGCAACGGGTGTTCCGGGCGTCGCCGGCCTCACCACCGTGCTGGGGAGCCGCCCGGTCAGGATGGAGGACCAGGCGGACCCACCCGGTCGGCGTGTCCAAGTCCACCTCGCGGTCGCCCCCGGACACCATCCCCTGGAAGTCGCGCGCCGTCCGGACTGCCGTGGCCGACGCGGCGGCCACCGACGCCCAGAGCCCGGTCACCGTTGCCGTCCTCATCACCGAGACCGCGGTGTGACCGGCCGGCGTCCGAACGCTCATCAGCGATCAGCGGAATCCGCTTCACCGGCCGGAGTCGGCTCTGCCGACATGCACGCGGCCGCTCCACAGGCCGCGTCTGACACGGTGTGAGACGCCCGCGGCGGGGTACCCGCGATAAACAGAGGGCCTGCGCAGCCGCCGCTGACGAACGAAGCAGACGCCTCCCATGGTCGCGTGATGTGTCCGCAACCACGGAGGACGAAAGGCTCTGCCTGCGGCCCGGTCCCAGCGGCTCCCGGGGCGGCGCCGAGCCAACCGGCCTTCTTCAAAGAGAGTTCCACCATCATGAGCAGTAACACCACGGTCCGGCCCCCGCCCCCGCCCTCGGAGGCGTCCGGCAGTGACTTCGCCCGCCTGTCGAGAAAGATCGCCGCCGCCGGGCTGCTGGGGCGCCGTCCCGGCTACTACGCGCTGCGGACCACGGTGGTGGCCGGGCTCTACGTCAGTGGGTGGGCCGCCGTCGCGCTCATCGGCGACAGCTGGTGGACTCTGGCGGTCGCCGCCTTCCTTGCCGTCGTCTTCGGCCAGGTCGCCCTGCTCGCCCATGACGCGGCGCACCGCCAGGTGTTCCGCCGGCGCCGGGCCAGCGAGGTGTCCGGACGGATCGCCGGTGCCGGTATCGGGATGGGCTACGGCTGGTGGCAGGACAAGCACACCCGCCACCACGCCAACCCCAACCACGAGGAACTCGACCCCGACCTCGACCCCGACCTGCTGGTCTGGTCCCAGGACCAGGCGCGGGCCGCCAAGGGGCTCCCCCGCCTGATCGGCCGCTGGCAGGCGTTCCTGTTCTTCCCGCTCCTCACCCTGGAGGGCTTCAACCTGCACGTGTCGAGCGTGAAGGCACTGGCCAATCGCTCGCTCAAGCACCGCACGCTCGACGGCGTCCTGCTGTTCGCGCACTTCGTGCTCTACCTGACCGTGCTGCTGTGGCTGCTGCCGCCCGGCATGGCGATCGCCTTCCTCGCCGTCCACCAGTGCCTGTTCGGCGTCTACCTGGGCTCCCTCTTCGCGCCCAACCACAAGGGCATGCCGACCCTGACAGGCGAGGACCGCCCGGACTTCCTCCGTCGCCAGGTGCTCACCTCACGCAACGTGCACGGCGGCAGGCTCACCGACATCGCACTGGGCGGTCTGAACCACCAGATCGAGCACCACCTGTTCCCCAGCATGCCCAGCCCCAACCTGCGCAGGGCCCGGACAATCGTGCGGCGCCACTGCCAGGAACTGGGTGTGGACTACGTGGAAACCGGGTTGATCTCCTCCTACCGGTTGGCCCTCGCCAGTCTCCACCGTGCCGGAGCACCGCTCCGGCACGCACGTGTCCCCATCTGAGAGACCTCCCGGAGCCGTCGGAGGCCGTGATGTGGTCACCGTCGACACGCCCCGGTCCGCGCGGAACACCGCAAAGAGCACGACGGCTGCGCCGGCCCAAGCCGAGGAGCACGGATGCGGCGCATATGAGGCCGGGAACCCACCTTGCACCGCTGCGCAACGGCCCGCCCTGCGCAACGGTGCAACGCCCGCGCAAGAGCTGCCCAAACGAGGTCGCCCGCTTCGAGGGCAGGAGTGCCGAGGTCCTCCAGCAGCATGCCGAGACCGGGTGTGCACGACCCCCGTGAGGGAGCCGCTCAAGCAGGCGCGGGTCGGACACACCACCGATGACGCGACCCTGCTCCTGATCGAGTGGCGCGGCTGACCTCGCTCCCGCCGTCCGACACCGTTGCGCCGGTCGCGCCCGGCGGTGACCCGTCAGCCCGACGAACCGCGCCCGCTTCCGGTGTCGATGAGGATCTGTTCCGCCTGCCTGATGTTGTCCGCCCGGACCGCCTGGGCCATCGCGGTGCGGGCGGCGTCCGGTGCCGCGTCCGGCGGGACCACCAGGAGCGAAAAGATGTCCCGGTCGCCCCGGGTGATCAGGACCGTGTCGTCACCGACCGGGAAGGAATCGATGTGCACTACGCGGTCGTCCACAAGGATGCGCGTCGGGAGACCATCCCAAGCTGCGGTGTCCAGCCCCACGCGGGTCACGGGGCCGAGGTGGGCGATGAGGGCACTCAGCAGCGCGGGCAGCTCGGCGCCCATGTCGCGCGAGCGCGGCCACCACGCACCATCGAGGACACCTTCACGTGACGCGGTCGTCTCCAGCCGGAGAAGCGCACAACCCGGCCGCACGGCCTCGTGGACTCCGCTGGGCAGACGCCGGGGAACAGGAGGTGTATCCGAGCTGGTCATGAGGACCACCCGTCTGTAGGGCAGGTGCGACAACGAAACCGCCTCGCACCTGCCACGCTACTCCTGGTGCCACGCGCGCCGACGTCTCCGAAATTTCCCACTCTCGACCGGCCCCAGCCGGAACGGATCCAGCACACATGAGGGCGGGAAACTCCGTGAACACACGAGAACCACGGAGCAGTGTTTTCCCAGGCCAGGTGACCTGGAGCGAACATTTCCGCGGGTCGCAGGCCCGCTCGGTGAAAACTCCTGAAGCGGGTGTCGCAGGTTCGAATCCTGCCGGGGGCACAGCGTCGAACACGGCGAAGGCCTGGGACTCCCAGGTCAGGGAGGGTCCGGGGCCTTTCTCGTGGCCTCGGCTTTTCCGCAGGGGGGCCTGGCATGCCGAGTTGGGCGGGGGTCCACTTCCCGCGTTCGATGCTGCCCTGGGTGACGAGCTGAGGGCGACACCCGCGATACGGGTGCCGCCCTCACCTCGTGTGTCCGACGCGCCGAGACGTCAGAAGAGATTCCCCGAATCCACCGGGAAGTCCGGCGGCCAGGGCCCGTCGTACAGCGACTCCCGGCCGCCCATCACCGCGTACTCCGCCTCGCGCCAGTCCGGAGGGCTGCCGACGACGAAGCTGTCGCCGTCTGGGTCCAGCATCCAGGTGTAGATCGCATCGTCCGGCTCCAGCCCGTGCCGCTCCGCCAGCACCGCGAACACCTCCGGACCGGCACGCCGGATGTGGAGGCCGTTGCGGTAGTAGGGCTGCAGGAGCATCAGCCTCACGTGGCCGACATACACGTCGATGTGGGTCGAGGTGCCGTCGATCAGCGTCGACTCGCTCTGCAGGAAGAGCCCCCGGTGGGACGGGTCGAACCCGACTACTCGGAACAGCCTCCCGGTACGGACGAAATCGGTCATGCCCCACCCCTCTCCCGATCACGGCACTGGCTCCCCGTTGGCCGGCTTGAAGCGCTCCTGCGGTCGCCGAGCCTGACCGCGATGCGCAGCTTTGTCATCTCCCAGGCGGTGCCGTAGCCGCTGGCCTTGATCGTTCTTGATGGTCTCACCCCGCTTCAGGAACAGCCCGAGCGCATCGTCGGCCTTGGCGGTGCTGCGGACGCCGTCCAGGGAGACCGTCAGCCGGACGTTGGGGTCGGACACCGGGCGGGCCCGATACGGACGTGCCGGCCGGCCTTGACGAACACGATGCGCCGCTCGGCAATCAGGCGACGCGGAAAGCGTTCCGTGGTGCCAAGGAGTTCTCACATGGTCATGCCTTCTGACTCCGGATGCAGCTGAAACCACGTCGCGGCCAACTGATAGCAGTACGTATGCATCATCACTTGGTTGTGCGCCAGGAAATCTTGGGTGGCATTACCGCCAGTCATGGGCCAAGGACGCCGGGTAAGAAGCAACCGCCTGGCGGATTACACGGCCGGAGGTCAGAGACCCGGCTTGTCACTCCGTCGGCTTCTGGCCGTCTTGCCATCCCTCGCACACAACCAGAGAGCCGTCCCGCTCGAACCGCAGCACGCGGGGCCGGGCAGCTTCCTGGGCTGGTTCCGACTCAGCCTGAAGCTCTTCGTAGCGCTGATGGTAAAGATCAACCGCTTCGCGGAGCGAGCATCCCTGTGCCTCACGAATCGTCTTCACTGCGAGGATGGTGCGCCCCTCCAGAATGTCGCGGTCTACACTCTCGGGCAGTTCTGCCACAAGTCCTCCCCGGTTCGGCATCGCAGTAGAGCAACCGCGGCTCCTCCGGTCAACTGAGTTGGTTCGTGCCACAACCGTGCCCGATGCAAGGGTCAACCAGGGTCAACACCGGTGCTCATGGGCAAGTACCCGCCCCCGTCGGTGATCCGTGATCATCTCGTTCGCTACCAGGGCATCCATGGGAGCTGATGCTGCCCGCGGCGATCTTGACCGTGGTGGTCATGCCGTTGCCACCTGGCCGTTGGGCAACAGCTACGCGTGGGAGCCTGAGCAGGAGCACGACGCGGTCGGGCGGTCGCGTGCTCGTCGCCGTAAAGAGGGCCCCGGGCGCACGGAGGAGCCCCTCTCGTTGTGTCACCGCCGCTTCGGGAACCTCACCGCCCAGCAGGCCCTCACTCATCCGCCCCAGCCGTCTTCGCCCCACCCCACCCCGGCCCGGTGATAATCGGGACATGCCCGCACCGCTCCCCGCCCCCGTGAGGCCGAGCCCCCCGCACCGGCGGCTGCTGGGCGATCTTCTGGCAGCGGGTGAGCCGTACGGCCTTGTCCTGGCCGGGGGGTACGCCGTGCTGGCGCACGGGCTGGTGAACCGGCTCAGCCGGAGTGTGGACGTGGCCACCGAGCATGCCGCCGGGATGGCGGACATCGTGACCACTGTGCGGGCCGGGCTGGAGGCACGTGGCTGGACGGTGCGGGGCGTGGAGACGTTCCCGGTCTCCGCGCGGCTGGTGCTCACCGACCCGGACGGCAGCGCGGACCACGAGGCGGGGATCCACAAGGAGGTGCTGTGGCGGCCTGTCGTGCAGACGGAGCTCGGCCCCGCGCTGGGCCTGGAGGATCTCGTCGGTACGCGGGTGCGGGCCCTGGCCGGCCGCGGCCTGCCCGGCGACCTCATCGACGTGCACGCCGCCTCCGCGCACTGGAGCCGCCCCGAGCTGGAGGAACTCGGCCGCCGCCACGCCCCCGACACCTTCGACCTCTCCGACCTGCAGTCCCGCCTGACCGGCACGGACTGGCTCGACGACCGGGAGTTCGCCGTGTTCGGACTGGACGAAGGGGACATCGCCGAGGTGCGCCGCTGGGCGCAGGAGTGGGCGGACGACATCGCGGAACGGCTGGTCGAGGGGGAGACGCCGGAGGACGCGTGAGCAGCCGCGTCCCGGCCCACAGGCTGTGGACGGACTCCCGTCAGGTGTACGACCCGCTGCGTACGTACCTTCTGGTCACCTCCGCGTGATCGTGATCACTCACTGTGGTGAACCATCCCGTTGCCGTGCAACCGAGCCCCCTCGCCGGCGGTTGGACCGTTGTTCGCAGAACGCCTCCGGCGCGATCGGCTCGCCTCCCGTGCGGACACGTACCGAGACTCCCGGGGCAGGACACACAGCGAGTGCATGAGGGCGCCGTCATGACCGAACAGCAAGGGGAGCGCGCCGACCAGGCATCTGCGGCGCGTCGGCGGCGGGCCGAGGTTGGCGGGTTCGTCGTGGGGCTGGTGGCAGCGCTCGCGTTCTTCGCCTTCTTTCCCGAGCTGCCGCACGTCATCGACTGGGGTGCCATCGTCGTCTCCCTGGCCGTAGGCGCGGTCGGCCGGTGGGTCTGTCGGGTCTGGCTGGTGAAGGGGGGCGGGTAGCGCGGGGTCAGCTCTGGTGATGTGGTGCGGTGGGGCGTCGCCCCGGCTTCGCTGTGCGGGCGTGGCGACTGTCCGCTGACCGCAGTGCCACCGTCACCGCAGCCGACAGGCCCGCCAGGGCCGTCATCGCCGTTGCCGGCGAGGTCAGTTGGGCCGTTGCGCCCGCCAAGGTGGCGCTGACGCCCTGCATCGTGAGCATGCCGGCCGAGTGCAGCCCCAGGGCGTGGCCGGAGAGTTCGGCGGGGGTGAGGGACATCAGGACTTGCTGCTGGGCGAGGCTCGCGCCGAAGCCGACGGAGGCCAGGGTCGCCAGGGCCGCTGCCAGCGGGAGTGGGGGGTGGAGGGCGAAGGCCAGGTACGGGGTGGCCAGGAGCAGCAGCAGGGGTGTGCCCAGGCGGGGGCGCAGGTGGGGTGGGGTCAGGCGGCCCACCGTGATGTCGCCGGCGAGCATGCCGAGGGCCGCGCAGGCGAAGAGGGTGCCGGCGGACTGCGGCGCGTAGGAGACGTACAGCGACTCGCAGCCGACGATCAGGCCGTTGGGGATCCACAGGGCGAGGTAGACGTGGCGGCGGGGCGGGGACGACCACAGGGCCGCGTTGGTGCGCCAGGTGGTGGCGACGGAGGGGCGGCCCGGGGCGCGGGGCGGGCGGGGCGTCAGGGAGAGACGCAGGACGAGGGCCGCCGCGGCGTAGAGGGCGGCGGCGAGCAGGAGGGCCGGGCGGGGCGACAGCAGCGCGAGCAGGACGCCGCCGGTGGCGTAACCGGCGATCTGCATGAGGCCGCTCATCATGTTGAACACCGAACGGCCCAGCAGGTAGCCGTCCTCGGTGAGCAGTTCGTTCAGCAGGCCCCAGCGCACTCCCCCGCTCACGGACGTGACCAGTCCCTCGGCCAGGAGCACGGCGAGGACGGCCCAGACCGGCAGACCGGGCAGCGCCAGGACGGCCGTCGCGGCCGCGAAGAACAGGGCGGTGCCGGTCAGGGCCGCGCGCGGGGGCAGGCGGTCGGCGGCCGACAGCAGGAGCGTGGCGCCCGGTATCTGGGCCAGGGACGGGGCGAACATGCTGAGCGCCGCCAGCAGCGGCGACCAGGTCGCCCGGTACACCAGCGTGCCCAGGGCCAGGCCGCCCGTCGTCTGGGCCACGGTCTGCACCGACGCCGCCAGGAAGAACGGGGTGAACTCCGGCGTGCGGAAGAGGTCGCGGTAGCTGCGCATGCGCTTCAGGCTCCGGCGGCCCGGCGGCGGGCGTTACTGTTTCGCGTACCGGCGAAAGGTGGTCCCCGGGTGGGCTGGTGGCAGGTCAGTGCGGACACCCTGGCGGGCAGCCGGTTCGTGCTGTCGCCGCTCGCCGAGACCTTCGCGAGCCTGCGGCTGCTGCACACGGCCGACCCCGCGCACCCCGGCGAACGCACCTGGCTCGACACCCACCTGCCCGCCTACCGCCGCCGCCTGGCGGACGACCCGGTGACCGCGCTGCTGGTCCGTTCCGGGCTCGGCCCCGAGTGGATCGCCGACTTCCTCACCCCGGCCCCGCGCCCGGGCGAGACCTTCGCGCGGGAGGTGGCGCGGGTGCGGTCGGCCTCCCCCGAGGCGGCCCGCGCCCATCTCACCCTGTCCCTGCGCGGCCCGCTGCCGGCCCGCCTGGACCGCGACGACCTCCCGCGGCGCGCCGCGGACCTGCTGACGTACGTCTGGCAGGAGGCCGTACGACCGTACTGGGCCCGGCGCCGGCGGGTCCTGGAGGCCGATGTGGCCGCGCGGACCGCGCAGGTCGCCCGGGGCGGCTGGGCGGCGGCGCTGGACGCGCTGCGGCCGGGGACGCGGTGGCTGGGCGGGAACCGGCTCCAGGTCAACGCGCACGAGTACCCGCCCCGGGAGATCTCCGGGGCGGAGCTGGTGTTCGTGCCGGTCACCCCGCAGCGGATCGGCTGGGTGGCGTGGGAGGGGACGGACCGGTACGCGCTGGTCTACCCGTGCACGGGTGCCCTCGCCGATCCCTGTGCCCGGCCCGTGCCGGCCGGGCTCGGGGCGCTGCTGGGCCCGGCACGCGCGCGTGTGCTGGTGCTGCTCGGCTCGCCGCTGAGCACCAGCCAGCTGGTCGCCGTGACCGGGCAGGGGCTCGGGTCGGTCGGGCGGCATCTGCGGGTGCTGCGGGACGCGGGGCTGGTGGAGCGGCGGCGGGCGGGGCGGGCGGTGCTGTACGAGCGGACGGCGGCCGGGGAGGTGCTGGTGAGGGCCGGGCGCGGGGGCGGCGCCTCGGGCGGTTAGCATCCGCCCATGACGACTGACATCCAGGGCGAGTCGCCCCTCAACGTGGAGATGGGCGCCCTCCAGGGCGGTTCCGCGGACCTGTCCCAGTACGCCGGGAAGGTCGTGCTGGTGGTGAACGTGGCGTCCAAGTGCGGGCTCACCCCGCAGTACACCGGCCTGGAGCGGCTGCACGAGCGGTACGCGGAGCAGGGCTTCACCGTGCTGGGCGTGCCCTGCAACCAGTTCCTCGGGCAGGAGCCGGGCAGCGCGGAGGAGATCGCCGAGTTCTGCTCGGCGACGTACGGGGTGACCTTCCCGATGACCGAGAAGGTGGAGGTGAACGGGGAGCACCGGCATCCGCTGTACGAGCGGCTGGTCGGCTTCGCCGACGCCGAGGGCCACAGCGGGGACATCCGCTGGAACTTCGAGAAGTTCCTGATCGGGCGGGACGGCACGGTCGTCGCCCGCTTCTCGCCGCAGACCGAACCGGAGTCCGCCGAGATCGTGACGGCGGTGGAGGGCGCGCTCGCGGCCTGAGACCGCGTCATGGGCCGAACCCCCTCGGCAAGGACGGCGATCTTGTCGAGAGGGTTCTTCCGGTGGTGCCTGTGCGCTCGTCGGGGTCTTTCCGTACGGCGTGGCAAACGCCCTGTTACGCCTTGACGGACGCCACGAAGGCGGTCCAGGCCTTCGAGGGGAAGGCCAGCGTGGGGCCGTCGGGAACCTTGGAGTCGCGGACGGCCAGTGCCGAGACGGTGGGCGACTTGACCTCGACGCACGCACCGTTCCCCCCGGAATAGGAGGACTTGGTCCATGTGTCCGTGGCGCCCTGAAGAATTGCCATGTCTGCTCCGGTGGCGAGTTGCTGAGTCACTGTCCCCGCACCGCCTGTCCCGACGGGACTCACGGTACGGTTCGCGCCAACTGTGTTGATCGTTGGCGTGATCGACGCTACTCGCTGCCCCGTGCGTTCGGAGCAGTGATTCACTCGACCGGATGGCATATTCCAGGGGAGTCTTCCAGTCCGGCCCGGCGGCGGTGTACCATCCGGCCGCCTTCGGCGAGATCAGCGGGCGTACTCCTTGGCGACGTCCTGGATGAAGTGGCGCGACTGGTCCACGTTCAGCGCCTGCGCCCTCAAGTGCTCGTACATCACGGTGTACTTCTGCACGTCGTGCGGCTTCTCCAGGTACAGGTCGCTGGTGACACCCTCGATGTACACCACGCTGGAGTCGGCCGCGTCGGAGAACTCCAGGATGGAGTACTGGCCGTTGACGCCCGGATGCGCCCCGACGTCGTACGGCAGCACCTGCACGGTGATGTGCGGGAGCTGCGACATCTCGGCGAGGTGCTCCAACTGCTCGCGCATCACCTGGCGGTCGCCGACGACGCGGCGCAGGGCCGCCTCGTCCAGCACGACCCACAGCCGCAGCGGATTGGTGTCGGCGGTGACGCGGTCCTGCCGCCGCATCCGCACCTCGACCCGCTTGTCGATCTCCGCCGGCGCGGTCTCGGGCAGCGCGCCCCGGATGAGGGCCTCGGCGTACGCGCGGGTCTGCAACAGGCCGGTGATGATCTGGGGTTCGTACACCCGCAGCGACTCGGCGTCCGTCTCCAGGCCGATGTAGACGCTGTAGGGGATGTCGCCGAAGGCGTGCCACCAGCCCTGCTGGCGGGAGTCCTTCGCCATCTGCATCAACGAGTCGACGATGCGCTGGTCCTCGACCTCGTAGACCCCGCACAGGTCGCGGACGTCCCGCTGACTGATGCTGCGCCGGCCGTTCTCCAGCCGGCTGATCTTCGACTGCGACACCAGCAGTCGTTCCGCCACTTCCTCGGCCGTCATGCCCTTGAGCTCGCGGAGCCTGCGCAGCTCCTGGCCCAGCCGGCGCCGCCTGACGGTGGGGTTGACATTGGACGCCACGGGACGTGCACCTCCGGCTGCGTGCCTCTACTTTGCGTATCTGCTGTTGAGCAGACTGCCACCAAGGTGCTTTGTACCGCTGGGAAACGGCGGATATGCGACGGGTACACGCCAGTTGCGGCACGCCGAGCGGGGTGACGCACCGAAACGGTTCGTCACCCCGCTCGGACAGCGGCTCCCGGTAACGGGTCTGGGGTGGTGCCGTGTGCGTGCGGCCCGGCCGCGGCTCAGTGCGCCACGGCACGCGCCATGGGGCCACGGCGCGGCTGCGCCGGAACGCCACGGGCGGGTTCCGCCACCGCCCTGCCTCCGGGGGCGGCCTGACGGCCGGCCGGGGCCGGGCTGCGGCGCGGCTGTGCCGCCACGCCGTTCTGGACGTCCATCACGGCGTGCGCCACGAGGCCGCCCATCGGGTCGTGCCTGATCAGGTCCCTGAGCCGGGAACGGGACGAACGTCCCTCGTTGCCCGGGTACAGGTGCTTGCCCAGGCCGACCGCGTGCGCGAGCGCGGCGAGCGCCGCGGTCCGCGGGTCCGGCGGCACGCCGGTACGGATCGCCGAGTCCAGCCGGGCCCTGATCTCCCGGCTGATCTCGTTGTCCGTCGCCTGGTAGCGCGTCGTCGGCAGCACTCCGCACATCTGGCCCTCGACGGCATGCACCATGCCGCACCGTTCCAGATGCGAGAGGTAGGTCTGGCGGAGCCCCAGGCGGGGTCCGCCGATCCAGTGGACGGCACGTACCGGAGCGCCGCGCCTTCGCAGCAGCTCCAGTGCGCAGTCCAGGGTCGGATCTCCTGTCGGCCGTGGCACCACCACGGCGATACGATCCCCGTCTGGGGCTATCCGTCCGGCCAGCGCCAGCTCCACTAGCTGCGCTCCGGCCAGACCGAGGTCGAGCGACTGCGGCTGCGCAGTGGTACCCGTGGCCGGGTCCAGTGCCAGCAGCAGAAGCTCCTCCGGAAGTGTTCTGCGGCTCCTGCCCATCCATGCCTCCCCGCGTGGATGACAGACAGGGTGACCCCTCTCACATTGGTCTGTCGAGGGTGCGTGACCGGTTCGTGAGGGAACCGGTAGGTATGTCGTTCTCGTCTTCCACTTGAGTCGAGCCCGTAGCCACGACACTGGTACATGGTTCGGGCAGCGCCTGGGGAGCGGTGTCCCGGGCGGCGATTCACGTTCGGTTGGCGCACGCGGTCGCGTGCGGCGCATGGAGGAGGCATCGGTGGCGGGCGAGTCCCCCGACAGGTCGAAGCAGCGCGAGTCGTCGGCACAACCGACGTCGGGGAGCGCGGGTCCGGTTCCCGAGGCCAGGGGCGAGACGGGCGGCACGGGTACGCCGCGCGACCCGCGGCTGACGGTGGCCCGCGAGGCCGCGGAGCCGTCCGCCGCGGCGGCACGGGGCGGGGTGGATACGGCGACCCGGGTGCTGTCGGTGCGTGAGGTGACGGCGAAGAGCGGGGCGGACGAGGCGACTTCGGCGGCGCAGGAGGACGAGGTCCCCTCGGCGGCGCAGGAGGACGAGGTCCCCTCGGCGGCGCGGGAGGAGGAGGCGTCTTCGCCTGCGCGGCAGGAGGGCGAGGAAGCCAACGCGCAGGGGTCCAAGGACGCCGAGGGCGACAAGGGCACGCAGACCGAGGACGCCGAGGGTGCCAAGGACGCGCGGGGGTCCGAGGGTGCCGAGGGCGCCAAGGACGCGCGGGGGTCCGAGGATGCCGACGGCCGTAAGGACGCACAGCGGCCCAAGGACGCGCAGGGGTCCAAGGACGCGCAGGGGTCCAAGGACGCTGAGGGCGGCAAGGGCGTCGGGGAGGCTCAGGGGTCCGGCTCGGGCTCGGAGGAGGCTGAGGAGACCGCTGGGGCCGTCGCGGGGGCCGACAGCGGGTCTGAAGGGGGCCCCTCCGGCGAGGGGTCCGACGCCCAGCCGGTGCGCAAGACCGCCCCGGGGGCCGACGCGGAGGAATCCGGCAGCGACAGCAGCGCGGATACGGCTGCCACCGCGGCGAAGGGTGACACCGCCGACGCGACCGCCACTGCGGACAAGGGCACGACCGCGCCCGCCGGCACCGCCGCGAAGGCGTCCGCCGGCGGCCCGAAGGACGCGACCGACAGCGACAGCGCGGACGCCGCCGCGGGCACCACCGCCGCCGAGGACAAGGGCACAACCGCGCCCGCCGGCGGCCCGAAGGACGCCACCGACACCGACAGCCCGGACGCCGCCGCGGACAAGGGCACAACCGCACCCGCCGATGAGCCGAAGGGCGCGACGGACACCGACGGTGACGCCGGGGAACCCCCCGTCGATCAGCCCACCGCCGTCTTCAAGGCGCCACGGCCCGCCGCGCCCGCTGTCGATCAGCCGACCACCATGCTGAAGCTGGGCGGGAAGGACAAGTCCGAGGCCAAGGCCGAGCGGACCAGCAAGTTCGTCGCGCTGAAGGACCTGGACGACCCGGCCACGCGCAAGCCGGGCAAGCCGGAGCCCGCCGAGGCGACGACCGCGCTGCCCAAGGTCTCCCCCGCGGAGGCCACCGCCGCCGTGCCGCAGGTCGGGCCGGAGCGGACGACGCAGCAGCCGTTGCCGCCGAAGCCGCCGCTGGACCTGCTGGCCGAGCTGACCAACACCCCGCCGCCGCCGGAGACCCCGCTGCGCACGGCCGTACGGCGGGTGAAGATCTGGACGCCGCTGGTCCTGCTGCTGGTGATCGTCTTCGCGGTCGTACAGAGTCTGCGTCCGCTGCCGGAGCCCACCCTCGACCTGACCGCCAAGGACAGCTACACCTTCGACGGCAGCAAGGCCGACATCCCCTGGCCGTCCGCCGGACAGGCCGCGCTCGATGTGCAGGGCATCGGCTCGTTCGGTTCGTCCGGTGCGCAGAAGCCCGTGCCGATCGCGAGTGTCGCCAAGGTCATGACGGCCTACCTCGTGCTGCGCGACCACCCGCTCAAGAGCGGCGCCAACGGGCCGAAGATCAAGATCGACCAGACCGCCGAGAAGCAGTCCGACGCCGGACAGGAGTCGACCGTCAAGGTGACCGCGGGTGACTCCATCACGCAGCGGGAGGCCCTGGAGAGCATCCTCATCGCGTCCGCGAACAACATCGCGCGTCTGCTGGCCCGCTGGGACGCGGGGTCGGAGAAGGCGTTCGTCGAGAAGATGAACGCCGCCGCCAAGGACCTCGGCATGAAGAACACGACGTACACCGATCCCTCGGGCCTGAACAACACGACCGTCAGCACCGCCGTGGACCAGGTCAAGCTCGCCAAGGCCGCGATGAAGCAGCCGGTGTTCCGCGAGGTCGCCGCGATGATGTCGTACGACGACTACAAGGGCGAGAACCACCCCAACTGGAACCAGCTGGTCGGCCACAACAACGTCGTCGGCATCAAGACCGGCACCACCACCTCGGCGCTCGGCAACCTCGTGTTCGCGGCGAAGAAGGAGGTCGGCGGCGAGACGCGGACCATCATCGGTGCCGTGGTGCGCCAGCCGGACAACGGCAACGGCATCCTCGCCGCCGCTCTCGACTCGGGCGACAAGCTGATCCGGGCGGCGCAGGGCGCGCTGGAGTCGGCGACGATCCTGAAGAAGGGCACGGTCGTCGGGTACGCCGACGACGGTCTGGGCGGCCGTACGCCGGTCGTCGCCACGCGGGACGTCACGGCGGTCGGCTGGGCGGGCCTGACGGTGAAGCTGACGTTCGCCGCGGACAAGCTGCCGCACCAGGCGAAGGCCGGCACCAAGGTGGGCACGCTCACCGTGGGCGACGGCACCAGCAGTGCCGTGCAGGTGCCGGTGGCCCTGGAGAAGGACCTGACGGAGCCCGGCTTCGCGGCCAAGCTGACCCGGATCAGCTGACTCGGACCAGCTGACTCGGACCAGCTGACCCGGGCAGAAGAAAAGAGGCCGGCCCCCCAGGGGCCGGCCTCTCCGCTTGCGCAGGTCTACTTCGTCCCGGCCTGTTCCTTCTCGCACTCCAGCGGCGTCGTACGGGACGGACCGCCGTACGTGGAACTGATCCGGACCTCGCCCGCCTCCTGGACGGTCAGCCGGGTGAACTCGCCGTCGGCGGTCAGGCAGCCGTTGTCCGCCCACAGCCACGGCGAGTAGGCGATCCGCACGGTGACGGCACCGGCCCGGGGCATGCGGACGACGAGGTTGGCGCCGTCGGCGCTGACCACGGAGGCGGGCCGGTCGACCAGCGGGGTGGCGTTCTTCACGCGGTATATCTTCCAGTTGGCGTCCTGCCAGACCTTCTGCAGGTAGTCCGGCTCGCTGGAGACCAGGGCGTGCTCGAGTTCGGCCGGGCCGTCCGGGGTGCCGTTGACCAGGACGACGAAGCCCACCGCCCACTCGGAGAGCCAGGCACGGTAGGCCTGGGAGGTGAAGGCGCCCTCGGGCACCTTCGTACCGCCGTGTCCCTCGTAGAAGAGGCGGCCGCGCTCGACGTCGACCTGGCGGTTCCAGCCGCGCGCCATGTTGATGTACGGCGCGAGGATCGCGGCCTCCCGGTGGTCGCGGGCGGGCACGACCTCGACCCGGGTCTTCCAGGCGCCCAGCCGCTTGAGCTCCTGGACGACCCCGTCGGTCTTGACCGCCCACTCGGGCACCTTGGTGTTGGTGACGATGTCGGCGATGGTCTTGCCGGACAGCCAGGTCAGGGACAGCACCATGGCCACCACGCAGACCACCCGGCGCCGCCGGGGCGTGAACCAGGCCAGCGGGAGCCGGTCGGACAGCGGGTCGCCGCCGTGGCCCCGGCGGCCGTCCTTGCGGTGCATGGCGATGGCGAGCAGGGCGGCGGGTGCGGCGAGCTCCGTGAGCCGCTCCACGTTGGTGCCGACCGGGGTGGAGATCAGGTAGCAGAGCACCACGCCGACCGCGTAGACCGCGGCGCCGAGCCGCAGCACCCGCCAGGCGCGCGGTGCGGCCAGCACGACCACCGCGCTGAGCAGGACCGGCGGCCAGATGCGCAGGAACGGCATGGGCTGCTCGCCCTCGAACGGGAAGAGCAGCGTGGTGGTGGCGACGACGGCGACCGGCGGCACGAGCAGCGCGGCGGCCCGGCCCCACTCCTTCGTCAGCAGATACGCGGCGCCGACCACGAGGAGGAACAGCCCGGCGACGGGGCTCCCCAGCGTGGACAGCGTCGCGGTCACGGCGGCGACGGCGATGTTCCGTCTGCCGCGTCCGCTGACCACCGCGAGCAGGGCGGCCATCGCGAAGGCCGTGCCGAGCATGAACGTCGAGCGGCCCGACACCACCTGGCACCAGAGCGAGAACGTCACCGCCAGCGCGGGCCACACCGGTGCGCGCACTCCCGTGCGCTGCACGACCGCGCCCGCCAGCCAGGACGCCGCGAGCCCCGACAGCATGGTGACGGCCACCACGCCGAGGGCGGCCATGAGGTAGGGCGAGATCACGCTGTAGTTGGCCGCGTGGACGCCGCCGTACCAGAACAGGTTGTAGGCGGAGTCCGGGTAGAGCCGGGCGAACTCGGCCCACGCGACCTGGGCCGCCAGGTCGCCGCCGCCGGTGGCGAACACCGCCCACCACACGAAGTACAGCGGCAGGGCCACGAGCAGCGCCGTGAGCGGGACGCGGTGGCGTTCGTGCCACGGCCGCTCAGGGACCTGCCTGGGCTCGTCGCCGCCCAGGGCGGGGCGGTGGGGGGTCAGCTCGGCGTAGGCCACTGCGGCTGTTCCGTTCGGCTCGGGGCGGACGGGTGTCTGCTCGGTCGTCGGTCGTCTGTTCGGTCGTCTGCTCGGAATCTGCTCGGGATCTACTCAGGTAGACGCTAATCGTCCGCCGAGAGTTGGCCTACAGGACCCCTGCGCCGCCGGCGGCCGGGGCCCCTGGGGGGACATCACAGCCGGAAAGGTTCTCGCCCGCGAGGACCGAAAAGTATCTTGTGCTGCTGAACAGCTGTTCTGCTTGTACGCGAAAGAGGCTTCGCCGATGGGGCGTCCCGAACTACCGGTCGACCCGGCGGCCGGTCCGGTACAGCGACTCGCCCATGATCTTCGGGAGCTGCGCCGTTCGGCGGGTGGCCTGTCGTACCGGACCATGGCGAAGAAGGCCGGCTTCTCGGTGACGACCCTGGCGAAAGCCGCGAGCGGCGAGCGACTGCCGTCGCTGGCCGTGTTGCGGGCGTACGTCCAGGCCTGCGGCGCCGACCCCGTTCCGTGGGAGGCACGGTGGGCCGAGGCCGAGGCACTGGCCGGGGAGGAGAGGCAGGAGGAGGCCGGCGCCGCACCGCCCTACCGTGGCCTCGCGCGCTTCGAGCCGGACGACCGTGAGCTGTTCTTCGGACGGGACGCCCTGGTCGACGAGCTGAACGAGCTGGTGTCCAGGTGCCCGTTCGCCGTGGTGTTCGGGGCATCCGGCAGCGGCAAGTCCTCCCTGCTGCGGGCCGGTCTGATTCCCCGGCTGCAGGAGGAGATCGCGCAGCAGGGACATGCGGCGGTGCTTCGGATCCTCACTCCGGGGGCCCGGCCCGCCACCACCTACGGGCATCTGCTGACCCCGGAAGCCGACGATCCGGAGAGCTGGGTGGTGGTGGATCAGTTCGAGGAGGTCTTCACGCTGTGCCGCGAGCGCGCCGAGCGGGACCGCTTCCTCGACCTTCTGCTCGCCGCGCGTGATCCGGGCAGCCGGCTGCGGGTGCTCATCGCCGTACGGTCCGACTTCTACGCGCGGTGCGCCGAGCATCCACGCCTGGCGGAGGCGCTGCACGGGAGCGGGCTGCTGGTCAGGTCCATGACCGCGGAGGAACTGCGCGAGGCGGTGGTCCGGCCCGCGCAGGCGGCCGGGCTCATCGTGGAGCGGGCGCTGACGGCGCGGATCGTCGAGGACGTGCTCGACGAGCCGGGCGGGCTGCCGATGCTGTCCCACGCCCTGCTGGAGACCTGGCGGCGGCGCAAGGGACGGATGCTGACTCTCGCCGCGTACGAAGCGGCCGGCGGGGTGCGCGGCGCGATCGCGGCCAGTGCCGAGGAGGCGTACGGGGAGCTCTCACCGGCGCAGGCGCACGCCGCCCGGCACCTGTTCCTGCGGATGGTCGAGCCCGGCCAGGGCAACGCCGACACCCGCCGCCCGCTCAGCTGGGAGGAAATGGCCGGGTGGGAGGACCCCGAGGTGCGAGCCGTCGCCGGGCGGCTGATCCGGGCCCGGCTGCTGACCACCGACGACGACGGGGTGCAGCTGGCCCACGAGGCGCTCATCACCTGCTGGCCCCGGCTGCGCGAGTGGATCGACGTGGACCGGGAGCGGCTGCGCCACCACCGGCAGCTGACCGACGCCGCCCGCACGTGGCTGGAGCACGACCGCGACCCGGGCACGCTCTACCGGGGCACCCGTCTGGCGCGGGCCGAGGAACTGTTCGCGGGCGACGACGGTGGTGACGGCGGTCTGACGTCCGAGGAGAGGGCCTTCCTGGTCGCCGCGGTGGAGCAACGGGCGGCGGAGGAGCGGGCCGCCGTCCGGGCCCGGCGCCGCAGCCGGACGCTCACGGCGTCGCTCTGCGCCGTGCTGGCGGTGGCTCTGGTCGTCGGCCTGGCCGCCGTGCGGTTGCGTCAGGAAAGCGAGCACAAGACCACGGACACGGCGGCCCGCCGGGTGGCCGCGGTCGCCGACGCGCTGCGTACCACCGACCCGCGCACCGCGATGCTGCTCGGCGTCGCCGCGTGGCGGCTCTCTCCGCTGCCGGAGTCCCGTCGGGCCCTGCTGGGCGCGCTGGCCCAGTCCGAACTGGGCACCTTCACCGATCCGGCGCCCGGTGACACCCCGGGACGGTTCCTGGACATCTCCGGGCGCACTCTGCTCAGCGTCAGCGGCACCACCTGGCGGAGGTGGGATGTGGGCACCCAGCGCCGTATCGCCTCGGGGCCGGTACCTCACGGGGATCTGCTCGACGTAGATCCGGACGGCCGGGTGCTCGTCATCCGAACCGCCCGGGAGACCCAGCGGCTGTGGGACACCCGGGCGAGGCGCTGGATCGGGGACGCCCTGCCGTTCAGGGACACCGTGACCTTCGGGGCGAGTGGCCGCACGTACCTGGTGACGACGAACGACCGGGCTGGGCTTTACTCCCTCACCGACGGCCATCTGGTCTTCCGGACCCCGTCGGCCGACAGGAGCGGTGTTGTCCACGCGGTGGCCGACGACGACCGGCTGCTGGCCGTCTGCCCGCGTGGCCGGGCGCCGCAGGTCTGGGACACCGCCACGCGCGGCGTCCGGCCCGGTGCCTGGACGAGGGCTCGCGGCCTCTGTGGTGACGACACCCGCCTCCAACTCAACAGCGGCCGGCTCCTCGCCTTCACCGGGGGCCGCCAGGCGCGTATATGGGACACCCGGTCGGGACGAGAGCTCACCCGCATCACCCACCCGGGTGCCGATTTCGCCGTCGTGAGTGCGGACGGCTCCTTTCTGGCGACCGGCGGCAGTCAGGAGATCAGAGTGTGGCGTCTGCGCGGCCGCGGCGCCCCCGTCTTCCGGCACTCCCTGGCCAACGAGTCGCTCTCCGGCCTCGCCTGGGACTCCTCGCGGCGCCTGCTGCGGTACCTGGAAGGGGGCACGGTCCACACCCTGGACCTCACCACGACGCTCACGCGCGCCTGGCGTACGACTCCGCTCGCCGGGGTCCGGCTCAGCCCCGACGGCAGGACGCTCGCCACCGCCGAGCGCATCGGTGGCCGCTACGTCTTCCAGTTGCGGAACACGCGCGACGGCCGACTGCTGCGCACCCTGCCGGCCCCGCCCCTTCCCACCGCCCGCACCGGCGCCTCGACGGTCCCCCCGGAGCTCACCGAGCCTTTGCTGTCCTTCAGCCCCGACGGAGGCATGTTCGCGTACGGAGTCTCCGTCTCCCTCTGGGACACGG
Source organism: Streptomyces sp. NPDC052682 (assembly GCF_040678435.1). NCBI lineage: Bacteria > Bacillati > Actinomycetota > Actinomycetes > Kitasatosporales > Streptomycetaceae > Streptomyces > Streptomyces sp. NPDC052682. The sequence continues at coordinate 277,430 of NZ_JBFATS010000002.1, read as the reverse complement.
AGACGCAGCGTCTGACGGTGTGGGACGTGACCGCCGGACGTGTGAAGACCACGGTGGACCTGGCGACGGTGTCCGCGAGGCCTGCGGACGCGATCGCCCTGGGACCCGGCGGCCGTTCGCTCCTCGTCGCACGTGGGACCGGCGACGGCTACGGCTACGTCAACGAGACATGGGACACCCTGCGGCGGCGGAGGACGGCGCTCCTGCCGGGTCCGGGAGGTGATCATCTGGCCGTCAGCCCGGACGGCCGGCTCCTCGTGACCGACAACCGCGTGGTCCGAGCGGGCCGGTCCCAGGCCCATGACCTCGTCCAGCGCGACCGCATCGAGCAAATCGCCTTCGCTCCCGACGGCTCCAGACTCGCGGCCGGCGACGGGACAGGGCGGGTGGCGCTCTGGGACGGCGACCTCCGGCACCAAGCGGGCATCCTCAGGAACGTCTTCCTGTCCCCCGTCGATCCGTCCTTCGACTCAGCCGAGACGATCACGGCTCTCGCCTTCAGTCCGGACGGCAGCACGCTCGCCATGGGCGGCGACGCGGGCACCGTACAGCTCTGGGACATCGCGACCCGGCAACCGCTCGGTCAGCCTCTGCCCACCCCCGGTGGCAGCATCGACACCCTCGCCTTCAGCCCGGACAGCACCCTGCTGTACGCGGGCGGCGAGCACGTCCCGCTCCAGCGGTACGTCGTGGATCCTGACCGAGCGGTCTCCCTTGTCTGCGCGCGTGCCGGGAACAGGGAGCTGACCCGGGCGCAGTGGCGCACCTACATACCGGAACGGCCGTACCGGCGGGTCTGCCCCTGACCGGGATTGTCCGCGGTGGCAAGAGGGGGCTGCCAAACAACTTTCCGGCTGTGAGCGTCGGTCGTGACATCGCTGCACGTCGAACAGTCCGGAGCACACCTTGCCCACCAGCGTCCTGGCCGCGGTCGCCTTGTCCGTCCTTCTCGGATTCCTGGTGATCGTCTTGCACTGGGTGGACAGCCGCAGGCCGGACTCGACGGAGCCGGCCCCTGCGCAGCAGATCGACCTGCCCCGGCTCCGCTGGCACATCGACCGCGGTTCGGGCGCCTACCTGACCATGCTCGGCCAGTTGCGGGACCTCGCTGAAGCCTCCGACAGCACGGAGAGCCCGGGTTTCGCCGACCTTGTGATCAGCAGCGACAACCAGGCCCCCACGGTGCATGCGACCGTACGGCTCAGCGACTTCACCGTCGTGCGGTTCTCCTCCAGCGGCACCTCACACGACTTCGCCCTGAACCTCACCTCGGACGTCCCCCACCAGGACGACGCCGGCGACGACGACTGGTTCCTCGGCAAGGAGGGCTACGACGCCCTCGCCCGCGTCGCGGACCAGGCGCTGACCGCCGTCAATCTGAGCCGGTCCGGCCTCGAGGACAGCCTCTGGGACCTCGGCATCCGCGGCACCGACCGCACCGCTCAGGCGCGCGGCATTCTGCGCTACAGCATCGCCATCACCGGGGCCTCCCGGTTCCGCCCCGTCGCCGACCGCATCGCGAGCGGCATGGACAACGGGTCCGACGTCTTCGTCACCGCACAGCAGGTCGGCCTGATGCGCACCTGAAGAGTCGTCCGGTCGGTCATGTGAGCACTGAGTGAAGCGGGATTGCCCGTGCCTCACGACAAGGACGGTGCCAGCCCTTTCATGGGCCGGCGAGCGGGGTGGGAGGGACGACAGGGCGTGGCGAAGGTGGAGCAGAGCAGTCCGGGCGGTGTGGCATGGGCGGCGGTGGCCCGGCCGGCAACGGTTCGAGCCGTGCTGTGGCTGATCGCGGCGGTGCTGGCGGTCCGGCAGATCACGGTCGCGCTGACCGCGCCCCGGGGCGACCGGGTGACCGGCCTGGAGACCTGGGCCGGCCCGGACGGCGTCCCGCCTGCGGCGGAACAGGTCCTCGGCTGGGGCTGGACCTTCGGCACTCCGCTGCTGGTCGTCGCCCTCGGCCTGGTCGTGGCGCGCGCCCTGCCGGAGCCCGTCACCCGCCGGACCGCCCTGCTGGCGGCGCCCGTCGCGGTCACCCTGCTGATGCTGTCGCTGCCGATGCGCACCACGCTCCCTCTGGGCCAGACCGGCATCATCCCCGTCCTGCTCGTCCTCGCGGGCTGCTGCGCGGTACGGGGGGAGCGCACCAGCGGAGTCTTGCTGGGAGTCGCCGCCGCCTTCCAGCCGACCGTGCTGCTGTTCCTGCCGCTGCTGTGGTGCACCGGCCGCCGACGCGCCGTCGCGAGCACCGGGATCACCTTCGCCGCCGCCACCGCGCTCGCCTGGGCCGCGATGCCGCACGACTCGTCCACCTCCTGGGTGCGCCATCTGGCGGGCACGGGCCTCGGCGGCCGGGCGGACGACCTCGGCAACCAGTCGCTCCACGGGGCGCTGCTGCGGCTCGGGCTCGAAGGCCCGGTGGAGATCGTGGTCTTCCTCGCCCTGGGCACCGCCGTCGCCGTGCTCGGCATGCGCCGCGCCATCCGCTACGCGCGCGACGGGCAGCTGCTGCTCGCTGTGGCGATCACCGGCTGTGTCGTGGTCGTCGTCTCGCCCACCTCCGCGAAGCACCAGCTGCTGTGGGTGCTGCTCGCGGCGGTCGGCCGGGTCGGCACGAAGGCCTCGTCGCGCCCTGTGTGGCCGGTCGCCGTCGTGCTGGTGACGACGCTGCCCGCGACGATGCTGGTGCCGAACATCGACGTCCTGCACCCGCTGCGCGACAACGTCGTCCTGCTGGCCGCGCTCGCCTCGGCCCTCGTGGTGCCGTTCCTGTCGCGTACCTCGGCGTACTACCGGAACCCGGTCCCCACCGAGTACGCCCCCAGGGCCGAGACCCGCTGGGGCCGGGTCCCGCTGCTGCGCCGGGTCGCCACCCGGCCGAACCTGCTGCTCGAACTGCTGCTGATACGCGTCACGTACGCCGCCTACCAGCGCACCCGCCTGGAGGCCGCCGGAAGCCGGGCCACCGCCGAGGAGCACGCCCGGCAGATCCTCGCGATCGAGCGGGCCCTGTTCCTCGACATCGAGCACTGGGTCAACCACGCGGTGGTCCGGATCGGCTGGCTGCGGCACTTCTTCGACTTCTACTACACCTCGTTCCACTTCGTCGTACCGCTGACGGTCCTCGGCGTCCTGTACTGGCGACGCCCCGCCGACTACCGCTGGGCCCGCACCGCCATCGGCCTCACCACGGCCCTCGCGCTCGTCGGCTTCTTCTTCTACCCGCTGGCGCCGCCCCGCCTGACGCCGGGCCTCGGCATCATCGACACCATCCACGGCGTCCAGGACTTCGCCAGGCCGGACTACGGCCGGCTGACCGAGCTGACCAACCAGTACGCGGCGATGCCGTCCCTGCACTTCGGCTGGTCCCTATGGTGCGGGCTCACCGTCGCGATCGTCGCCCGCAGAGGGTGGATGAAGGCCGTCGGCCTGCTGCACCCGACGTTCACGCTCGCGGCGATCGTCGCGACCGGCAACCACTGGATCCTCGACGCGGCCGGCGGCGCCGCGGTCGTCGGCGCCGGCTTCGCCCTCACCCACGTCCTGACGGGCCCTCGGGCGCAGCCCGGGAAGAACGGCGAGAGGACGGACGGGGAGGTCCCGCGTCACCGCACTTTTTCAGCCACGGCAAGACGTTCACGTATATAAACCCAAGTCATCAAGCAGAACATTTTTGCGTTCTCTTGACCTTCCGTGCGCTTGCCGTGGGCATGCCACCAAACTCAGAGTTCACATGCCTGACCCTGGCGGCGCACCCTGGAAGGGGAGACATGAACGGTCTCGACTGGGCCGTGCTCATCGGCTACTTCGCCGTGATGGTCGCGATCGGCGTCTGGTCGCACAAGCGGGTGGACAACGTCAGCGACTTCTTCACGGCCGGCGGCAAGATGCCCTGGTGGCTGTCCGGCATCTCGCACCACATGTCGGGCTACAGCGCGGTGATGTTCACGGGCTACGCGGGCATCGCGTACACCTACGGCGTCACCTCCTTCGTGACCTGGTCCTTCCCCATCGCCCTGGGTATCGCCATCGGGTCGAAGCTGTTCGCGCCGCGCATCAACCGGCTGCGCTCCCGCCTCCATGTGGCCTCCCCGCTGGAGTACCTGAAGAACCGTTACGACCTGAAGACCCAGCAGGCGCTGGCCTGGTCGGGCATGCTGCTGAAGATCGTGGACGTGGGCGCGAAGTGGGCCGCGATCGCCACCCTGTTGTCCGTGTTCACCGGCATCTCCCTCAACCAGGGCATCCTCATCACCGGCGGCATCACGGCGGTCTACTGCACGATCGGCGGCCTGTGGGCCGACGCGCTGACCGAACTCGGCCAGTTCGTCATCCAGTTGCTGGCCGGCGTCGCGATGTTCCTCGCGGTGGCGGTACGCCTGGACGACCACGGCGGCTTCTTCGGCGTCTGGGACTCCCCCGAGCTGCAGGGCCACGACAAACCGCTGGTCGGCCCGTACGGCACGGTGTTCCTGCTGGCGTTCCTGTTCATCAAGCTCTTCGAGTACAACGGCGGCATGCTCAACCAGGCCCAGCGCTACATGGCCACGCCCAACGCCCGTGAGGCCGAGCGCTCGGCCCGGCTGTCGGCGATCCTGTGGCTGGTCTGGCCGCTGGTGCTGTTCTTCCCCATGTGGATGTCGCCGCTGCTGGTCGAGTCGCAGAAGCCGGACGGCTCCGACTCCTACGCGCTGATGACCGAGCAGCTGCTGCCGCACGGCCTGCTGGGCCTGGTCATCGTCGGCTTCTTCTCGCACACGATGGCCATGTGCTCCTCCGACGCCAACGCCATCGCGGCGGTGTTCACCCGGGACTGCGCCCCGGTGGTGTGGCGCAGGGCGCGGGCGTGGAGCCAGGGCCAGGGCCTGCGCGTGGCCCGGATCGCGACGGTCGTCTTCCTGGGCCTGTCCATGGCGGCGGCGACCCAGGTCAACTCCCCCGCCTTCCACGACATCATCACGGTCGTCATCAAGTGGGTCGCCGGCCTGATGGGCCCTATGGCCATCCCGATGATGCTGGGCCTGCTGCGCCCGTTCCGCCGCTCCGGCCCGACGGCGGCCCTGACGAGCTGGTCGATGGGCCTGCTGGCCTTCTGGCTGGTGAACTACCCCATCCACTGGAACATCGACGGCGGCGTACCACTCCAGTACCAGGTGTCGATCCCGCTGGCGGTCTCCCTGCTGCTGTACATCCTGGTCGGCTTCATCAAGCCGGAGGACACCCCGGAGCGGCTGGCGATCATCGAGAAGATCAACACGGACGGGGACGGAGCGACGGCAGCGGCGGTTCCCGCGCCGGCGGGGGGCGGCGTGCGTACGCCCGTGAAGGACTGAAGACTGGCGGGCTGACGGGCTGACGGGCTGACGGCTGGTCAGGCACCGCGCGGGTACCGGGCCAGCCAAGCCGGTGACGAGCCCGCCGGGCCGTGCAGCGCGGGCCCCTGGGTCATCTCCATCGCGAAGTCGTCGGCCAGTTCCAGGATCGTCGGGCGGCCCTCCAGTTCGGCCAGCCAGGCCGGCGGGAGGGCCGTCTCGCCGTGCAGAGCGCCGAGCAGGCCCCCGGTCAGGGAGCCCGTCACGGCCGAGGGCCCGTCGTGGTTGACGGCGAGCCGCAGCCCGTGCCGGACGTCCTCCCCCACCAGCGCGCAGTACACCGCGGCGGCCACGGCCCCCTCCGCCGTACCGGCGCCGAGCAGCCCCGCCACCCGCTCGGGTGCCGGTATCCCCTGCCGTACGGCTCCCAGCGCGTGCTGCAACGCGTCGGACACCGGCTGGTGCCCCGGCCGGGCGGCCATCAGCGCCAGCGCCCGCTGTACGGCCCCGTCGAGACTGTCGCCCCGGGCGAGCGCGTGCACGATCACGGCGTACGCGCCCGCCGCGAGGTACGCCGTGGGATGCCCGTGGGTCTGCGCCGCGCACTCCACGGCGAGCTGGACGACCAGCTGCGGCTCCCAGCCGACCAGCAGCCCGAAGGGCGCGGAGCGGGCGGCGGCCTCGGGCCCCTGCTCCCCCGGGTTCTTGGGCGCGTCCAGCGTGCCCATCGTCGCGTCGCCGAGCCCCAGCAGCAGCGCACGCGTGGGGTCCCGCCGCGCGTACAGCCACTCCTCCCGGGCCAGCCACCCGTCCTCCTTGCGCCGCTCGTCGGGCCCCCAGTCCCGCTGGGTCGCCGCCCAGCGCAGGTACGCCCGGTGCAGGTCGGTCGGCGGGTGCCAGGCGCCGGTGTCCCTGCGCACCTGGGCGCGGATCAGTCCGTCCACGGAGAACAGCGTCAGCTGCGTGAGGTGGGTGACGGCACCGCGTCTGCCGTACGCCGGGACCAGGTCCACCAGCCCCTCGACGCCGTACACCTCCCGGATCCCCTGGAGGTCCAGCCCGTCGACGGGCGCCCCCAGCGCGTCCCCCACGGCCACCCCGAGCAACGTCCCCCGCACCCGGCTGCGGAAGTCCTGCTGCTCGGTACGCCCCCAGACGGCACCAGCGGTCGCACTCACCTAGTCCTCCCCAGGGGCACCGTCCGTCCGTACGACAGTCCAGCACTGTAATCGAACGGGGGCGGGGGGTTAGCGGAGTGGAGTGGGGGTGGGGTGTGGGTGGGGTGTCGGAATGGCCGGTTGTCAGCCGTACCAGGTGATGCTGCAGACGTGGACGCACTCGTGGCGTGGCACGGCCAGGAAGCTGATCGGGTTGTAGTCGCAGGACCAGTCGGTCACAGCCCTGCCTCTGCCTCCGCCTCCGCGGCCTCCCGGATCGCATGGATCTCGGCGAGGGCCTCGGACGGTTCTTGTTCGCCGGCGTCCACAATGCGCTCCAGCTCCTGCAGGCGCGCGGCCCGCGCGATTCGGGCAACCGCGTCTCGCAACGCGTCCGGAGTCAGCTCAGGCATGGGGATGAGCGGTCCGTACGGGCCGTCGCTCTGAGCCCTTACGGTGACCTCCGGTGCTGGTGGTTCGCTCCTCGTACGGTACCGGCCCGCTACGCCACCTCCCGCGCTGGCTGGTCGCCCGTACGGCAGTCGCGGCAGCGGCCCGGCTCGGGGGCGCGGAAGGCGCGGTCGCAGCCGTCGCAGGTCTGGAGGGGGTCGGGGCGGGTCCGTGGCGGGGCGGGGGGCGGGGCGGCCGGCAGGTGCGGGGGCAGGTCGGCGGTGAGGCGGTGTGCCAGGAGGGCCGCCGGGTGGCGGATGGGGTCCTGGGGCAGGCCGGTCGTCAGGGTGCGCTGTACGGCCGTGGCGGGCACGCCCCGGTCCAGCCAGGCCGTGACCGCCGGGGCCAGCCGGTGCACCTCCCGTTCGGTGAGCAGCAGGCGGGAGTCCAAGGCGCGCAGGCCGGCGAGGAGGTCGGTGGCGGCGGACGCGTGCCGGGCGGGTGCCGCAGCCACTGCCGCCGCGGGTGCCGCTGCCGGTCGCCGCGGATCAGGCTCCGCAGCCGGAGTCGCAGCGGCAGCCCTGGTCACCGCGAGGCGCGGCCTGTTGTAGGAGATCGTCCGGGTCACGACTCGGCCCGATTGAAGACGCTCCTTGGGGCGTGCCAGGTATCCGTGGGACTCCAGCTCCCGCAGGGCCGCGGCGATCCGGATCTCCCCCTCGGGGAACTTCCCGGCGAGGGCCTTGATGCCGATGGGCGTCCCCGCGGGCAGCGACTGGATGTGCACCGCCAGCCCGATCGCCGTCAGGAACAGCTCCGGGTGCTGGGCGAGGTGGTTTCCGACCACGACGAAGTTGTCGGTGTGGGGCTCGTTGACGTGCTCGACGCCACCGGCGGAACGGCCGGACGAGGCGCGCGCGGGCGCGCTACGCTGCTTGTCAGTCATCGGGAAGGCCTTTTCTTCCTCGGTGATCAGGCCCTCGCACTGGGATGGCAGTCCCGGCGGGGGCCGATGCATGTGTGGGGTTGTTGCGGCTGACGCTGCACCACGAAACGCCCTCCGCGCCAGCCGAGTTGGCGATGTTCACCCCTGCGGGTGATCGACGGGGGCGGCGGGGGTGGGTTCGGTTCTTTCCCCGGTTCTTTGGTCTTTGGCGTCGCGCCGAGCCGGGGCGTGGCCTCCCGCGATCCGGTGGGCGAGGGCGAGTTCGGCCCAGACCGTCTTGCCGGTGGCCGGTGCCGCGTCCACGCCCCAGCGGTCCGCGTACGCCGCCACGATCCGCAGTCCCGGCCCCGTTTCCCGCTCGTCCGTCACCGGGTCCTGGACCTGCGGGATCCGGTCGCCCTGGGCGACGGCGATGCTGGGGCACTCGGAGGGCCAGCTGTACGACCGGGTGATCAGCGAGCCGAAAGAGGTCCAGACTCTGGACATGCGCTATGGCATGATCCGGGCGCAAGCCCTCTCGCCGCGCGAGTCGCTGACCTTTATCAAAACAGTGCTGGGAGAAGAGACATGACCACCACTCCGCTGCAGTTCACGAACGCCACCTGGGCGCGCTTCGTGACGTTCGCCGCCGGCCGTGAGGCGTAAGGGCGTGGGTCTTCGCGCGGGCTTACTCTCCTGCTGCCTGGCGTCCCTGCTGCTGAGCGGATGTTCCACCGACGAGCCGCCGGCACCCCCCTCGCGCCCCACACGGCACGACGGGCCGGACGTATCGAAGAAGGTGGACGAGAAGAAACTGGGGGACCGGGCGACCGCCGCGGTCGGCGCCGCCGACGAGGACGACGACCGTTTCGTCGAGTCAGGGCTGGAGCGCGTCACGGAGGGCATCCACACGCGGCCGGAGCTGGAACAAGGCAAGTCCTACCACCTCGTGGTGGCCTGCGCCGGGAAGGGCGCCGTCCGGATCGTGGTCCAGGGACAGTCCTCCCGGGAGGCCGCCTGCGACGGGGCGACCGACCGCCAGCGCATCACCGGGAAGCGGGGGCGCCTGGCCATCGACGTCGAGGGAGTGAAGGACTCGGCGGGCATGGTGGCGTGGCGCATCACGCCCTGAGACAGCGCCTCAATCCCCGTACGCGGGAGGGGAGTTCCGGGCTTTGCGGCCGTGCGCCCGGGCACAATATTCGGCATGACCACGACCACCCCCCGCACCCTCCACCTCACCGCCACCCTCCTCACCGCGTCCGTCGCCCTGTACATGGCCCTGGTCGCCTTCGGGAACATCACCGACTTCGGGACCAACCAGCAGTTCGTGCGGCATGTGCTGGCGATGGACACGACGTTCAAGGACGAGGACCTGATGTGGCGGGCGATCACCAGCACAGGGCTGCAGGACGCCGCGTACGTCGCGATCATCGTGTGGGAGACCGTCGCCGCGCTGGTGCTGATCTACGGCACGTACCTGTGGGCCCGGCGCGACCAGGCCCGCGCCCGCCGGTTCGCCACCTACGGCCTGCTGATGGTCATGCTGCTGTTCGGCGCCGGGTTCATCGCGATCGGCGGCGAGTGGTTCTCGATGTGGCAGTCCAAGACCTGGAACGGCCTGGACGCAGCGACCCGCGTCTTCGTCTTCAGCGGCATCGTCCTGCTCGTCAACCACCTGCCGTCCGGGCAGACCCGCCAGGCAGACACGCCCTGAGGCGGTGCCGCAGCGCCGCACCGAACAGCCCCTGCCAGGTCCCGGCTACTTGACCACCACCACCGACGTGCCCGTCGTGCCGAAGGCCCACAGGGCCGAGCCGTCCGGCTTGGGCATGCGGATGCCGCCCGTTTGCGTGCCCGAGGCCGGCGGGGGCGGTGAGGCGCCGTTCACCTCGTTGGAGAAGGCGATGGAGATGCCGTTCTTCGCGGTGAAGTACAGGACGTGCTCGATCTGGACGCCGTCGGAGCCGGTCGTGGCCTCCCTGCGCATGGACACCGCGTACGTGCCCGGGTCAGGGGCGACCGTGCCCGGCCAGACGGCGAACGTACGGCGTGTGGCGTCGCTCGCGTCGACCAGCCAGACCCGCTTCTGCCCGAGTGAGTAGACGATGCGCCGGCCCGTGCCGGAGCCGTCCGGCACCGCCGCCGGGGCCGACTCCGTGGGCGTCGGCCGCGCGCTGGGCGACGCCGAACTGCTCGGCCGGGCCGCCGTCGCGGTCGGGTGCGGCCCCTGGTCCGCCTGAACGGCGAGGACGGCCACGGCCGCGACCGCCCCCACGGTCAGTCCGGTCACCCAGGCCCACGAGGGAATTCGGGCAGGCACGGGCACGCATCTCCTCAGTCTCCGGCCCTCGTACCGAGCGATACGGGGGTCGGATCATCGTACCGATCCCCGTATCGCGCCCTCGTCTCAGTCCAGCACCGGCAGCAGCTCCGGCAGGTGCCCGTCGGAAGCCTGGGCCGCCCGCTGCCGTTCCTCCGGGACCTCGCCGTACAGGGTGGTGCGCGGCCTGGCCGGGCGGCCGGCCGCCTCCGCCACCGCGATCAGGTCGCGGACCGACTTGTAGGAGCCGTAGGAGGAGCCCGCCATGCGGGAGATCGTCTCCTCCATGAGGGTGCCGCCCAGGTCGTTCGCGCCGGAGCGGAGCATCTCGGCCGCCCCCTCGGTGCCGAGTTTGACCCAGCTCGTCTGGATGTTGGGGATCCAGGGGTGCAGGAGGAGGCGGGCCATCGCCGTGACCGCGCGGTTGTCCCGCAGGGTGGGGCCGGGGCGGGCGATGCCGGCCAGGTACACCGGGGCGTTGGTGTGCACGAACGGCAGGGTGACGAACTCGGTGAAGCCGCCGGTCCGCTGCTGGATGCTGGCCAGGGTCCGGAAGTGGCCCAGCCAGTGCCGGGGCTGGTCCACGTGGCCGTACATCATCGTCGAGGAGGAGCGGATGCCGAGTTCGTGGGCGGTGGTGATGACCTCGATCCAGGTGGCCGCGGGCAGCTTGCCCTTGGTCAGGATCCAGCGGACCTCGTCGTCGAGGATCTCGGCGGCCGTGCCGGGGATGGTGTCCAGGCCGGCCTCCTTCGCCGCCGTCAGCCACTCGCGGACGGACATGCCCGTGCGGGTGGCGCCGTTGACGACCTCCATCGGCGAGAAGGCGTGCACGTGCATCCCGGGGACCCGGTCCTTCACCGCCTTGGCGATGTCGAAGTAGGCCGTGCCGGGCAGGTCCGGGTGGATGCCGCCCTGCATGCACACCTCCACCGCGCCCACCTCCCAGGCCTGCTGGGCCCGGTCGGCGACCTGCTCCAGGGACAGGGTGTAGGCGTCGGCGTCCGTGCGGCGCTGGGCGAAGGCGCAGAAGCGGCAGCCGGTGTAACAGACGTTGGTGAAGTTGATGTTGCGGGTGACGATGTACGTCACCTCCTCACCCACCGCCGACTTGCGGACGTCGTCGGCGATCCGGCACAGGGCGTCCAGCGCCGGGCCGTCGGCGTGCAGCAGGGCGAGAGCCTCGTCGTCGGTCAGCTTCGTCGGGTCGTCGGCCGCCACCCGCAGCGCCTGGCGTACGTCGGTGTCGATCCGCTCGGGCACCATCCCGGGGGCGGCCGCCTCGCGCAGGGCGTCCCAGTCGCCGTACACCGCGTCGAAGTCGTCCCGGCGGTCCGATGTGCGGCCCTCGGTGTCGATGGAGGCGTGCAGGTCGGTGCGGCCGGTCGCGACGAAGACCTCCTCCGGCTCCTGCCAGGGGCGGCCCTCGACGACCGCGTCCGGGCGGGCCAGGCCTGTGGCCGGGTCGGCCAGGGCCGTCACGTGCGGGCGCAGCCGGGGGTCCAGCCAGGGCTCGCCGCGCTGCACGAACTCGGGGTAGACGCACAGGCGTTCGCGGAGTGCGAAGCCGGCGGCGGCCGACCTGGCCGCGAGTTCCTCGATCTGCGGCCAGGGGCGCTCGGGGTTGACGTGGTCGATGGTCAGCGGGGAGACGCCGCCCCAGTCGTCGATGCCGGCCCGGATCAGGCGCTCGTACTCGGCGTCGACCAGGTTCGGGGGTGCCTGGAGGCAGGCCGACGGGCCCATGAGCAGGCGGGCCACGGCCACCGTGGCGACCAGGTCGTCGAGTTCCGCGTCCGGCATGCCCCGCATCGCCGTGTCCGGTTTCGCCCGGAAGTTCTGGATGATGAGTTCCTGGATGCCGTGGTACGCGCGGGAGATCTTCCGCAGCGCGAAGAGGGACTCGGCGCGCTCCTCGTACGTCTCGCCGATGCCTATCAGCAGGCCCGAGGTGAAGGGGACGGAGGAGCGGCCGGCGTCCTCCAGCACGCGCAGGCGTACGGCGGGCTCCTTGTCGGGGGAGCCGTAGTGCGGGCCGCCGGGCTCGGACCACAGGCGGGTCGCCGTGGTCTCCAGCATCATGCCCATGGACGGGGCGACGGGCTTCAGGCGCTGGAAGTCGGTCCAGGTCAGCACGCCCGGGTTGAGGTGGGGCAGCAGACCGGTCTCCTCCAGGATGCGGATGGAGACGGCCCGGACGTAGGCGAGGGTGTCGTCGTAGCCGTGCGCGTCGAGCCACTCGCGCGCCTCGGGCCAGCGGTCCTCGGGCTTGTCACCGAGGGTGATGAGGGCTTCCTTGCAGCCGAGGGCGGCGCCCTTGCGGGCGATGTCCAGCACCTCGTCGGGGGACATGAACATGCCGTGCCCGGCGCGGCGCAGCTTTCCGGGGACGGTGGCGAAGGTGCAGTAGTGGCACTTGTCCCGGCACAGCCGGGTCAGCGGGATGAAGACGCTCTTCGAGTACGTGATGACGCCGGGACGGCCCGCCGCCTCCAGACCCGCGTCGCGCACCCGGGCGGCCACGGCCGTGAGGGCGTCGAGGTGCTCACCACGGGCCTGGAGCAGGACCGCCGCCTCGCCGACGTCGAGGGAGACGCCGTCCCGGGCGCGTTTGAGGGCGCGACGCAGGGAGTTCTCGGTGGGGCCGGTTCCGGAGGTCGCGGAAGTCGTCATCCTTCGAGCATACGGTCGGGCTGACCAGCGCCCACGGGACGGCCCGCGGGGCAGCGGGCAACGCCCCGGGGTCAGGCCCGAGGGGCGATCCGGTCCCGCGGCGGGCGCCAGCCGTGGTGGACGCCGTAGGGCTCCTTGCCGTCGGTCCTGGTGACCTCCGGCGTGTCGAAGCACCGCGTGAGGACCAGGCTGCGCAGGGTCAAGTAGCCGGTGAGGAGGGCCGCGGTCGCGTTGAAGTAGAAGCCGAACAGGTAGGCGCCGTCGTCCAGGGTGCTTTCCGCGCCGCCCACGCGGAAGAACCCCCAGCCGGTCAGCACGGCCAGCAGGGCCCACACCGGGCACAACACGGCGTGCAGGCGCCGCCGCTGCCGTACGTCGGCCGTGGAGCGCAGCACCACCTGCAGCTGCGCCTCGCAGTGCTCGCAGCGCTCGGTCGTCTCGTTCGGCCGGTCGGCGAACCGGCCGAGGCTGCCCACCCCCTGGTTGACCAGCGTCGCGCTCCGGGTGCTGTCACCGACGTGCCGTGCGACGTACGTGTGCGTGATGCTGTAGTGGAATCTGTCCGGAACCTCGCTCGCCATGGCGCCTCCCACTCCCCCGGCTCTCGCCGATTTCCTTCCCGTTCTTGACAGTTCACACCCACGGGCGACAGTGGCGGGCATGGCTGACGACGACACAGCAATCGGCAGACGCGCGCTGTTCGTGACGGGTGCCGCCGCCGCGCTTACGTTGGGAAGCGTGAGCTTCGCCGAGGCGGCCGGACGGGAGCAGGAGACGAGGACCGTGCGCGGCACCCTGCCGCCCGGCTCCCCCGACTTCGTGTACCTGCCTGTCGAAGTCCCCTCCGGGGTACGGGAGATCAGGGTCGCCTACACCTACGACAAGCCGTCCGTCCCCGCCGGGACGACGGGCAACGCCCTCGACATCGGCGTCTTCGACGAGCGCGGCACCGAGCTCGGCGGCCGGGGCTTCCGCGGCTGGTCGGGCGGGGCGCGCAGCGAGTTCTTCCTCCGGGCCGACGACGCGACCCCGGGCTACCTCCCGGGCCCGGTCCGGGAGGGCACCTGGCACCTCGCGCTCGGGCCGTACACGGTCGCCCCGCAGGGACTGCCGTACGAGATCACGATCACGCTGACGTACGGGGAGCCCGGCGAGGTCCGCGAGCCGGTGTATCCGCCCGAGCGGGCCGAGGGGCGGGGCCGGGCCTGGTACCGGGGCGACTGCCACCTGCACTCCTGGTACTCCGACGGCCGCCGCACGCCCGCCGAGCTCGCGGCGCTGGCCCGGGCGGCGGGGCTGGACTTCATCAACAGCTCCGAGCACAACACCCACTCCGCGCACGCCCACTGGGCCGACGTGGCCGGTGACGACCTGCTGGTGCTGCTGGGCGAGGAGGTCACCACGCGCAACGGGCACGTGGTCGCCCTCGGCACCGACCCGGGCACGTTCGTCGACTGGCGGTACCGGGCCCGCGACCACCGCTTCGGCCGGTTCGCCCGGCAGATCCGCCGTGCGGGCGGCCTGGTCGTGCCCGCCCACCCGCACGCCACCTGCGTCGGCTGCAACTGGAAGTTCGGCTTCGGCGAGGCCGACGCGGTGGAGGTGTGGAACGGGGCCTACTCGCCCGAGGACGAGGTGGCGCTCGCCGACTGGGACAGCATGCTGGTCGCCTCGGTGCGCTCGGGCTCCCGGTCCTGGATCCCGGCGATGGGCAACAGCGACGCCCACCGCGATCCGGACGTGGTCGGGCTGCCGCAGACGGTGGTGCTGGCCGACGACCTGACGCGGGAGGCGATCCTGGAGGGCATCCGCGCGGGCCGCTCGTACGTCGCCGAGTCGCGGCACGTGTCGCTGTCCTTCACGGCGAGCGGCGGACGGGGCCGGCGGGCCGGCGTCGGCGAACGCCTGGAGGCCGGCCGGGACACCCCCGTCACGGTCCGCCTGGAGGTCTCCGGCGCCCCGCGCTGCACCGTGCGCTTCGTGACCGACCAGGGCGTCCTGCACACCAGCGCACCCCTGCCGGTGACCGGGGCGGGGGTGGTGGAGTGGCGTACGACGCCCTCGTACGCCGCGTACGTACGGGCCGAGGTGCGGCACGAGACGGCGGTGGGGCCGCTGCCCGGGGCGCTGGCCGCGTTCACCAACCCGGTCTTCCTCGGGCGGGCCTAGTCCGCGTCCACGGTGACGGTGTAGGTGACGCGCTCGGCGGCGGGGCGGGCGGCCGGGGCGGTCGTGGCGGGGGCGGGGGACGCCGGGCCGCCGCTGCACACGTACACAGGGCAGTGCAGGAGCACCACACGGGTACGGCCCGCGGCCACCGCCTCGAAGGTGAAGACGCGGCTGCCGCCGGCGCCGACCAGGCCCTCGGTGCCGGGGCGGGCGTGGTACGCGTCCCCGGCCCTCCCGCAGGCCGTGGTGAGGGCGAGCAGGGCGGCGGCTACGGCTGTTCCGCGCCAGGAGGCGGCCGTCGTACGTGTTGGTGTTCGCCTCGTCGTACGTCTCGTCGCGTCCACTGTCCCCCGTCTTGCCGCCGTCGCTCTCACGGGGCCGTGCCGTCCGCCAGGTCGGCCACCACCGCCGCGTGGTCCGAGGGCCACACGCCCTCCACCGGGCCGTCGCAGGCCCGCCGTACGCCCAGGACGCGGCCGAGGCCGCCGGGGCCGGGCGGGCCCACGTGAACGTAGTCGATGCGCACCGGCGGCTCCCCGGAGGGGGCCACGTACGGGTTGGCCGGGTCCCAGGTGGCGGAGGGGGCGGCCGGGTCCGCGTACTGCCAGGCGTCGAAGAGGACCTGGCCGGGCACGGGGGGCGCGGCCCGGTAGCCGCCCAGGAGGCGGATCTCGTCGGAGTCCGGCCAGGCGTTGAAGTCGCCGGTGACGACGGGCGGGAAGGGGGTGCCGCCGCGGTGCCGGGCGACGAACCCGGCGAGCTCGGCGACCTGGCGGCAGCGCACCGCCGAGGCGTGCAGGGGTGAGGAGAGGTGGGCGGTGAAGAAGGCGACCTCGCAGGTGGGGTGGGCGAGGCGGGCGTACAGGGCGAGCCGGCCGTCGTCCATGTCCGCCGGGGCGGGCAGCGGCAGGACGTGCTGGTCCGCGACGGGCCATCTGCTGAGCACGGCGTTGCCTATGTCGACCTCGGCGCCGCCGATCCTGTTCCGCCAGCGCTGCGGGGCCGGCGAGGCCGCCCAGGTCCAGTGCAGGCCGAGCTCACCGGCCAGCCACTCGGCGAGGTTCTCGCCGTCGGCGGCCCACACCTCCTGCAGGCCGACCACGTCGGGGCGCAGCTCCCGCAGGGCCGTGAGGATCGCTTTCTGCCGTGCCTCCCAGGGGCCGAAGCGCCACCACAGGTTCCACGTCACCACCCGCATCCGCAGCCACCCGCTCTCCTCGCGCCGCGTCGCCGACCATTGAATCAAGAACTGTTGGAGAAACGGTGAGTACCCGGTGCGAAGGAGTACCCGACGATGTCCCCTCTCGCCGACCTGAGGTTCCGCGCCGCCACGGCCTTCCAGCGCCGGGTCAACCCGGTGATGCGCCGTCTTCCCCTCCAGACGGTCCTGGAGACCACCGGCCGGGTCTCGGGGCTGCCCCGCCGGACGCCGGTGGGCGGGCGGCGCGTCGGGGACGCGTTCTGGCTGGTGTCGGAGTTCGGGGAGCGCGCGCAGTACGTGCGCAACATCAAGGCGGACCCCCGGGTCCGGGTGCGGATCCGGGGGCGGTGGCACACGGGCACGGCCCACCTGCTCCCGGACGACGATCCGGTCGCCCGCCTGCGCCGCCTGCCCCGGCTCAACAGCGCCGGGGTCAGGGCGTTGGGGACGGGCCTGCTGACGGTACGGGTGGACCTGGACCCGCCCGACCCACACGCGTGAGGCGCCTGCCGCTTGCCGACCGGCCGGCCCGGGCGGCCGGAGCCTCGGCGTGGGGCGGCGGAGCCGTGGCGGAACGGCGTCGGCCGCGGCGGCTCCCCCTCCGCGCCGCCGCGGCCGATCTCCCCCGTCGTGGATGTCAGCGAGGGTCGCCCCCGGTGACGTGGCTGTCCTGCGTGGTGATCTCCTCCGTGGCCGCCTCACCGCCGGTGACATGGCTGTCCTGGGGGGTGATCTCCTCCGCCGTGGCCGCCTCGCCGCCGGTGACGTGGCTGTCCTGCGGGGTGGCCTTCCCGGTCTGCTGTGCGTCGCTCATGCCGTGACTCCCTTGCTGTGAGGCGTGTTCCTGGGCCGTAGGGGCCCGTTCGGCCACTCCCCCGAGGGTGGCCGAACGGGCCGGACGGGCCGCTCACCCCGGTGCGTGGGTGCGCGGCCCTGTGCGGTGACCCGTCTGCCCCCCGACGCGACGGATCGACTACGGAAAGCATGGCGGGGCGCGATAAACGAACGATGAACGCGCGGACCGCCTCAGGCGGCCCGGGTGGGCGCCATGAGGCGGCGCACCTCGGCGATCTCCGGGGACCCCAGCTCCTCGAAGATCTGGGCGGCCTCCTCCCAGCACACCCGGGCCCGCCCGGCCTGGCCGACCGCGGCCAGGGCCCGGCCCAGGACCGTCAGGACGTTGCCGCGCCGCCACGGCCCGCCGATGCCCCGCAGGACGTTCAGCGCCGCCTCGGCGTGCGCCGCCGCCCGGGCGGGCCGCCGTGCCGTGAGGTCGACCTGGGCGAGACGGAACAGCGTCATGCCCTCCCACAGCCGCTGGCGGCTGTCCCGGAAGATGACGAGCGCCTCCGACAGACGGGCCTCGGCCGCCTCCGGCTGGGCGGCCTCCGCCAGGGCGAGCCCCAGGGCGTAACTGCCGTTGGCCAGGCGCAGGGTGAGGCCCATCTGCCGGTAGATCTCCACCCCGGCCCTGGCGAGCCGCACCGCGCTGTTCACCTGCCCCAGGGCGAGGTGCACCCGGGAGAGGTTGCACAGGGCGCTGGCCTCGCCCGGCCGGTTGCTGTCGGCCCGGAAGGCGTCGATGCTCCGGCGCAGGTGCCGCTCCGCCTCGGCGTGGTCGTTGTGGTAGATGGCGACGATGCCGCGCTCGTTGTAGGCGTGGCAGTCGAGCCACGGGTCGTCGGCGCGCGCGGCGAGCAGGACGGCCTGGTGCGCCTCCTCCTCGGCGTCGGCGAACCGCCCCGCCGTGTTGTGGACCTGGGCCAGGGTGGTGCGTGCCCGCCCTTCCGCGCGGGCGTCGCCCGCGGCGGCCGCGGCGTCCCGCACGACCGACGCGGCCGTACCGAACTGGTGGGCGTTGGCCCCCGACTCGGCGAGGTCCTTCGCCGCGAGCAGCAGGTCCACGGCCTTGCGCAGGTTCCCGGGGGAGACGGACTGCCGGACGCAGGCCAGCAGGCAGTTCGCCTCGGAGTAGAGCCAGTCGAGCGCCTCGCGGTGGTCGGTGAAGGTGAGGCCCGGATGCCGGGTGGCCTCCAGGTGGTCCACCGCGCGGTCCCCGGGCCGCTCCATCGCGTACACCCCGGCCGCGGTCGCCAGGTAGAAGTCCAGCAACCGCGACACCGCCTGCTCCCGCTCGCTCGGCGGCAGTTCGTCCCTCTCCGCGCACGCACGCGCGTAGAGCCGCACCAGATCGTGGAAGCGGTAGCGGCCGGGAGCCGCCGACTCCAGCAGCGACGTGTCCACGAGGGACTCCAGCAGGTCCTCCGTCTCCTCCACGGGCAGGTCCAGGACCGCCGCGGCCGCCGCCAGCGAGATGTCCGGGCCGTCCGCCAGCCCCAGCAGCCGGAACGCCCGCGCCTGGGCGGGCTCCAGCTGTCCGTAGCCCAGCTCGAAGGTGGCCTTCACCGCGAGATCGCCGGCCTGGAGCTCGTCCAGGCGGCGGCGTTCGTCCGCCAGCTTCGCCGCCAGCACCGACACCGTCCACGTACGGCGGGCCGCCAGGCGGCAGGCCGCGATACGGATCGCCAGCGGCAGGAAGCCGCAGGCCGCGACCACGTCCAGGGCCGCCTCGCGCTCCGCGGCCACCCGCTCCTCGCCCACGATCTTCGTGAACAGCGCCAGCGCCTCGTCCGGCGCCATCACGTCCAGGTCGACCAGGTGGGCTCCCGCCAGGTCCACCATCCGCACCCGGGAGGTGACCAGTGCCGCGCAGCCGTCCGTGCCCGGCAGCAACGGCCGCACCTGGGCGGCGTCACGCGCGTTGTCCAGCAGCACCAGCACCCGGCGGCCGTCCAGCACCGAGCGGTACAGCGCGGCCCGCTCCTCCAGGGAGTCCGGGATGGCCGAGTCGGCCGTGCCGAGCGCCCGCAGGAACGCGCCCAGCACGGTCTCCGGCTCCGCCGCCCGCGGTCCGGCGCCCTGCAGGTCGACGTACAGCTGCCCGTCCGGGAACGCCGCGCGCGCCTGGTGGGCCACGTGCACCGCCAGGGTGGTCTTGCCCACGCCGCCGATGCCGGCCACCGCCGACACCGCCATCACCCGGCCCTCCGAGGACGCCAGGACCTCGCTCAGCTCACGCACGAAGGCCGTACGGCCCGTGAAGTCGGGGACGGTGGCGGGCAGTTGTGCCGGGCGCACCGGGGCCGCGGCCGGCTCCGGCGCCGGGGACGGGGGCTCCGCCAGGCCCGGGTCCGCGCGCAGGATCCGCTGCTGGAGGTCCTTCAGGTCCGGGCTCGGGTCCACCCCGAGCTCCTCCGCCAGCAACTGCCGGGTGTCGGCGTACACCGCCAGGGCCTCGGCCTGCCGTCCGCTGCGGTACAGCGCCAGCATCAGCAGCTCCCGCAGCCGCTCCCGCAGCGGATGCGCGGCCGTCAGCGCCGTCAGCTCGCTGACCGCCTCCGCGTGACAGCCCTGCTCCAGGTCCATCTCCAGGCAGGACTCCAGCAGTTGCAGGCGCCACTCCTCCAGGCGGGCCCGCTGCGCCTCGGCGTACGGGCCCGGTACGCCCGCCAGCGCCTCCCCGTCCCACAGGGCCAGGGCGCGCCGCAGCACGTCCCGGGCGTGGCACAGGTCCCCGGCCGAGCGGGCCTTGTCCGCCTCCGTCGCCAGGTCCTGGGCGACCGCGAGGTCCAGGGCGCCCTCACCGAGGCCGCGGATCGCGTACCCGCCGGATTCGCTGACCAGGACGCCGGAAGCCAGCACCTTCCGCAGCCGGGAGGCATACGTCCGGACCGCCGCCAGGGCCTGCGAGGGCGGTTCCTCGCCCCACAGCGCGTCGATCAGCTCCGCCGCCGTGGCCGTACGGCCCTCACGCAGCAACAGGGCCGCCAGCAGGGCGCGTTGCTGGGGAGAGCCGGTCGGGAGCGGCTCGTCGCCGCACCAGGCGCGCACCGGCCCGAGCACGCCGAAGCGCAGCGCCGGCACCTCGGCCGCGGCCGAGGTGCCGGAACGCCGCTGCTCCGGTACGCGCCGCGGTACACCGTCCATGCAGTCCCCCTAGGCCTCCGAGCAACTACGCCAGTTTGCCTTGTTCATGGCATGTGCGTCAGCCGTCGGAGACACCGATCACAGCGGGGCACACGGGCGGCCACACGGTCCCCACGTCCTCCCCACACTTCCGCCTCCCCAGGAGGAACGGGCGGTTCAGTACAGCCGGTTGACGGCCGTCACCGTCGTCTTCTTGAAGTCGGCGACCTGGGCGTGCCGGAACGTGCCCATCTGGCCCCACTTCACGAAGGTCACGGTCCGCCCGTCCCGGCCCACCGACAGCAGGTTGATGTCGGAGGCGCCCCACGCGCTCTCGGTGTGGACGCCGTAGACGTGAGCGCCCTCCTCGACCTTCAGCTTGCCGTAGTACTTCTGGGTCGCCTTGACGTCCGGGTACTGCTTCATCAGGTTCTTCGCGCACGCGGCGAGGTCCTTGCGCAGCAGCGCCGCGAAGGCCTTGGCCCGCTGCTCGTTCCGCTCCACCACGGTGACCTGCAGCGCGCTGGTGTCGTACTCCGTCCAGTACTGGCGGTGCAGGGAGATGGACGGCAGGGCCTCGCCGACGCACATCGGCAGCGGGTCGGGCTGCCCGGCGGTGACCTCACCCGCGTACCAGGCGGAGGCGGGGTGCGGGGGCAGCTGCCCCGGCTCGAGGAAGCGGGGCGAGCCGGTGGCGGTCGCCGCCGACGCCGGGACCGCGGTCAGGGCCAGGGCCGTGCCGGCCGTCAGGGCGGCCAGGGCTGTCAGGGTCGTGCGGGTGCCGCGGACGCGGATGGTCATGATTCCCCCATGTGAGTGGTCGTCCTGGTGGTCGTCCTCGTGTGGCGCGCCCCTGTGCGGCCCGTCCACACCCAGTACGACCCGTCGCCCTCCCCGACCGTTGCCCCGCACCGTTGCCACAGGTTCGTTCCTTTTGTCACCGGCCCGTCACGGCGGCGCATGGTCCGCGGGACTGATGAGCCGTCAGTTGTCGGGCTCAGCCTGGGGTTCGACCACACAGTGGTCGACCGAGGAGGCCATGCTCCTGTTGCTCATCTCGACATCGACGGTCAGCTTGTCGCCGGCCGGCACATCGACCCGCCACGTCTCGTCCTTGAGGGTGCCGTTCTTCGCGTCCCGGAAGGACACCGCCACCCAGAAGGCCGCGTCCACCCCGTTGGGGTTGGTCACCTCCACGGTCGCGTACGGCTCCTTCACGGTCGCGCACTTGAGCAACCTCACCGTGGCGGGCTCGAGGCGCCCCGCACTCACGGAGCCGCTGCCGTCACCCGGCTCGCCGGTGCCGGAGCCGCCGGAGCCGGTGCCGTATCCACCGCCGTAGCCGCCGCCGTAGCCGGCGTCGTAGCCGGCGTCGTGGTCGTCGTCCTCCTTGTACGCCCCGCCCCCGCCCGACGACGACGAGCTGTCGTGGTCCTGCTGGGAGCTGCTGCACCCGCCGCCGTGGCCCCCGCCGTGATGGCGTCCCGTGGAGAAACCGGTCAGCGCCAGAACGACGAGCGCCGAGACGGCCGTGAGCTTCAGTACGTGTCCCCGTGACTGCATGGCGTCACCCTAACCGCGCGTCTGTCACGAGCATGTCACCCCTTGGCGACCGCCGCGTCCCCGGCGTAGCGTCGGCCGTGAGAGCGGTGAACGGGCCGCTCCCCGACGCGACGGCCGCCGTCTGGAGCCCCTTCCGTACGCCGGTACGACGGCCGTCCCCGACGGCCGCCGCTACGCGGAGCGCGCCGTTCCGGTGCCCAGCTCGGCGTCCAGGGCGTACACGCAGCGGTCCTTGCTGCACGCGTACACCACCCCGTCCCGGACGACCGGGGAGCCGGTGATCTCGCCGCCCGTGGCGAGCTTCCAGCGCAGCCGGCCGTCGTCGGCCTTGAGGGTGTACAGCAGGTGGTCCGTCGAGCCGAAGTGGATACGGCCCTCGGCCACGGCCGGGGCGCCCACGATGTCGCCGCCCGCCTGGAAGCGCCACTTGGGCGTGCCGGTGACGGCGTCGAGCGTGTAGAGGCCCTTGCCGCTGCCGACGTGGACGTGGCCGGCGGCCACCAGCACCGGGTCGATCGAGGCCCGGGCCTCGGTGGCGATGCGCCAGCGGTCGCGGCCGTCGGTGGCGTCGAGGGCGTAGACCGTGCCCAGGTAGTCGGCCAGGTAGACGCCGCCGCCGGTGACGGCCGGGCCGGGCACGAAGGCGGGCGGCGAGAGGAACACCGCCGGGGCCTCGAAGTGCCACTTCACGTGCCCGCCCGCCACGTCCACGGCGAGCACGCGGGTGCCGGCGCAGATGTACACGTAGCCGTCGGGCGCCTGGGTGAGCCGGACCGGGACGCCGCCGCAGGAGGCCGCGTCGCCGATCGGGTACGACCAGCGCTCGTCGCCGGTACGGGCGTCCAGGGCGCGCAGCCGGGCGTCCTGCCAGGCGTAGACCGTGCCGTCGTGGACGACCGGGCCCGCCTCCGGGGCCTCGAAGTCGGTCTGGCAGCCGGTGATCTCCCACAGCTTCTGGCCGGTGGAGGCCTCCCAGGCCTGCACGCCGCCGCCGCGGGTGCCGGTGACGACCGTGCCGCGGTCGGCCTTGAGCGAGTACACCCAGGCGTCCGTCTGCAGGCGCCACAGGTCGGTGCCCTCGCGGGCGTCCAGCGCGAACAGGGTGGGGCCGTCGGAGGCGTGGATACGGCCGTCCGCGACCGCCATCGACCAGGCCACGTCCCGCGTCTTGAAGCGGCGGCGGCCGGTCGCCACGTCCAGCGCGTGCACCTCGAAGGAGGTGACGTACACCAGGTCCCCGTCGACCGACGGGGTGCCCCAGACGTCGTTGGACATCCGGAACCGCCAGGGCCGCCAGCCGCCCGGCTGCTCCGGGGGCGCGGCCGGGGGCGTGGGCACGGCGGGGTCGGCGCCGTTGACGCCGGGGTGCGCCTTGGACCAGGACGCGGCGAGCGCGGCCTCCGGCGCGGGCGCCTTGACGGCGGCGGCCCGGACCTCGGCGACGCGCGGGCCGGGCCCGATGGGCACCTGGGCGCCGGCCAGCCGTACGGGGCCGGTGTCGGGGGAGCCGGCCGGCGCGGGCACGGACGGCCGGGGCGGGACCACGGGGTCGTGCGGGGGCGGCGGCGGGAGGGCCGGGGCGGGGGGCGCGGAGGGCCGTGCGGCTCCGCCGCCGCTGCGGCCGGCGCCCGGGGACTGCTTGCTCGGCGGGCGGCCGTTGCGCCGGGCCTCGATGAGGGCGACCGCCTTCTCCGGCAGCCAGGCCGACGCCGTGCCGCTGTCGTCCGAGCCGGAGCCGAACAGGTGCGGGGCGAGCTGGGCCTGGAGGTCGGCGGGGGTGGGCCGCGCGGCGGCCTCCATCTGCATGCAGGACTCGATGAGCGGGCGCAGCTCGTCCGGCAGGCCCTCCAGGTCCGGGCCCTCGCGCAGCAGCATGAAGACCGTCTCGACCGGGTTGGCGCCGTGGAAGGGCGGGTGCCCGGTGGCGGCGAAGACGAGGGTGGAGCCGAGTGAGAACACATCGCTCGCGCCGGTCACGCTGCGCGAGTCCTTCGCCTGCTCCGGCGACATGTAGGCGGGCGTGCCGACGGCGACGTTCGTCATGGTCAGACGGGTGTTCGACACGCCGGAGGCGATACCGAAGTCGATCACGCGCGGGCCGTCCTCGACCACGAGCACGTTGGACGGCTTGAGGTCACGGTGCACCAGCCCGGCGCCGTGGATGGACTGCAGCGCCTCGGCCACGCCCGCCGCGAGCCAGCGCACCGCCTGGGCCGGGAGCGGCCCGCACTCGTTCACTATCTCCTCGAGGGAGGGCGCGGGCACGTACGCGGTGGCCAGCCACGGCACGGCGGCGCGCGGGTCGGCGTCCACGACCGCGGCCGTGTAGAAGCCCGAGACCGCCCGGGCCGCCTCCACCTCACGGGTGAAGCGGACCCGGAACAGCTGGTCCTCGGCCAGCTCGGTGCGGACCGTCTTGATCGCCACCCGCCGGCCGGACGCCGAGCGCGCGAGATAGACCAGCCCCATGCCGCCGGCACCCAGCCGTCCCAGCACCTCGAACGGCCCGATCCGCCGCGGATCGTGCTGCGTCAGCTGATCCACCACTTGCCTGCCACCTCCCCGTACGAGCCGCGCCGGTCACATCTGTACGCGACCCCGTGCAGCGTCTCACCACCGCACCGCCATGGCGGCACGCACCCCGATTCTTCCTGTCCGCGGCCCTGGTTGCGAACCCGGTGAGGAATGGGGTGTCCAGCACCATATACGGACCAAAACGGTCCGAGAAGCGGCAGCTCAGCGGCGCAGCAGGGCGAACGACGCCCCTTGATTGTCGGTGACGACGGCCACGGTTCCGTACGACGTCTCGAAGGGCGGCGCCTGGACACGTCCGCCGAGCCGGGTCACCTCGCCCAGCGCGGCCTCGACGTCCTCGACGGCGAAGTGGACGAGGAAGTGGGGCGGCATCTCGGCGGGGAAGACGTCAAAGACGGGGGCGCGGCCGAAGTCGGGTGCGGCGTCGGGCCCGAACAGGGCGTCGTGGAAGAGGCCGCCGTAGAAGGCGTTGGCCGCCTCGGTGTCGCGGGTGTACAGCTCGGCCCAGGCGAAGGTGCCCGGCTCGTGGCGGCGGCCGAAGCCGGGGTGGCTGCCGGGCTGCCAGAGGGCGAAGACGGCGCTCTCGGTGTCGGTGACGAGCGCGGTGACGCCCAGGTCGGCGACCGGCAGGGGCGGGGACACCACCTGCCCGCCGGCGGCACGGATCCGCCGGCACAGGGCCTCGGCGTCGGGGGTGGAGAAGTACACCGTCCACACGGTGGGCAGCCGGCCGTCCAGCTTGCGGACCAGGGCGGCGACGGGTGCGCCGTCCTTCAGGGCCCGGGTGAAGGTGCCGTACCAGTCCTCGAAGGTCCACCCGAAGAGCTCCCCGTAGAACCGCCTGCCCGCCTCGACGTCGGGCAACTGCGCGTCCACCCAGCAGGGCACGCCCTCGCCGTAGCCGCCCTGCCCGGCGGCACCGTCCGGGGAGGTGCCGTCCCCGTCCACCGATGCGCTGTTTTCGGCCATGCCGTCAAAGTAACCGGGTCGCGCGCACCCCGCTCACCAGGCACACCAGCCTCCGGCACCCCGGGCACCCCATTTGCAGTCGGCCGAATCGCGCCTGGATCACGCCTCGGTAAGCTGACGACATGACAGGACAAGTGCGTACCGTCGACGGCCGTGTGGCCGGCCGGCGTGGGCAGGCGACCCGGCAGAAGCTGCTCGACTGCCTCAGCGACATGCTCAGTTCCTCTCCGTACCGGGACGTCAAGGTCATCGACGTCGCCCGGAAGGCCGGCACCTCGCCCGCCACGTTCTACCAGTACTTTCCGGACGTCGAGGGCGCGGTCCTGGAGATCGCCGAGCAGACGGCCGCCGAGGGCGCGGAGCTGACGCAGCTGCTCGAGGGCCGGTCCTGGGCCGGCCGGGCGGGCTGGCAGACCGCCCAGGAACTGGTCGAGGGGTTCTTGGACTTCTGGCGGAGGAACGAGGCGATCCTGCGGGTGGTCGACCTCGGTGCCGCCGAGGGCGACAAGCGTTTCAACAAGCTCCGCACGAAGATCCTCAGCTCGGTGAACAGCTCCCTGGCGGACACCGTCGCCGAGCTGCAGTCCAAGGGCCGGGTCGACAAGGACGTGAACCCGGCGGCCATCGCCGGTTCGATCGTCACAATGCTCGCGGCCGTGGCCTCGCACCAGAAGGGCTTCTCCTCCGCGGGCGTGAAGCCGGCCCAACTCAAGCCGAACCTCGCCTTGTTGGTGCACCTGGGCATCACCGGGAGGAAGCCGACGAAGTAACGGCCGTCCCGGCCTTCCCCCGTGCAAGTCCTGTCTGGCAGGCGGTGGTTCACTCCGGTGGACCACCGCCTGTCGCGTTGTGCCGCCGTGCCCGTCAGGCGGGCAGCGGCCGGTCCCTGACCACGTGCTTCATCACCAGCGTGGACGTCAGCCGCTGCACCCCCGGCAGGGTGGCGAGCCGCTCGTCGTACAGCCGCTGGTAGGCCGCGAGGTCGGCGGCGACGACCCGCAGCAGGTAGTCCGGCTCACCGAACAGCCGCTGCGCCTCCAGCACCTCGGGCACCTCGCTCACCGCCCTCTCGAACTCGGCGACCGTCTCCCGGTCCTCCTGCCGCATGGAGACGAAGACCAGCGCCTCGAAGCTCAGGCCCACGGCGGACGGCTCCACCACCGCCCGGTACCCGCTGATCGCCCCCGACCGCTCCAGCTCGCGCAGCCGCCGGTGACACGGCGAGACGCTCAGCCGCACCCGCGCGGCCAGCTCGGTCACGGTCAGCCGCCCGTCCCGCTGCAGCTCGGCAAGAATTTTCCGGTCTACGTCGTCCATGAGGAAGATCCTGCCCCAGTTCGGCTAGCTACGGGCAAACTTCAGGAACACTTTCGGGCACAACCCGCCTAATCTGCCCGCCATGGACTCCGCAACGCTGCTCTCCTTCCTCGCCGTGGACCTCCTGCTGGTGTGCGTGCCGGGCGCCGACTGGGCGTACACGATCTCGGCCGGGCTGCGCGGCCGGGCGGTCCTGCCGGCCGTCGCGGGCCTGGTGGCCGGCTACGCCCTGCACACCGCGCTGGCGGCGGCCGGGCTCGCGGTGCTGGTGGCGGGCTCGCCGGTGCTGCTCACCGCGCTGACGGTGGCGGGGGCTGCGTACCTGGTGTGGCTGGGCTGGGGCGTGCTGCGGCGGCCGGGCACCCCGGGCGCGGCCGAGGAGGCCGCCGGGGCGCGCGGTGCCCGGGCCTTCCTGCGCGGGGCCACGATCAGCGGCCTGAACCCCAAGGGCCTGCTGCTCTACCTCTCCGTGCTGCCGCAGTTCCTGGTCACCGGGGGCGGCGCGCTGCCGGTGCCCGTGCAGACCGGCGCGCTGGGGCTGCTCCACATGGGGTGCTGCGCCGCCGTGTACCTGACCGTGGGCGCCACGGCCCGGGCGGTCCTGGGCGCCCGTCCGGCGGCGGCCCGCGCGGTGATCCGCACGTCGGGCGCGGCGATGCTCGGCATCGGGGCGTTCCTGCTGGTGCAGCGGCTGGCAACGCTGTGAGTTGTCGGGGAACACCCGCCCGCCCAGCCGGTGTTGGGACAGGTGCAAGGTCAGTGACGTCCGATCGCCGGAGGAGACCGACATGGCCCTGAGCCGTGCAGAACGCGAGAAGTTCCTGGCCGAACCGCACATCGCCGCGCTGGCGGTCGACGCGGGTCCCGGCAGGGCCCCGCTGACCGTGCCGATCTGGTACCAGTACGAGCCCGGCGGCGACCTGTGGATCATGACCGGGGCCGACTCCCGCAAGAACCGGCTGATCCGCGAGGCGGGGCGTTTCTCGCTGCTGGTGGACCGCGTGGAACCCACCGTCCGGTACGTGTCGGTGGAGGGCCCGGTCCTCGACACCACCCCCGCCACCGTCGAGCAGCTCCGGGAGCTGTCGGCCCGCTACCTCCCGGCCGAGGCGGTCGACGCCTACGTGGCGTTCTCCCTGCAGAACCACGGCGAACAGGTCGTCATCCGGATGCGCCCTGAGCGCTGGGTGTCCTCGGACCTGGGCGGGCAGGCCGACTACGCTCCGGAGCATGCCGGATCTTGATGAGTTGCTGAGGTCCCTGCGCGTGTGGGACCCGGCCGTCACCGCACTGCCGCCGTTCGACACGGACGGGGTGCCGGCCGACCCGCTGGCCCTGTTCACCGACTGGTTCGCCGAGGCGGTGGCGGCCGGCCAGAGCGAGCCGCACACCGTGTCCCTGGCGACGGCGGACGAGTCGGGCCTGCCCGACGTACGGATCGTGATGCTGCACGGCGCGGACGCCGACGGCTGGTCCTTCGCGAGCCACGCCGGCAGCCGCAAGGGCCGCCAGCTGGCCGGGCGGCCGTACGCCGCGCTCTGCTTCTACTGGCCGGTGCTGGGCCGCCAGGTCCGGGTGCGCGGCCCGGTCACCTCCGCCCCGTCGCGGGAGGCCCAGTCGGACCTGCACGCCCGCTCCACGGGCGCGCTGGCCGCGGCGCTGACCGGGCACCAGAGCGAGGTCCTCGCGTCGCCGGCCGACCTGGAGCGGGCGTCGGCCGCGGCGTGGGAACGGGCCCGCCGCGAGCCCGACGCCCCCGTACCGTCCTGGACCCTGTACCGCCTGCGGCCGGACGAGGTGGAGTTCTTTCAGGGCGACGCCGGGCGCCGGCACGTACGGCTGCGCTACCGGCGGGAGCAGCAGGGGTGGACCCGGGAGTTGCTGTGGCCCTGAGGGGGCACCGGGTCCCCCGGCTTGGACCCGCCTCCGGGCCGGCGTAAACGGACCCCGGCCCGGGGGACCCCGTCGGGCGGACGGGGCCAAGTGCGGGGCACTCCGGAACATGACCACAACACCCCGCTCTCCCCTCGCCGCCCCACCCGAACCGACCGCCGCGCCCTGGCCCGCGCGACCCCATCGCCGCGCCCCCGGCCCGCGCGACCCGACCGCCGCGCCCCCGGCCCGCGCGATCCGATCGCCTTGTCTCCCGGCCCACCGAACCGACCGCCGCGCCCCCGGCCCGCGCGAACCGACCGCCTTATCTCCCGGCCCACCGAATCAACCACCGCGACACCGGCCCGCGAGAACCGACCACCGCGACACCGGCCCGTGCGCCCCCACCGCCGCGACACCCGGCCGACCCCAACCGACCCCCGCGCCCCCGGCCTACGTGAAGTCGTACACCGCGAAGTCCGCCACCGGGCGGTAGCCGATGCGTTGGTACAGGGCGTTGCTGGTGGGGTTGGCCAGGTCCGTGAAGAGCAGGATCTCCCTCACCCCGGCGGCCCGGGCCGCCCGGCTGACCTCGGCGGTCACGGCGCCCGCGTAGCCCCGGCCGCGCAGGTGGGGCGGGGTGTAGACGCCGGCGACGCGGACCTGGCCGGCGACCTCGGGGGTCGTGCCGGCCATGGCGACGGGCGTGCCGTCGGGGGTCTCCCAGAACGAGACGTCGCCGCGCGCGACACGGGCGTCCGCCCACTCGCCGGGGTCCTGTCCGACCCCGGTCCCGACCGCCTCGGTGAACTCCACGAACCAGCGCACCAGCAGCGCGCGGTCCGCCGCGTCCGCGACCCGGGGCCGGCCGGGCGGCACCGGCTCGGGCACGGTCAGGGTGCCGAGCCGGTACAGCCGCTGGCGCAGGGTGAGCGTGGCGGCGGCGCCGGTGTGCCGCTGCCAGGCCGCGGCGAAGGCGGCGGCGGTGTCCTGGGCGGCGTTCACCCCGGGCAGGTGCTCCCCGAGAGCGGCCAGCCGGGCGGCGAGGGTCTCGGCCTCCTCGGCGGTCAGGGCGGTGACGTTGAGCCAGTGCGGCGGCGTACGGAAGAAGGCCGCGCGGACCGTCCCGGCCCGTTCCAGGTAGCCGAACTGCGGTGTGCCGTCACCGTAGAGGTGCGGTCCACGGGTGCGGAGGTTCTCCGTGACGGTCAGCGGCACGGTGTGCAGCGCGGGTTCGGAGCGGAGGAAGGCGCCCGCACGGTCCAGGAACGCGTCGAGGTCTTGGGTGAGGTGCCAGTCGTCGGAAGGCATGCCCCATGATCCCGCCCGGCCCGCCGGTGACACGGGCCGGGCCTAGGGGTCCGCCGGCTCCGGGTCCGTCGCCAGCCGGGCGTGCAGGTGGGCGTCCCGGAACGCGTCGTGCCGGCCGGCCTCGAAGGCCGCGCCGCGCAGGGTGCCCTCGTAGCGGAACCCGCAGCGCTCGGCCACCCGGCAGGAGACCGCGTGACCGACCGCGTGGTCCAGTTCCAGGCGGTGCAGGCCCAGTTCGGCGAACGCCCAGCGCGTGGTGAGCAGCAGGGCCCGGGTGGCGACGCCCCGGCCGCGGGACTCGGGGAGCACCCAGTAGCCGACGCGCGCGGTGCCGAGGACCGGCTTGATCTCGTTGACGCCGATGTGCCCCAGCGTCGTACCGCTGTCCGCGTCCGTGATCCGGAACGACACCGCCGTGCCCTCCACGGCGGCCCGCGCCCGGGCGCGCAGCGACTCCCGGGCCTCGGCGAGGTCGGTGACCGTCCGCAGCGGGGTGTTCCAGCGGCGGAACTCCGGGTCCTGGTTGCCCCGCAGCCACGCCTGGGTGTCGGCGCGGGAGGCGGGGTCCCAGGGGACCAAGTGGAGGCCGTGGCCGCGCGGTTCGGGCAGGTTCCGGGTCCGGGAGCGGTTTCCTGTAGGGGCCATTGAGTCATTCAAACCCATACGTGGGTCAGGGGAACCCCTGCGCCGCCCGTCACGGTGCGGGCACGGCTCCCACCCTGCCCGCCCACACCCGTGATCAATCCGCAACCAATTCCGGTCTTGACCGAGACCCATCAAGCGGGCACGTGGCTACGCTCGCGCCCATGGCCGACTCCACAGCCTCCGCACCACCGGCGGCACCGCACCCCGCCGACCGCCCCGCCGACCGCCCCGTCTACGTCATCGGCGGCGGACCGGGCGGCCTGGCCGCCGCCCACGCGCTGCGCGCCCAGGGCGTACGGGCCGTCGTGCTGGAGAAGTCCGACCAGGTCGGGGCGTCGTGGCGGCGCCACTACGACCGGTTGCACCTGCACACCACCCGGCGCCTGTCGAGCCTGCCCGGGCTGCCGATGCCGCGCCGGTTCGGCCGGTGGGTGTCCCGGGACAACGTCGTGCGGTACCTGGAGAAGTACGCCGAGTACCACCGGCTGGAGATCGTCACCGGCGTGGAGGTCTCCCGTGTCGAGCGCGCGCCGGACGGAAGCGGCTGGCTGCTGCACGCCACCGGCGGCCGACGGCTGACCGGTGCCGCGGTGGTCGTCGCCACCGGCTACAACCACACCCCGCGCATCCCGGACTGGCCCGGCCGCGCCTCCTTCACCGGCGAGTTCCTGCACGCCTCCGCCTACCGCAACCCCGCACCCTTCGCCGGCCGGGACGTCCTCGTCGTCGGGGTCGGCAACACCGGTGCCGAGATCGCCGTCGACCTGGTGGAGGGCGGCGCCTCCCGGGTACGGCTGTCGGTGCGCACCGCCCCGCACATCGTGCGCCGCTCGACCGCGGGCTGGGCCGCGCAGTACTCGGGCGTGCTGGTACGGCGCCTGCCGGTGTGGCTGGTGGACCGGCTCGCCCGGCCGCTGGCCAGGATCAGCACGCCGGACCTGTCGGCGCACGGCCTTCCCCGGCCCGACACCGGCCTGCTCAGCCGGGCCGCCGAGGGTGCCGTCCCCGTGCAGGACGTGGGGCTGATCGACGCCGTGCGCACGGGCAGGGTCGAGGTGGTGGCCGCCGTCGAGGCCTTCGAGGACGGCAAGGTCGTCCTGGCCGACG
Source organism: Streptomyces sp. NPDC052682 (assembly GCF_040678435.1). NCBI lineage: Bacteria > Bacillati > Actinomycetota > Actinomycetes > Kitasatosporales > Streptomycetaceae > Streptomyces > Streptomyces sp. NPDC052682. Next base: position 245,992 of record NZ_JBFATS010000002.1, on the reverse strand, counting down.
GCAGCCGCGTCGAGCCGGACGCGGTGATCGCCGCCACCGGCTACGTCCGCGCCCTGGAAGACCTCGTCGGCCACCTCGGCGTGCTGGACGCCCGCGGCAAGCCCGTCGTGCACGGCGGCCGCACCCCGCCGCACGCACCCGGCCTGTACTTCCAGGGCTTCACCAACCCCATCAGCGGCATGCTCCGCGAACTGGCCCTCGACGCCCGCAAGATCGCGAAGGCCATCGCCCGGCAGACCCCGGGCGCCTCCCGACTCCCGGGCTGAGGCGGGGCCCGATCTGTCGGACACGACGAGCCGGGAACCTTCAGGCTGCGGCGGGCAGCGCGGCCGGCCGGTGCCGGATCACCAGCGCCATCAGCGCCGCCACCGCGCACAGCGCCCCGGAGGCGTACCAGACCACGTCGTAGGAGCCGAAGGTGTCGCGGGCCACGCCGCCGAGGAAGGCGACGAGGGCGGCGCCCACCTGGTGCGAGGCGAGGACCCAGCCGAAGACGATCGCGCTGTCCTCGCCGTACTGCTCCCGGCACAGGGCCAGGGTGGGCGGCACGGTGGCGACCCAGTCCAGGCCGTAGAAGACGATGAAGAAGACCATCGGCAGGTGCACGCCGGGTGCCAGCAGCAGGGGGAGGAACAGCAGGGAGACGCCGCGCAGGGCGTAGTAGACGGCGAGCAGGCGGCGCGGGGAGAACCGGTCGGTGAGCCAGCCGGAGGCCACCGTGCCGACCACGTCGAACACGCCGATGACCGCGAGCAGGGAGGCGGCGGCCTGGACGGGCATGTGGTGGTCGTGGGCGGCGGGGATGAAATGGGTCTGGATCAGGCCGTTGGTGGAGGCGCCGCAGATCGCGAAGGTCCCGGCCAGCAGCCAGAACGGGCCGGTGCGCACGGCCAAGGACAGCACGGTCACGGCCCGGCGCGCGGCACCGGGGACGGGCGCGGGCTTAGGGACGAACTCCGCGGCGCCGTACGGCTTCAGGCCCACGTCGGCGGGGTGGTCCCGCAGCAGCAGCCAGACGAACGGGACGACCGCGAGGGCGGCGAGGGCGACGGTCACGGCCGCCGGTCGCCAGTCGTACCTCTCGACGATCCAGGACAGCAGGGGCAGGAAGACCAGCTGGCCGGAGGCGGAGGCGGCGGTGAGGATGCCGCTGACCAGGCCGCGCCGCGCGGTGAACCAGCGGTTGGTGACGGTCGCGGCGAAGGCCAGCGCCATGGAACCGGAGCCGAGGCCCACCAGCACACCCCAGCACAGCACCAGCTGCCAGGCCGCCGTCATCCACACCGTCAGTCCGGAGCCGAGCGCGATCACGGTCAGCGCGACGGCGACCACCCGCCGGATGCCGAAGCGGTCCATCAGCGCCGCGGCGAACGGGGCGGTCAGCCCGTACAGCACGAGGTTGACGGAGACCGCGGCGCCGATCGTGCCGCGCGACCAGCCGAAATCCTGGTGGAGCGGGTCGATGAGCAGTCCCGGCAGCGAACGGAAGGCGGCGGCGCCGACGATCGTGACGAAGGTGACGGCGGCGGCGAACCACGCCCAGTGGATACGGGGCTGCCGGGCGGGCCGGAGGCTCTCCACGGCCGCCGCGCCCGCCGCGGTGGCTGCGGCATCTGCGGGGGTGGCTGCGGCAACTGCGGTTGCCGCGGTGTCGGTTGTCTGGGTCACGTCACCGAGCTTCCCGGCCGGACCGTCGCCCTTCGAGTGGCCCGGAGGACAGCATTCGTTAGGATCGGGCCATGCCCCGTGAGCCCCGTGAGCGCCCGTTCCGGCCCCACCGCGTCGTCGTCCTGGCCCTCGACGGGCTGCTCCCCTTCGAACTGGGCATCCCGCACCGCATCTTCGGCCGCCCCAGGGACGCCCGGGGGCGCCCTCTGTACGAGGTCGTGACCTGCTCCGTCCGGCCACCGGGGCCGGTCGAGACGGACGCCGACTTCGCCATCCACGTCGCCCACGGCCCACAGGCCCTGGCCACCGCCGACACGGTGATCGTGCCGGCGTCGTACGAACTCGGCCCGGTGTACGAGCAGGGCGTGCTGACCGACGAACTGGCCGCCGCGCTCGCACACGTGCGCCCCGGCACCCGGCTCGCCTCCATCTGCACCGGCGTCTACGTCCTGGCCGCCGCGGGCGTTCTCGACGGCCGCCCGGCGACCACCCACTGGGCCGACGCCGAGCGCCTGCAGCGGTTGTTCCCGCGGGTCCGGGTCGATCCCCACGTGCTGTTCATCGACGACGGCGACGTGCTGACCTCCGCGGGCGTCGCCGCCGGAATCGACCTGTGCCTGCACATGGTGCGCCGCGACCACGGCGCCGCCGTCGCCAACGACGTGGCCCGCCGCACGGTCGTACCGCCGCACCGCGACGGCGGGCAGGCCCAGTACATCCAGCGCCCGGTGCCCGACCCGCAGCAGGCGTCCACCACCACCGCCCGCGCCTGGGCGCTCGGCCGCCTCCATGAGCCCATCCAGCTGCGTGACATGGCGGCGCAGGAGTCCATGTCCGTACGCACCTTCACCCGCCGCTTCCGGGAGGAGGTCGGGGTCAGCCCGGGCCAGTGGCTCACCCAGCAGCGGGTGGAACGCGCCCGGCACCTGCTGGAGTCCACCGACCTGACCGTCGACCAGGTGGCCCGCGACGCCGGCTTCGGCACCGCCCAGTCGCTGCGGCAGCACCTCCAGGCGGCGCTCGGCGTGACGCCCACGGCCTACCGGCGGACCTTCCGGGCCGGGGCGGACGCGGCGACACCCGCGGCAACGCGCACGGGGTGAGGCGGAGCCGCGAGGTCGCACCGCTGCGGGCCCTTGAGGGCCTGTCGCCGCACTCCGGCGGGAGCGGCGGCTGGCGGCGCGGCTTCCCCAGGCCCGCCCGCGCCCGGCCGTGAGGCCCCCACCTCACCGCCGGTCACGGCGGTACGCGCCGCCACCCGACTCCCGGCGTTCCCCTCCCCCTCGCTCGGCTCTCGCCCGAGCGGGAGGGCTTCCGTCGGCTCCCCCTGGCCCCGACGGAAACGACGCCGCGGTACGACTCACACTCGCCGAGGGCTCCCGTCACCGACGCCCTCGCCGTCCCCTCGCGGCGAATCGCTGCCCTCAAGGGTGTTCAGGCGGTCACGGGGCGTCAACACCCGTCGGGGGGTTCATCACGTTTGCCCTGTTCGTTCCGGCCGCGCACAGAAGCACATCCCGGCGCACCGACGCACAGCTCCGCACACGCGGCCCCGCTCCATGCACCCGTGCACCGGCCTCGCACCGGCACCACACCGGCCCCCTCCCGAGGGAGCGGCCCGCCGGGCACGGCCTACACGGCCTCGTACGCCAGCCCTTCGCGGGCCGTCGAGCCGCCTCCGTAGGCCACCGCGTCGCCTCCGCACGCCGCGGCCGTCCGGCCGGACTGGGCGTACCGGTCCAGTTCGCACCAGATGCGCTTGCCGCCGCCCTCGGAGCTCCAGCCCCAGCGGTCGGCAAGGCCGTCCACGAGGGCGAGTCCCCGGCCGCCGGTCGCCTCGCCGTCGGCGCATCGCGGCACCGGGGCCCGGTCGCTGCGGTCGGCGACCTCGAGGCGGACGGTGGAGGGTTCGGCCGTGGCGCCGGGCAGGGACAGTCTCAGCACGGCGGGACAGCCGGTGTGCACCACGGCGTTGGTGACGAGTTCGGAGACGAGCAGGATCAGCGTCTCGGCGAGCGGTTCGTCGGCCTGTATCCCGGACCCGGCCAGCCGCGAGCGGGCCCACCGCCGGGCCCGCCCCACCTCTGCGGGGTCGGGCCGGATCTCCAGCTGCACTTGAAGCACCTGCACCGCTCACACCATCCGAACCGGCGGACACTTAGGCTCGCGCCTCACGAGGGCCACGATCGTAGCCATTTTCTGCATGGCCAGAACAACGGCCGGGACAGGGATCACGGAACGTGAATCCCTTGTGGGACAGCATGGTTGACGTACAGTCACCCCAACAAGCGCTTCGGGCATATTCCAGCGCGAAGGAGTACCCGTGCGGCATACTGTGCGACGCTCGCTGCGATGACTCGAACAGGCAGCGCGGCAAGGGCTTGCTGCCCCGCGAGCAGCGGTGCGCACCGGTGATATCGGAGGCACCCCTGGGGCAACTCCGGCGCGGCGCGTGCTCAGAACCACTCGCATCTCACCCAAGGTACCGGAGCGGGCGGCCGGCGACAGGCCGTGACGGGACTTGCGTGGGACACGACCCGATATCAACGCTCCGTAATTCCGGTATGCCACGATCCGCGACATTCGCGGGGCGAAGGTGCGCGACACCGCAGCCCAGAGGGCCCTTGAGGCCGCTCCGTTCAGCAGTTCGAGCTCGACGGTTCGTAACGATCCGTCACCTCGCCCGCACGTTCCGTTCGCACCCGGGCGCGGACGAGGTGCAGGTGGGCGGCCGGCTGGAAGCTCCCGGCGGCCGGCCGAACCGCTCGGGCGCCCGGGCGTGTTGCCCGCCGCCCGGCCGTGCGGACCGGACCCGGTCGTCCGGCCGTCTCCGGCGGCGGCGCCCGAACGGCGGCCGGGCGTCGAGCCGTTGACGTCGACCGGGGCGAATGCCTCGCCCCGGCACAGCCCGTCACCCGGGGAGCCGGGCCGCCACGGCCGGCGGCTCACGTCGTGGCCGCGGGAGCGTCGCCGCGCCCGTCCTACTCGGGGACGGTGAAGTAGCGGGCGAACGCGGGCATGATCTCCGCCTCGCCGACCTTGCCGTCGTGGTCCGTGTCGAGGGTGCCCGCGGCCGCGTGCGCGAGGTCCTCGGGCACGCCGAGCGCCTTCAGGACACGGACGGTGTCGGCGATCGTGGCCGCGCCGTCCCCGTCGGGGTCGGCGACGTCGAGGGCCGCGTGCAGGAAGGGGCGGGCGATCTCGGCGAACCGGTCCGGGTTGTCGCGCAGCCGCTTGACCGCGCCGGTGACGAACTCCTCGCGTGTGATGCGCTGATCGCCGTCGCGGTCCGCTATCCCGGCCATGCCCTGCCAGAACGCCTCGGCGCCGCCGTACAGCGCCTGCCCCTTGTCGGAGCGGGCCGCGACGCCGAACTCGGCGAGCAGGGCCTTGGCCGCCCTGCTGAAGTCCTCGCGGTCGATGTAGCCGTTGCCGTCCTGGTCGAAGGTGGCGAACCGGGCGGCGATCCTGCGCTCGTACTCGCTGCTGACCATGTCTGTTTCGGGCCGCCTTACGTCGGGTGGGGTGACTCTCGCTCGGAGCGTACGACGCAGGAGGCCGTTCGGGAGCGCGGAAACCACGCTTGTGCCAGGACTGGGGAAATTCCGGGACAACGGCGTGTCACGCCCGGGTGACGGCGCTCACCCGCCACGGCTCGTGCGGCGGGCCGCGTACCGCCGGGGGTCACGCGGACAGGGAGCGCGGCTCCTCGCGCACGGCCGAGGCGAGGTCCGGGTGGACGTCGAAGAGCCGGTGGATGCCGAGCGCGCCCAGGACGCGGTTGACATGGCTGCCGTCCACGGCCCCCTGGGCGGGCAGCACCAGGCGCAGCGTGCCCTGGCAGGAGCGCAGCAGACGGCGGGCGGCGATGAGCACGCCGACGCCGCTGGAGTCGCAGAACAGGACGTCGGAGAGGTCGAGGACGAGCCGGTGGCGGCCGTCGGCCACCACGTCGTGCACCCGCTGGCGCAGGAGGGGCGAGGTCACCAGGTCCAGTTCGCCGGACACTTCGAGCACGGCCCACCGACCCTGCTCACCGTCGGTCACTTTGAAGGTCACCAGGACGCCCTTCGCTCGGCCGGACGGAAGCAGTTCCTACGCTTCCTTTGCAGCGCGGCTGCCCACCGGCCGTTTCCCTGAAACCAGGCCCGGAAAACGGATGCCGATCAGAAAAGGCTTGTTTCAGCCGACTTCGATCCTGTTCGATCGAGTCTGAGGGGTGCCGGGGTGGGTAGGCGCCGCTCGAACGGCCCGTGCCGGGCGCCGGTGACCCTTTACCACCTGCGGCGCGGCCGGGGGCGCACATTGCCATAAAGGGGCGTGCGGTGCCGGACGTGCCGACTACATTTCGAGGAGACGTCGGGCCCAGGCTGGACAGGCACGGGTGTGGAGGACAAGCCGGGGGGTGAGGGAGCCGCATGGCCGAAAACGACGTAGCGCCCCGCTGGGACCGGAAGATGCAGCAACGGCTCGCCCGCGGGGAGGCGGCCGCGCTCGGCGAGCTCTACGACCGCTTCGCCTCCCTCGTGCACGGCCTCGCCCACCGCGTCCTCGGCGACGAACGTGCCGCCGACGGCATCACCCGGGACGTCTTCGCCCACGTCTGGGAGCACCCGGACGCCTACGACCCCCGGCAGGGCCCGCTGCGCACCTGGGTCGCCACGCTGACCCACCGCCTCGCCGTCCAGCGGCTGCGCGCCACGCAGACCGCCGCCCTCGCCCACGGCGGCCCCGGCAGCACCGAGGAGCTGGAGCGCACCGTGCGCCAGGCCGCGGTCGCCGCCCGCGCCGACTACATCGTCCAGGCCATGCCCGCCCCGCTGCGCGCCGCCCTGGAACAGGCCTACTTCCAGCGCCGCGACTACCGTCAGACCGCCGCCGACCTGGGCGTCACCGACGACGAGGCCCGCCGCCGGCTGCGTCTGGGCCTGCAGCTGCTGTCCACCGCCCACGACACCGAGGCGCCGGGGGCGCCGCCCGGATACGGGGGTGCGGCATGAGCGGGCCCGGCGTCTCGCAGCACCACGGCACCGCACCGGGGCCGGCCGTACCGGCGGACCCGTCCGCCCGCGCACCCCTCGTCCTGGAGCACCCCGTGCTCAAGTCGCTGCTGGGCGCCTGGGCACTGGCCGCCTGCTCGGCGGAGGAGGCCGCGGCCGTCGAGGACCACCTCGGCGGCTGCGGGCCGTGCGCGGACGAGGCGCGGCGTTTGCGCGAGGCCGTCGGCCTGCTCCAGCGCCCCGAGAGCCTCGACCTCGACCCGGGCCTGCGCACCCGCGTCCTGGAGTCCTGCCTGGAGCGCCGCCCGCCGCGCGTCCCGGTGCCGGAGTGGGCCGCCCCCTACGACGCCGAGACCGCGCGCCTGGACGCCCTGCTGCAGGACTTCGGGGACGCCGAGTGGCACGCGCCCGTACGGCTGCGCTGGTACGAGGCCGACCGGGCCACGACCCGCCGCACCACCGTGGCCGGGGTCATCGCCCACCTGCTGTCCGTCGACGGGCTGGTGGCGGTCGCGCTCGGCCTCGGCGACCCGCTCGGCAAGGCCGGGGCCGGCTCCCCCACCCCGGCGGCCCGTACCGAGGCGTACTGGCGTGCCGCGCACTACCCGCCCACCCGCTCGGTGCGGGCGCCCTGGCGGGAGCAGAGCCACGCCCTCGTACGGACGGCGTCCTTCACCGGCGACGGCCCGGGCGGGCTGCCGGTCTCCTACGGCGCCTTCGAACTGCCGCTGCACGACGCCATGCTGGACCGGGCCTTCGAGTGCTGGGTGCACGCGGAGGACATCGCCGAGGCCGTGGACTACCCGTACGACACGCCCTCCGGGTGCCATCTGCACCGCATGGTCGACCTCGCGGCCCGCATGCTGCCGCGGGTGCTGGCCGCCCGCCGCCGCGCCGGACTCGCCGCGCCCGCCGCCCACCGGCACCTCGTCACGGCCGGCGAGCCGGGCCGCAGCCTGCGGCTGGAGATCGAGGGCTCGGGCGGCGGCCAGTGGCTCATCCCGCTGGACTCCCCCGGGGCGCGGGGCTCCGCCGAGCACGAGGTGGCCCACATCGCGCTCGACGGCCCCGAGTTCTGCCGTCTGGCCGCGGGCCACCTGTCCCCGCAGGAGGCCGCCGCCGGCCAGGACGGGGACCGGGAGGCGATCAGGGAGGTGCTGCTGGCGGCGGCGTCCCTGAGCAGGATGTGACGGCCGGCCGCGCCGCGTCGGCACTCCCTACGCGAACACCACCGTCCGCCGCCCGTTCAGCAGGATCCGCCGCTCGGCGTGCCACTTCACGGCCCGGGCCAGCGCCTGGCACTCCACGTCCCGCCCGATCGCGACCAGCCCCTCGGGCGTCACGTCGTGCCCGACCCGCTCGACCTCCTGCTCGATGATCGGGCCCTCGTCGAGATCGGCGGTCACGTAGTGCGCGGTGGCGCCGATCAGCTTCACACCCCGGGCGTGCGCCTGGTGGTACGGCTTGGCGCCCTTGAAGCTCGGCAGGAAGGAGTGGTGGATGTTGATGATCCGCCCGGAGAGCTGCTTGCACAGGTCGTCGGAGAGGACCTGCATGTAGCGGGCGAGGACGACGAGCTCGACGTTCTCCTCGCGCACGATCTTCAGCAGCCGTGCCTCGGCCTCCGGCTTGGTGTCCTTCGTCACCGGGATGTGGTGGAAGGGGATGTTGTACGACGCCACCAGCTCGGCGAAGTCGGTGTGGTTGGACACCACGGCGGCGATCTCGACCGGCAGGGCCCCGATGCGGGCCCGGAACAGCAGGTCGTTCAGGCAGTGCCCGAACTTGCTGACCATGATGACGATGCGCATCTTCTCGTCGGCCCGGTTGAGCTGCCAGTCCATCTGGAAGGAGTCACCGATCGCCGCGAAGCTGGCCCGCAGCTTGTCCACGGTCACCGGCGCCTCCGCCGAGAAGTGGACGCGCATGAAGAACAGTCCCGTGTCGTGGTCCCCGAACTGCTGGCTGTCCTCGATGTTGCAGCCGGTCATGAACAGGTAGCTCGACACGGCGTGCACGATGCCCTTCTTGTCCGGGCAGGAGAGGGTGAGGACGTACTGGTCGGCCGGGGCGGCGGCTCGGGTGGACTGCTCGTTCATGCAGGACAGGGTCCCACATTCCCGTCCCCCACCACCCGCCCGTCCGCTCCCCGGACCACCTCTCGTCAGGCGGAACGGGTGAGGATGCGCAGGACCTCCAGGGAGCGCGGTGGGGCGTCCGGGTCCTCGCCGTCGCTGGTGGCGAGGCGGACGTGGGCGTCGCGGGCCGCCTGGACCGCCTCCGGCCAGGCGGGGTGGTCGAGGTAGGCGTGGACCGGGGCGTCCGGCCCCACCTGGTGCATGATCCGCAGCACGCGCAGCACCGCGCTGTCGACGAGCGCCGCCTCCTGCGAGTCGCGGAAGATCGTGCCGACGTACTTCTCGGCGGACCAGTGGTCCAGCCAGGTGTCCTCCACCAGCCGGTACACCGCGTCGGTCACATCGCCGTAGCCCTCCACGCCGGCCAGCCAGACGTCCCGCTGGAAGGCGGGATCGGAGAGCATGTGCAGCGCGGACCGCACATTGCTGCGCCACCGCCACCACGGCATGTCGTTCACAGGCATGCCGCCCATGGTGGTGTAGCGACGGCCGCGACGGGAAGAGTTCTCCGAACCTTGCACGGTCATCGATCGTACGTTCCCCTCCTCGAAGGCTTCACGAGCCCTCGCAATTCACCTCCGGGTCACCATTTGTTGACCGAAGGTCACACACGGGTTATCCATGTGACGGAATCGTGCGTGCCCATGACCGGTAGGCGTCGCACCCCCCGCACCTTCCACCCCGGCCGTTTCCCCCGTCGTCTCCGATCCGCCGCCCTGGCCGCCGGCGCGCTGGTGGCGTGTGTGTCACTCGCCGCCGGCTGCGGGGTCGTCCCCGGTACCACGGGGGGTTCCGGGGACGACCCGATCACCGTCATGACCTGGGCCCCGGAGGGCACCAAGGCCACCAACAAGCCAGGCATGCCCGCCTTCGCCCGCGCCTACGCCCGCTGGATCAACGCCAACGGCGGGATCAACGGCCGTAAGCTCAACGTCCTGACCTGCAACGATCACAACGACGGCGTCGAGGCCGCCAAGTGCGCCCGGCGCGCCGTCAAGGAGAACGCCGTCGCGGTCGTCGGATCCTACAGCCAGTACACCGACACCTTCTTCCCTCCGCTGGAGGCCGCGGGCATCGCGTACATCGGCGGCTACGGCATCACCAACGACGAGTTCACCAGCCCGCTGTCGTACCCCGTCAACGGCGGCCAGCCCGCCCTGCTGGCCGGCCTCGGCAGCGCGCTCGCCCGCAGCTGCGGCCCGGTCACCCTGGTCAGGCCCGACACCATCGCCGGCGACCAGCTGCCCACGCTGCTCGACGCCGGCCTGACGGAGGGCGGGCACCCGGCGTCGCACGACCAGCGGGCGGCGGAGGACGCCACCGAGTACGACGGCCAGGCGCAGCGGGCGCTCGAGTCGGCGACCGCCGACGCGGCGAGGAGGGGCTGCGTGGTGCCGGCGCTCGGCGACCGCACCGGCACCTTCATGGACTTCTTCCGCAGGGCCCGCGCGGACTACCCCGACGTGCGCACCGCCACCGTGCTCGGCAGCGTCGACCAGACGACGATCGACGCGACCGGCGGGGCCGCGGGACCGTACGAGGACTCGTACATCACCGGCTGGTACCCGGTGGCGAGCGACCCGCGGTGGGACGGGATGAAGAAGGTGATCCGGCGGGAGGCCTTCGGCGACAACCGCATCGACCCGGCGGACGCCGGGGTGCAGACCACCTACATCGCCTACACCGTCTTCCGGCAGGCCGTCGAGTCGCTCGGCGGCGGCGAGGTGAGCGCCGACACGGTCCGGCGGGCCCTCGACGGCGGTCTGCAGGTCACCACGGGCGGGCTGACGCCGACGCTGCGCTGGAGGTTCCAGGACAAGCTGGCCTCCGTCGGCTTCCCGCGCCTGGTCAACGCCAACGTGACACTCCAGGTCGTCCGGCAGGGGCGGCTGGTCGCGGTGCGCAAGGGCTTCGTGGACACGACCGGGACGCTGAGGGACGCGCAGGTGATCTGAGCCGCCGGGCGGGCGGGCCCGGGAACGCTCCCGGGCCCGCGGCCGCTCACAGCTGGGTCGGCTGCCGCTCGGTCAGGCCGTACTTCCGCGCGATCGCGTTCCACAGCTGCGCGGCCCTGGCCTTCTGCGCGCTCGCGGTGCCGCTGGCCCGGTTGCCCGCCTGCGCCTCGGGCGTGATGCGGGCCTGGCCCTTCTTGCAGCCCTTCTTGCCGCCGACCTGGCCGGCCCACGCCGCGTAGTGGTTGTCGGCGGAGGCGGAGGCCTGCCACGCCTTGGTGAGGGCGCTGGTCAGGGCGGCGTGATCGGGCAGCCGGTCCACCGTCAGGCCGGACAGCCGGGTCACCAGCTCGTTGCGCTGCTTGGCCGCGTCGCGCAGGTCGCCGGCCGCCTGGGCAAGGTTCCGGCAGGCCTTCACGTCGGCGACCGCGCTGATCACGCTGGTCCGGCTGGCGCCGCTGTCGGCCAGCAGCTTGTCCAGCTCGACCGCCTGCTGCCGGACCGGGTCGGCACTCGGCGAGGCGGAGCCGCTCGGCGCGGGCGAGGCCGCGGAGACGGGCTGGTTGCCGCCCTTGTCGCCGCCGCCCCCGCCGCTGCCGAGCAGCGCCCCGGCACCGACGCCGAGGACGGCGATGCCGATGCCGACGGCCGCGATGACCGGCACTCGGGAACCGGAACGGCCGCCCCGGCCGCCCCGCCCCCCGCCGTCACCGTCGCCGGGCGGGGCGTAGGAGGGCTGGGGCGCCCCGTACGCGGGCTGCGGCTGCTGCACCCGGGGCATCTGCTGGGTGGCGCCGGCCGGGCCGTCGCCGCCCGGCTCGCTGCGGAAGAGGTTCTCGAACCCGGCGGGCGGCTGCCGGTGCCCGTCGGTCACCGGCGCGATGTACTGCGTGGCCTCGGCGTCCGGGTTCCCGGCGGGCGGCAGGGGCCCGGCGCCGTCGCGCGGCACCCGCCCCAGGTACCGCGTCGCCTCGGAGTCCGTCTCGGCGGGCGACTCGGGCGGCAGCGCACCGGCCCGCACCGGGGGTATGTACTGCGTCGCCCCCTCGTCCGCGGGAGCCGCGGGCACGGGCGGCAGGTACTGGGTGGCCGCCTGGTCCGCGGCCGGCCCGCCCGGGACGGGCGGCAGGTACTGGGTGGCCCCCTCATCGGCGGCGGGCGGCAGCGGCCCGGCCCCGCCCTGGGCAGACCCGTAGGCCTGACCGCCATAACCCGCGCCGGGCTGCCCTGTGGGCGCGCTCCCGCCCTGCGCGGACCCGTACCCCTGACCGCCGTAGCCCGAGGCGGGCCCCGGGTCGCCGGCGCTGCCGCCCTGGGGGCCGTACGCGTGCAGGGAGTACGACGGCTGCCCGCCGTGGGCCGGGGGCTGGGCGTCCTCGGGAGGCAGCGGGCCGGGGCCCGGCCGGTCCTGCGTGGCCCACGGGGCGGAATCCTGCGCGCCCCACTGCTGCTGGGGCGGCGGGGACTGCCAGCCCTGGCCCTGCTGCTGGCCCTGCTGCTGGTGCTGGTCGGGGCCCCACGGCCCGCCCCAGGTCTGGCCGCCGGGCGGCGAGGCCGGGGCCTGGCCGCCCGGCCGGGAGCCCGCGCCGTGACCGCCGGGCGGGGCGGCCGGGCCGCCCGTCATGCCCGGCAGCAGGGGCTCGCCACCGTCGGAGGGCAGCACGATGCCTTCGCGCGCGGGGCGCGCCGAGGGCTCCTCGCCCTGTCCACTCTGCGTCACCGGGACTCCTACTAATGGGGGACCTTGTGAATCGTCGGCTCACGCTACCGGGTCCCCTCAGCCCGGTGCCACGCCGCACAGGGCCTGACCTCCCGCCCTGTGAGCGCCGTAACAGACGGGCCCCCGCACGTCCGCGCCCTCACCTCCTCCGCGTCAACCCGGCGTTCCCCGCCCGTTCACCGTCAGGCCGCCGCCTGAAGGTCCAGCCGCGCCCCGAACTCCCGCACCACCGGCTCCTCCCGGTACGGCTCCAGCCGCTGCTGGAAGTCCTCCAGGTACTCCGCTCCCCGGTTGGAGCGCAGCCCCTCGAGCAGTTCCACGGCCTTCATGCCCGTACTGCACGCCTGCTCGATCTCGCGCTGCTGCACCTGCGCGGTGGCCAGCAGCACATAGCCGATGGCCCGCCGCCGCGCCCGCTTCTCCGGGTGCCCGGCAAGCGACTCCCGCGCGTAGCGCGCCGCCGCCTCGGCATGCCCCAGGTCCCGGTGGCAGTGCGCCAGTTCGTCCGCCAGGTACGCCTCGTCGAAGTGCGCGATCCACGCCGGGTCGTCCCCGGAGTCCGGGTCGGCCGCCTCCAGGGCGCTCACCGCGCGCCCGGCCGCCGCCTGCGCGGCGCGCGCGTCGCCCAGCAGGGCGTGCCCGCGCGCCTCGGCAGCGTGGAACATCGCCTCCGCGCGGGGGGTGACGTGCCCGCGCGCCCCTTCCTGCGCCGCGCGCGCCAACTGGGCGATCTCCCGCGGGTTGCCGAGCTGCGCGGCCAGGTGGCTCATGGAGGCCGCCAGTACGTACCCGCCGTACCCCCGGTCCCCGGCCGCCTGGGCCAGCCGCAGCGCCTGGATGTAGTACCGCTGCGCCAGCCCCGGCTGCCCGGTGTCGACGGCCATGTACCCGGCCAGCTCCGTCAACCGCGCGACCGCGCCGAACAGTTCGCGCCCCACGCTCTCGCGGTACGAGCCGGCCAGCAGCCCGGAGACCACGCTGTTCAGGTAGTGCACGACCACCGGCCGCACATGTCCGCTGCCGTACTGGTGGTCGAGCTCCACCAGCGCCTGCGTCATGTCCCGTACTGCCGCCACGTCGGACGGGCCCACGCGCGCCCCGGCCGAACGGGCCACCGAGGCGTCCGGCGCGGAGATCAGCCAGTCCCGGCTCGGCTCGACCAGCGCCGACGCGGCGACGGAGGAGCCGGACAGGAAGTCCCGGCGGCCCACGTCGCTGCGCCACAGCTCGCACACCTGCTCGATGGCGCCGAGGACGGTCGGGGAGAACTGCAACCCCACCCCCGAGGCGAGGTTCTTGCCGTTGGCCATGCCGATCTCGTCGATCGTGACCGTCCGGCCCAGTTTCCGGCCGAGCGCCTCGGCGATGATCGCCGGAGCCCGCCCCCTCGGCTGCTGACCGCGCAGCCAGCGCGCCACCGACGTCTTGTCGTAGCGCAGGTCGAGACCGTGCTCGGCGCCGCACATGTTGACCCGGCGGGCGAGCCCGGCGTTGGAACATCCGGCTTCCTGGATGAGCGCCTGCAGCCGTTCGTTCGGCTGCCGCGCGACGAGAGGCCTGGCGGCCATGGCACTACCCCCTGTGGCTGTGGTGCCTGCCCACGCACCGAGTTGACGTGTCTTCCCGGCCGGTCCCAGGGAAGGGACCCGGCCGGGAAGATCAATGCCCCGTCGACATGCCGACAATGCGAGGCATGTGAAGATTGCCGGGGAAAGACTGGGTCGATCCCCCTCGTGGTTACCCCGCTCCGGTCGTCGACCCTCCCGCGCGCCCCCGCACATGCACCCATGCGCCCCGGACCCCGGATCGGTGCTCCTCCCCCGCGCATTCGCCTGGGCGTAACCCCTGGTGACGGCTAGAGTTGTGTTCATCGTGGAAGAGACGATCGCCGGCACCGAAGCCGCTCAAGTCCCGAAGCAGCGCGGGGAATCGCTGCTGGAGACCGCCGTCCGCTACGCCGAGGAACGGCACTGGGACGTGTTCCCCGGCACCTGGCTGGAAGCCGTCGACGGCACGCCGCGCTGCTCCTGCGGTGACGCCGCGTGCCCGCTGCCCGGCGCCCACCCGGCCCGCCCGGACTGGGAGACCCAGGCCACGGGCAGCGCCACCGTCGCCCGCCGCATGTGGCAGAAGACGCCGACGGCGTCGATCCTGCTGCCCACCGGCCGTACATTCGACGCCATCTCGGTGCCGGAGACGGCCGGGTTCCTGGCGCTGGCGCGGATGGAGCGGATGGAACTGACGCTCGGCCCGGTGACGTTGACGCCGGATCGGCGCATGCAGTTCTTCGTGCTGCCCGGAGCGTCGGTGAAGGTGCCGGATCTGGTGCGCAGGCTGGGCTGGTCGCTGTCGTCCCTGGATCTGACCGTGCTGGGCGAGGGAGCGTACGTGGCGGCGCCGCCCACCAGGTTCGGCTCGCGCGGGGCGGTGCAGTGGGCCTGCCGGCCCACGCCCGCGAACCGGTGGCTGCCGGACGCGGAGGAGCTGATCTCGCCGTTGGCCTACGCCTGCGGCAGGGATCGCTGAGGGCGCCTGCTCTCCTGCCTGGTGTCCGTCCGTCCCCCGGGCCCCTTCCGGTTCGCTGTCCCACCGTAGGGTTCTGCTTGACGGAGGGAGATGCGGTGGGCGTCAGTGCCGTACGGGTGCGGGATCTGTGGAAACGGTTCGGGCAGCAGGTCGCTGTCGCCGGGATCGATCTGGAGTTGCCCGCAGGGAAGTTCATCGGGCTCGTCGGACCGAACGGGGCCGGGAAGACCACCACCCTGTCTATGGTGACCGGGCTGCTGCGGCCCGACCAGGGCAGTGTCGAGATCGTCGGGCACGACGTGTGGCGGGACCCGGTCGAGGTGAAGGCGCGGATCGGCGTGCTGCCGGAGGGCCTGCGGCTGTTCGAACGCCTCTCGGGGCGTGAACTGCTGGCCTACTCGGGCCGGTTGCGCGGACTGCCCGGGGCCGAGGTCGACAAGCGGGCCACGCAGCTGCTCGAGGTGCTCGACCTGGCCGGGGCACAGCACAAGCTCGTCGTCGACTACTCGACCGGCATGCGCAAGAAGATCGGGCTCGCGGCCGCTCTCCTCCACAACCCCGAAGTGCTCTTCCTCGACGAGCCGTTCGAGGGCGTCGACCCGGTCTCCGCGCAGACCATCCGGGGCGTCCTGGAGCGGTACACCGCGTCGGGCGCCACGGTCGTGTTCTCTTCCCACGTCATGGAGCTCGTCGAGTCGCTGTGCGACTGGGTGGCGGTGATGGCGGCCGGCCGGATCCGCGCCCACGGACCGCTCGCCGAGGTGCGCGGTGACGCGCCCTCGCTGCAGCGCGCGTTCCTCGAACTGGTGGGCGCCCAGGGCCGGGACACCGGTACGGACCTGGACTGGCTGGGCGGCGGGAACCGGTGAGCGCGCCCCCTCTCACCCCGGTCGTCGTCCGGCTGAAGCTGTCGCTGCTGCGCAACGGGCTGCGCCAGTCCGGCGGGCGGCGCGCCGCGTACATCGCCTCCGCCGTCGCCGCGCTGCTGTTCGCCGCGCTCCAGCTGCTCGGCCTGATCGCGTTGCGCGGCACCGCGCACGCCGAGGCCCTGGTCGTGCTGCTGGTGGCGGTGCTGGGGCTGGGCTGGGCGGTGATGCCGCTGTTCTTCCCCAGCGGCGACGAGACACTCGACCCGACCCGGCTGGTGATGCTGCCGCTGCGGCCCGGGCCGCTGGTGCGGGCCCTGCTGGTGGCCTCGCTGGTGGGCATCGGGCCGCTGTTCACGCTGTGCCTGCTGACCGGCTCGGTGATCGCGGTCGCGCACGGCGGGGCCGCGTACGCCGTCGGTGTCCTCGCCGTCGCCCTGGGGCTGCTGGTGTGCGTGGCCTTCGCGCGGGCCGTGGCCGCCGCCAACGTACGGCTGCTGACCAGCCGCAAGGGACGCGACCTGGCCGTGCTCAGCGGGCTGGTCATCGCCGTCGGCGCGCAGGTCGTCAACTTCGGGGCGCAGCGGCTGGGTTCGTCCGGGCTCGCGCAGCTCGACCCGGCGGCCGACGTGCTCCAGTGGGTGCCGCCCGCGTCGGCGCTCGGCGCGGTGCACGCGGTGAGCGAGGGCTCGTACGGCGTCGCCGCGGCCCAACTCGCCCTCACGGGTGCCGCGTTGGCAGCGCTGGTGGGGGTGTGGTCGCGGCATCTGACGCGGCTGATGACGGCGCCCGACGGCTCCACGCTGCCCGCCGCCGAGTCGGCCGCACGGGAGCGGACCTCCACCGGACTGTCCCGGCTGCTGCCGCAGGGCCGTACCGGCACGGTCATGGAGCGCAGTCTGCGGTACGTGTGGCGCGACCCCAAGACCAAGGCGGCCTGGGTGACGTCGCTGGCCATCGGGCTGATCGTGCCGGTGTTCAACGCCTGGCAGGGCACCGGGTCGGTGTACTTCGCGTGCTTCGCGGCCGGGATGCTCGGCATCCAGATGTACAACCAGTTCGGGCAGGACACCTCCGCCTTCTGGATCGTCGCGATGACGATCTCCTCGGCCCGGGACGCGTACGTCGAACTGCGCGCGCGGGCGCTGGCCCTGCTGGTGATCACGCTGCCGTACGCCACCCTCGTGACCGTGCTCACGACGGCCATGCTCGGTGACTGGCCGCGGCTGCCGGAGGCCCTGGGCCTGTCGTACGCCCTGCTCGGCGCGATGCTGGCGACCGGTGCCTGGACCTCGGCCCGCTTCCCGTACTCCATCCCGCAGGAGGGGCACAAGAACGTCGCTCCCGGGCAGGCGGGCCTCGCCTGGATCTCGATCTTCGGCGGGATGATCGCGGCCGCGCTGCTGTGCGCGCCCGTCATCGCCCTGGCGATCTGGGTGAACGTCAGCCCGGCCGGCGAGGCGTGGAGCCTGCTGCTGCTGCCGGTGGGCGCGGGGTACGGGGCCGGGCTGACGGCCCTCGGCCTGCGGCTGGCCGCCCCGCGGACGGCACGGCGGCTGCCGGAGATCCTGGCGGCGGTCAGCAAGGGCTGAGGGCTCCTCGCAGCCCGTCAGCCGTCCCTGCTCAGCCGTCCCCGCTCAGCCGTCCCTGAGGGCGTCCAGGAACGGTTCGATCGCGGCGCGCCAGCCCTCCGGCTGGTCGTAGTGCACGAGGTGGCCCGCGTCGGCGACCTCCGCGTACTGGCCCTGGGGCAGGACGCGGACCATCTCCTGGGCCTCGGCGCGGCCGAGTTCGCCGTCCAGGCCGCGCACGACCAGCGCCGGGCACCGCACCTGGGCGAGCTCCTCCCAGTGCGCGTCGTACACCCACGTCTCGCGGGAGCGGAGCATCTGCTCCGGCTCGAAGACGGGGCGCCAGCCGTCCGGGGACTCGGCCATCACCTCGGCGTAGAACGCGCCGCGGGCCGGGTTCGGGCGCTCCACCCAGGGGTCGTCCTCGCCGAACCACTTGCGGACGTCGGCGAGCGTGGCGAACGGCAGGGGCCAGGACTGGAACCACTGCGCCCACTCGCGCTGCGAGGCCGCGCCGAGCGCGGAGGCCCGCATGTCGCAGATGATCAGGCCGCGGACCAGGTCGGGGCGTTTGGCGGCGAGCTGCCAGGCCGTCAGGGCGCCCATCGCGTGGCCGACCAGGACGGCCGGGGCGAGCGCCAGCTGTTCGAGGGCCGCCTCGGCGTCCTCGACGTACGCGTCACGGGTGTAGGAGCCCTCCGGGGGCTTCTCGCTCTGGCCGTGGCCGCGCTGGTCGAGGGCGACGGCGCGGTAGCGCCCGGAGAGCCAGCGGGCGGTGGACGCCCAGTGCGAGGCGCGGCCCATCAGGCCGTGCAGTAACAGCACGCCCGGGGGGCGTGCGCCGGGTTCCCGGTCCGGCGGGTCCGCGGCCGGGTCGGTCTTCGGCGGGTCGCCGAACTCCCAGGCGGCCAGACGTACGCCGCCCACCCCGGTCACGTCGATGCGTCGCACCATCGGTCCTGGCACCCCCCAAGCTCCGCTGCCGTGTCTGTGGCCTCTGATTCCGTGCACATCTGTGGAGCGCGGGTTCCGCCCGGCCCGTCACCCGCAGACTATCGAATGTTTATTCGAAAACGGTGTCTCGCCGGCTAACACCCCTCATATGAGTGACACCCCTCGAGGATTGATCGCCGCCCCCCAGGGGAGATCTTCACCAGGAGGCGGACCGCTCGGGGAAAAAGGTCCGAGGGGGATGACCCTGAGAGCTCGGGGCTCCGGGTCAGCACAGGGGAGGACAGGCCCCGGCGCCAGACGGCGCCGGGGCCTTCCACGTCCGTACGGCACATCCTCCCGCCCCCTCCCCGGCCGGGCCGACTCGCCGCCGGGCCCGGGCCCAAGGCCCCTCAGGTCATATGCCTCACGCGACAGCCTCGCACGCGGAGCGGGCGAGCGCTGCGATTCGCCGCAGTGGATCTTGCGATGCCCGGCCGGCCGGGCCGAAGCGGCCCGGGGCGCCGGGTCAGGGCTTGGCCACGAACACGTGGGAGGCGACGTCCGCCTCCAGCTCGGCCGCCTCGCCGCCGCTGCCGACCAGCACCCCGCCCGCCGACTCCGTCACGCTCACCACCGAGCCGGGCTGCACGCCCGCGCGGCGCAGCGTGTACATCAGCTGCGCGTCCGTCTGGATCGGCTCCCCGATCCGCCGGACCACCACGGTCTTGCCCTCCGGACCCGGGTCGAGGTCCGCCAGCGACACCATGCCCTCGTCCAGGAACGGCTCCGGACCGTCCTTCTCGCCCAGCTCCTCCAGGCCCGGGATGGGGTTGCCGTACGGCGACTCCGTCGGATGGCGCAGCAGCTCCAGCACGCGGCGCTCCACGGCCTCGCTCATCACGTGCTCCCAGCGGCACGCCTCGGCGTGCACCTGCTCCCACTCCAGCCCGATCACGTCGACGAGCAGGCACTCGGCGAGCCGGTGCTTGCGCATCACGCGCGTGGCCAGCCGGCGCCCCTCGTCCGTCAGCTCCAGGTGCCGGTCGCTGGCGACCGAGACCAGGCCGTCCCGCTCCATCCGGGCCACCGTCTGGCTGACCGTCGGCCCGCTCTGGTCCAGCCGCTCGGCGATGCGGGCGCGCATGGGGACCACACCTTCCTCCTCCAGCTCGAGGATGGTGCGGAGATACATCTCCGTGGTGTCGATCAGTCCGGACATACGTGCCCCTCGATTAGCTCTGCCGGAGGCTGGCCGCCTCACCGGCGCCTGCGCTGGCCCTGCTCCCAATTCTGACGCATGGCACCGACAACCGTGCCGCGACGGTGCGACGCGGGGCTCCCCCCGCCGCACCGCCGACCGTATTGACACCACACTGGTCCAGACCGCACGGTGATCCGCGACACAGCGACCCCGGAGGGACCCCGTATGAGCGACCGTCGGCCGGCCGGCCAGTTCCTCGACGCCGCGATCGGCCTGCTGGCACGGCTCCGCGACGAGGAGGCCGGGCCCATCACGGCCGCCGGCACGCTCCTGGCCGACACCGTCGCCGCCGGCGGCCGGCTCTTCGCCTTCGGCGCCGGCCACTCCTCCCTCGCCGCCCAGGACGTCGTCTACCGCGCCGGCGGTCTCGCCCTGATGAACCTGCTCACCGTCCCCGGCGTCGTCGGCGTCGACGTCATGCCCGCCCCGCTCGGCTCGGCCCTGGAACGCGTCGACGGCCTGGCCACCGCCGTCCTGGACAGCTCCCCGCTCCGCGCCGGCGACGCCCTGGTGATCATCTCGCTGTCCGGCCGCAACGCCCTGCCCGTGGAGATGGCCCTCGCCGCCCGCGCCCGGGGCGTCCAGGTCATCGGCGTCACCTCGGTCGCGTACGCCGCCCAGACCACCTCCCGGCACGCCTCGGGGACCTTCCTCAAGGACCACTGCGACATCGTCCTCGACTCGAAGATCGCCGTCGGCGACGCGGAACTCACGCTCGACCACGTCCCCGCGCCCTTCGCCCCCGCCTCCACGGTCGTCACCACGGCACTCCTCCAGGCCGTCATGGCCACCACCGCCGCCGCCCTCGCCGACCGCGGCATCGAACCGCCGCTGCTGCGCTCCGGCAACGTCGACGGCGGACACGAGTGGAACAGCCGCGTCATGGAGCAGTACCGCGACCGCATCTTCTACCGCCACTGAGCCCGGCGCTCCGGGCCACCGCCCCCGCTACGGACGCTCCCCCGCCGACGCGGCCAGCTCCGCCAGATCCAGCGCCGCCGCGATCCGTACCGCCACGTCCTCCGCGTACGTGGCGTCGGACCGCTCGAACGCACTGCGCCCCGCCCCGCGCAGGAACGTCACGACCCCCAGCGTCCGGCCCCGGCTGCGCAGCGCCGCACACAGCGCGTGCACCACGTCCGGCGGCCACTGCCGCGCCAGTGCCCACGCCCGGGCCTCCTCGGCCGGCACCGCCCCCGCGCTCGCCCGCACCGCCCCGGCCCGCTCCGCGCACTGCAGGGCCGGATGCCCGGTCCCGTACCGCACCGGCAGCCCCGCCTGCCCGGCGAACCCGCTCGGCCCCGGCGCCCCCGACGGCGTCGCGGCCACCCGCACCAGCCGCACCGGCCCGCCGGCCGCCCCGTCCTGCACCGCCCCGCCGGCCACCCGGTCGATCAGCGCGTGGTCGGCGAACCCGGCGAGCGCGAAGTCCAGGTGCACGGTCGCCGCCTCCCCCGGATCCTCGCACTCGGCGGCCGCCCGGGCCGCCCGGTGCAGCTGCTGCGCACGGAACCGCAGCAGCGCCGCCTCCTGCTCGCGCTGCTTGGCCTCCGTCACGTCCTGGAACAGCCAGCCGACCCCCAGCGGCACCGGCTCCTCCGCCAGCGGCGAGGACAGCCTCAGGAACCCGCTGCGCCAGCACCTGCGCCGCTCGCCCTCCGGCGTACGCACCGCCACCCATATCTCGGCCGGCGCGGGCGGCGCGCCCTCGGCGAGCACATGCGTCAGCGCGCTCTCCAGCTCCTCGACCCCCTGCGCCAGCAACTCCCCGAGCGGCCGCCCCAGCACCGACGTACGCCCGGTCCCCAGCGCCCGGGCCGCGTGCGCGTTCACCACGGCCGGCCGCAGGTCGGCGTCGACCAGCACGACACCCCAGCTCGCGTCCTCGAACAACGCCTCGCTCAGCGCGATCGACCGCTCCAGGTCGATCTGCACGTGCACCTCGCTGAACGCGCAGTACACCCCCGCCGGCTTCCCGTCCGGCCCGCGCACCGCGGCCGACTGCGTCCGTACGAGCACCCGCCCGCCGTCCTTCGTCAGCAGCGCGAACTCGTGCACCTGCCGGCCCGGGGCGTGCATGGCCGACATCAGCCGCCCCTCGACCTCCTCGGCGTCGGCGCTGCGCACGGCCCATCCGGCCAGCCCACGCCGCCCCACCGCCTCCGCGGCCGTCCACCCCAGGATCCGCTCCGCCTCACGGTTCCAGTGCGTGACGACCCCGTCCGCGTCGAAGGCACACAGCGCCGCGTCCATCCCGTCCAGCAGCGCGGCCAGCAGATCGGACCCGTCCGACCCCTCCCGCCCGGGCTCGTCCGGCCCCAGCTCGCCGGTGGTCCCACTACGCCGGGAAGCACTCACCTGGACCCCCTGCAGGCTGCGTCCGCACGTACGGCTCGTTCGGTTCGCTCCTTGCAATCATTCAACTCGAACGTGACCCAGCGCACATCTGGTTCCCGCAAGATTGCCTGGAATCGTTGAGGCCCCCGCCATGGACACGAGGCTTGAGGTCATGACGCACGAACGAGTGCTTCTCGGTGACGTGGGTGCCTCCTGCCAGATGTGATCACTAGTGTCTCGATCCACCGAAGAAGGGAGGTCACTCGCTCCCCGCCCGCAAGGCAGTCGAGTGACCAGCTCCAGTCATCACGATCCGCAGGATCAGGGAGGTGCCCCCGATGACTACGTTTCCGGCAGGCGAGCAGACCCACCAGGCCGTGCTTCCTCAGCGGCCTGCTCTGGAATCCGTGAGAGCAGACACCCCCGGGAGCAGGGCCGAAACGGCTCACGGACACCCCGCCGTCGCGCGGGGCACCGGCAGGGAACATGAGCGAGGGGAGACCGGTGGGCGCGGCACCGCAGCCCGTCGGCGTCACGCCGAGAACGCCGCCGCGGCGGTGGAGGAGGCAGAGCACGGGAGCGGTGACGCTCCCCGTCAGCCGTACGAGGGAGGCATCGGCGCCGGCAGGGTTTTGGTGCTGTCCAGGGACGGACAGCCGTTGATGCCCTGCCACCCGGCTCGGGCCCGCGAGCTGCTGCGCAAAGGACGGGCCGCAGTCGCACGGCAGGTGCCCTTCACCATCCGGCTGAAGGACCGCGCCCGCTCCGAGGCGCGAGTCACCGGCGTACAGCTGCGCATCGACCCGGGGTCCAAAGGCACCGGCCTCGTCCTCACCGACGAGAAGGAGAAGCCCGCCGGACCGGGGCACATCATCACCCTCCGACGCGGTCTGGTTTCGGTCGAGCTTTGGCACCGCGGCGACCGGATTCGCAGCTGCATGCATCAACGGGCCGGTTACCGGCGCAGGCGCCGCTCGGCGAACCGCCGTTACCGAGCCCCCCGCTTCGACAACCGCACGCGCCCCGAGGGGTGGCTGGCACCCTCCGTACGCCACCGCGTCGACACGACCCTCTCGCTGGCGCAGCGTCTGTGCCGCTACGCCCCCGTCACGGAGATCCACCTGGAACGCGTCGCGTTCGACACGCACCTCATGAGCGCGGGCAGACCGCCCACTCAGGACCGGCACCGGCACGGCCCTCTCGCGGGAACGAACGCACGCGCCTACCTGAAAGCCAAGTGGAACAACGCTTGCGCCTACTGCGGCGCAACCGGCGTCCCCCTGAACATCGAGCACCTCAGGCCCCGCAGCCGAGGGGGCTCGGACCGCGTCTCGAATCTGGTCCTGGCCTGCGTCCCGTGCAACCGGGCCAAGGGCAGCAGATCCGTGGCAGACTTCCTGGCCCACCAGCCAGACCGTCTCGCGACGATCCTCCAGCAGGTCAGGGCACCGCTCGAGCACGCCGCCACCATGAACGCGACCTGTCGGCAGCTCGCACATGCCCTTGCCGCCCTCGGCAGGCCCGTACACGCCTGGTCAGGCCGACTCACACAGCGCAACCGCAGCGCCATGGGCCTCGGCAAGACACACACCCTCGATGCCTTGTCCCTCGGTGCTCTTGACCACGCGCGCGGTGACCGAATCGTGCGGGTGCCCCGTGACGTCCTGGTCGCGAAGGCGACGGGACGCGGCTCCTACGCCCGTACGACTCCCGACCGGCACGGATTCCCGCGCTTGCGGCGGGCCCGTACCAAGCAGCACTTCGGGTTCGTCACCGGAGACCTCGTCCGAGCTGTCGTGCCCTCCGGCACGTGGGCGGGAACGTGGACCGGCCGTGTCTCGGTCCGGGCCCGTGGGCAGCACAGCCTCACGACGCCGAAGGGCCGGATCAATGTGTCGCACCGGCATCTGCGGCTTCTGCAACGGGGGGACGGGTACGGGTACGAGATCCGGTCCGAGCTCCTACCGTCAACTTCTCGGAAAACCGGTTGATCGGTGGGCGACCTGTTCCTAGTGTGTGGCTCACGCACGAAAGGAGGTGATCCGGTACATGTATGAATCCCGGACGCGCGAGGTGGCTGCGGGCTAGCGGCCCGTCACCACACTCAGTGCGGTGCCGGACCAGCACGTGACAGACGCGTGCAGCCGGCCCAATCCCGAGCAGTCACCCGACCCGCGAGTCGCCGGTACGTCCGGCCGGCTCCTCCACTGGAGGAACCAGACTCGCGGGTCGTCTGCGTTGTCAGGGACGGAGAGGGGGATCGGCGTGGAGGGGGACTGGCGGAAGGACCGGATCGGCAGTG
Organism: Streptomyces sp. NPDC052682; assembly: GCF_040678435.1. Taxonomy (NCBI): domain Bacteria; kingdom Bacillati; phylum Actinomycetota; class Actinomycetes; order Kitasatosporales; family Streptomycetaceae; genus Streptomyces; species Streptomyces sp. NPDC052682. Next base: position 221,718 of record NZ_JBFATS010000002.1, on the reverse strand, counting down.
CGCTGCGGGGTGAGAACCCCACCGTGCTGCGCAGGCTGGGGGCGGGGTTCGCCGTGATCGGCGATGTGCAGTTCCTGCCGGGTTACTCGGTGCTGCTGGCGGACGATCCGGGGGTGCAGAGGCTGTCGGAGTTGCCGCGCAGCAGGCGGCTGGCGTTCCTGTCGGACCTGGACAGGCTCGGTGAGGCCGTCGAGCGGGCGTGTGTGCGGCTGGACCACGCCTTCCGGCGGGTGAACCTGGAGATCCTGGGAAACTCCGATCCGTTCCTGCACGCGCATGTCTGGCCGCGGTACGACTGGGAGCCGGCCGACCTGGTGGGGCGGCCCGTGTGGCTGTATCCACGGGAGTGGTGGCGTGCGGAGCGGTATGCGCTCGGGGCGCGGCACCAGCGGTTGCGGGCGTTGATCGGGGCGGAGCTGGACCGGCTCGCGTCCTGATCCGGGCGGGGTCGGGACGCGAGCCGTGGGTGGGGTCAGTGGGCGATGTCCGCGTATCCGTCGATCTCGCGGGGGTCGCGGGGGCCCGGGCCTATGTAGCGGGCCGAGGGGCGGACCAGGCGGCCGGTGCGCTTCTGTTCGAGGATGTGGGCGGACCAGCCGGCCGTGCGGGCGCAGGTGAACATCGAGGTGAACATGTGGGCGGGGACCTCGGCGAAGTCCAGGACGATGGCGGCCCAGAACTCGACGTTGGTGGCCAGGACCCGGTCGGGGCGGCGGTTGTGGAGTTCTTCCAGGGCCGCCTTCTCCAGGGCTTCGGCGACCTCGAAGCGGGGGGCGCCGAGTTCGCGGGCGGTGCGGCGCAGGACGCGGGCGCGGGGGTCCTCGGCGCGGTAGACGCGGTGGCCGAAGCCCATGAGGCGTTCGCCCTTGTCGAGGGTGCGCTTGACGTAGGCCTCGGCGTCCCCGGTGCGTTCGATCTCCTCGATCATGTGCAGGACGCGGGAGGGGGCGCCGCCGTGCAGCGGGCCGGACATGGCGCCGACGGCGCCGGAGAGGGCCGCGGCCACGTCGGCGCCGGTGGAGGCGATGACGCGGGCGGTGAAGGTGGAGGCGTTCATGCCGTGCTCGGCGGCGCTCGTCCAGTACGCGTCGACCGCTTTGACGTGCCTGGGGTCGGGCTCGCCGCGCCAGCGGATCATGAAGCGCTCGACGACGGACTGGGCCTTGTCTATCTCGCGCTGCGGGACCATGGGCAGGCCCTGGCCGCGGGCGGACTGGGCGACGTAGGACAGCGCCATGACGGCGGCTCGGGCGAGGTCGTCGCGGGCCTGTTCGGCGTCGATGTCGAGGAGGGGTTTGAGGCCCCAGACGGGGGCGAGCATGGCGAGGGCCGACTGGACGTCGACGCGGATGTCGCCGGAGTGCACGGGGATGGGGAACGGCTCGGCGGGCGGCAGGCCGGGGTTGAAGGCGCCGTCGACGAGCAGGCCCCAGACGTTGCCGAAGGAGACGTGACCGACGAGGTCCTCGATGTCGACGCCCCGGTAGCGCAGGGCGCCACCCTCCTTGTCCGGTTCGGCGATCTCCGTTTCGAACGCGACGACTCCTTCGAGCCCGGGTACGAAGTCGGACATCAGGCGGCTCCTCGGTGATGTGGGCGACGGGTGCGGTTGTGGTGGGCGGTGTCTTTGGGGCCGCTGTGGTGACGGCCGGTGGAACGCCGCTGTGCCGGTGTGGTGGGTGGAGTGGTGGTCGTCCGACGGTTCCGCGGTCCGGTACGGCGACTCGCGGTCCTGGACGGTCCGGTCTCCCCCCTGTGATGCCCCGTGCGGTCGGCGGTCATCCAACCGGAACACCACAAGAAACGATATCCCTCAGTGCCAGTTTTGGGGAGAGTCTGTGGCACTGAGTGCCACGCAGTGCCGGAGGTCACCGTCGATGCGGCAAGATGACCAGGTGACCGACCGCGACGCCGTTCCCTTCGATCTCGCCTCGATGCGCAAGCAGTACCGGGCCGAGGGGCTCTCCGAGTCCGGGCTGGCCGCCACGCCGGTGGAGCAGTTCGCGCGCTGGTTCAAGCAGGCCGCGACGGAAGGCGGCCTGTTCGAGCCGAACGCCATGGTGGTCTCCACGGCGGACGCCGAGGGCCGGCCCAGCTCCCGTACGGTGCTGTTGAAGCACTTCGACGAGCAGGGCTTCGTGTTCTACACCAACTACGGCTCCCGCAAGGCCCGTGACCTGGGCGAGAACCCGTATGTCTCGCTGTTGTTCCCGTGGCATCCGATGGCCCGGCAGGTGATCGTCACGGGGGTGGCGCGGCGGACCGGGCGGGACGAGACGGCGGCGTACTTCCGGACCCGTCCGCACGGGTCCCAGCTCGGTGCGTGGGCCAGCGCCCAGTCGGAGGTGATCGTGTCGCGGGCCGATCTGGACGCGGCGTACGCCGAGCTGGCGGCCCGCTACCCGGAGGGCGAGCAGGTGCCGGTGCCGCCGCACTGGGGCGGTTTCCGGGTGGCTCCGCAGTCGGTGGAGTTCTGGCAGGGCCGCGAGAACCGGCTGCACGACCGGTTGCGGTACGTGGCCCGGCCGGACGGGAGCTGGCGGGTGGAGCGGCTCAGTCCGTGACGGGCGGGGGCGTCTGAGCTCGCCGCGCGGGAACTCAGAGCTTGCCGTGCAGGAACACCGTGCGCCGGCCGGGCAGGAGGCCGGTGACGAGGGTGCGGAACTCCTCGGCGAGGGCGGGCCAGTTCCAGAACTCGAAGCCCAGGTGCGCGAAGGCGAAGGTGTCCTCGGTCCACGTCCAGGCCGGCAGGGGGACGGGCGCGTGGCAGGCGGGGCAGTCGACGTCGGCGTTGCCCGTCTCGTACCAGGTGCCGATGGCGGCGTGGAAGCGCGGCTCGGCATCGCCCTGCACCGTCGTGGTCCGCCCGCAGCGCGGGCAGACCACCGTGTCCGGGCGGGGGGTGCCGAGGCGGTGGAAGACGTGGCGCTCGGTGTGGACGACGAGGCCGTCCGGCGCCCCCCAGCGGGCGTCGCCCACCGCCTTGTGCCAGCGCGGGCCGGGCGGGTGGGCCGGTCGGTCGGGCAGGGCCCAGCCGGCCTCCGCCTCGGCGAGGACGATGCCCTCGGCGACCAGCCGGCGCACCACGCGTGCGGCGAGGCGTGGCGCGTGGTGCGCCGGCACGTCCGGCGCGGCGATCGTCTGATACGTGTCCCCCATGCCCCGCACCGTAGCCCCCGGCACTGACAGTGCCCTCAGCCCAGCGTGTCCTCCAGCAGCTTCGCCCACTGGGTGACCACCCGGTCGCGGCGGGCCGCGTCGTCGGTGAGGAGGTTGGCCAGGCCCAGGCCGCGGGCCATGTCGAGCAGGCCCTGGACGGTTTCGCGGACGCCGGGGCGGGACTCGTCGGCGCCGAGCAGTTCCACGGCGATGCGGTGGGTCTCGCGGCCGACGCGGGCCTCCAGTTCGGTGACGCGGGGGCGCAGCTGGTCCTCGTTGGAGGCGGCGACCCACAGGTGGAGGGCGGCGCGGAAGAGGGGGCCGGTGTAGAGGTCGACCAGGGCCGCGACGACGGCCCGGCGGTCGCCGGCCGCGCCCTGCGGGAACAGGGCGCGCAGGGCGGTGGAGCGCTGTTCGGCGACGTACTCGACGGCCGCGGTGAACAGGTCCTCGCGGGTGGGGAAGTGGTGCTGGGCGGCGCCGCGGGAGACGCCGGCGCGTGCGGCGACGACCAGGACGGTGGAGCCCGCCCAGCCGTGTTCGGCGAGGCAGGCCACGGCGGCTTCGAGGAGCCGCTGCCGGGTGGCCCGGCTGCGGTCCTGCTTGGGCAGGCGGTCCGGACGCGCGTCGACTGTCTTCACAGCACCCATGCGGGATCCCGTCGTTCCAGGAAGGCCGTCATCCCCTCGCGGGCCTGCGGGGCGGAGAACAGCCGGGCCGAGAGCGCGGTCGAGGCGGCCGCGTCCCGGTCGAATGTCTCCAGCACCCTAGCCGTGAGCAGCCGTTTGGTCTCGGCCAGGGCCTGCGGGCAGGCGCGGCGTACGCCGTCCAGGACGGGGGCGAGTACGGCGTCCACGTCGGCGCCCGCCGCCGTGACGAGGCCGATGCGGGCGGCCTCGGGGGCGTCGAAGCGTTCGCCGGTGAGGCAGTAGCGGGTCAGGGCGCGGGGGTCGGTGCGGGGCAGCAGGGGGAGGGAGATGACGGCGGGGGCGACGCCGATGCGGACCTCGGTGAAGGCGAAGGTGGCGTCCAGGGAGGCGGCGGCGATGTCGCAGGCGGCCAGCAGGCCGAGGCCGCCCGCGCGGACGTGGCCGGTGACGCGGGCGAGGACGGGTTTGCCGAGGGCGACGATCTGGCGCAGGAGGCCGGCGAGGGCGTCCGGGGGCGGGGGGTCGCGCAGGTCGGCGCCGGCGCAGAAGGTGGTGCCGGTGTGGGTGAGGAGGACCGCGCGGACGTCGTCGTCCGCGGCGCAGGCGGTCAGGGCGTCGCGCAGGTCGCCGACGAGCGCGGCGGACAGGGCGTTGCGGTGGTGCGGGGAGTCGAGGGTGAGGGTTTCCACGCCCCGTGCGCGGGTGCGGCCGACGTGTGTCACGCCTCCTCCCGGAGCCGGCGGCGCAGGATCTTGCCGGAGGCGGCGCGGGGGACGGCGTCGACGAAGGTGACGCGGCGGACCCGCTTGTAGGGGGCGACGCGTTCGGCGACGTACATCATGATCTCCCCTTCGGTCAGGCCGGGGTGGGAGGGGCGGCGGACCACGTGCGCGTGCGGGACCTCGGTGCCGTCGTCGTGCGCGCCGATGACGGCGGCGTCGGCGATGCCCGGGTGGGTCAGCAGGAGGGCCTCCAGTTCGGCGGGGGCCACCTGGAAGCCCTTGTACTTGATGAGTTCCTTGACGCGGTCGACGACGAACAGCCAGCCGTGCTGGTCCGCGTGTCCGACGTCGCCGGTGTGCAGCCAGCCGTCGCGGTCGATCATGGCGGCGGTGGCGTCGGGGCGGCCGAGGTAGCCCTTCATGACCTGGGGGCCGCGGATGAGGATCTCCCCGGACTCGCCGGGGCCGAGGTCCGTGCCGGGGTCGTCGAGGGAGACGATCCGCATCTCGGTGCCGGGGATGAGCTTGCCGACGGTTCCGGGCGGGGCCTGGCGCATGGCGTCCAGGGGGACGACGTGGGTGGCGGGCGAGAGTTCCGTCATGCCGTAGGCCTGGCCGACGGGCGGCAGGCCGAGGCGCTGCGCGCAGGCGGCGGCGAGCCGGGCGTCCAGGGGTGCGGCGGCGCTGACGACGTACCGCAGGGACGACAGGTCGTAGCGGGCGACCAGGGGGTGCTTGGCGAGGGCCAGGACGATCGGCGGGGCGACGTACAGGCCGGTGATGCGGTGGGTCTGGATCGCCGCGAGGAAGGTCTCCAGGTCGAAGCGGGGCAGGACGACGACGGTGGCGCCCTGGCTGAGGGGCGCGTTCATCAGGGCGGTCAGGCCGTAGATGTGGAAGAGCGGCAGGACGGCGAGGATGCGGTCGCCGGGGCGGGCGGGCATCACCGGCCGGAGCTGGGCGAGGTTGGTGGCGATCTGCCGGTGGGTGAGCATCACGCCCTTGGGGGTGCCGGTGGTGCCGGAGGAGTACGGCAGGGCGGCCACGTCCTCCACCGGGTCGATGGGGATGGCCGGTTCGGGGGTCGTGGAGGCCAGCATGCCGATCAGGGAGCGGTGTCCGGGTGCGCTGTCGCACACGAGGATCTCCCTGACCCCGCCCGCGAGGTGGGCGGCCCGGCGGGCGCTGTCCAGCAGCGGGGAGACGGTGACGATCCAGCGGGCCGCCGAGTCCTTGAGCTGCTGGGCGAACTCCTCGGCGGTGGCCAGCGGGTGGACGGTGGTGACGGTGGCGCCCGCGCGGGTGGCGGCGTAGAAGGCGAGGGGGTAGGAGAGCGTGTTGGGGCTGTGCAGGGCGAGGACGTCGCCCTTGCGGACCCCGGCCTCGGCGAGGCCGGCGGCGATGCGCCGGTGGAACCGGTCCACCTGCTCGTAGCTGAGGGTGGTGCCGTCGGTGCCGTCGACCAGCGCGGGGGCCGCGCCGAACCCGGCGGCCCGGCCCAGCACGGCCTCGTGGACGGGGAGCTCGACGGGCGGGACGTCGGCGTACTCGCTGCGGAACATGGTTCCTCCTGGCCGAACGGCACCCACGGTGCCGTCTCAGTAGGACTTGGGCAGGCCCAGGGTCTGGTGGGAGACGTAGTTGAGAATCATCTCCCGGCTCACCGGGGCGATACGGGACACCCGGGCGGCGGTGATCAGTGAGGCGAGTCCGAACGCGCGGGTGAGGCCGTTGCCGCCGAGGGTGTGCACGGCCTGGTCGACCGCCTTCACACAGGCTTCCCCGGCCGCGTACTTGGCCATGTTGGCGGCCTCTCCCGCGCCCGTGTCGTCCCCGGCGTCGTACAGCTGGGCCGCCTTCCGCGTCATCAGCCGGGCGAGTTCGAGCTCGATGTGTGCCTGGGCCAGCGGGTGGGCGATGGCCTGGTGGGCGCCGATGGGGGTGTTCCAGACGGTGCGTTCGCGCGCGTAGGCGACGGCTTCGGTGAGGGCGTACCGGCCCATGCCGATGGCGAAGGCGGCCGTCATGATCCGCTCGGGGTTGAGTCCGGCGAACAGCTGGAGCAGGCCGGCGTCCTCGTCGCCTACGAGGGCGTCGGCGGGCAGTCGTACGTCGTCCAGGGTCAGCTCGAACTGCTTCTCCACGGCGTGCAGTTCCATGGCGATGTGCCGCCGCTGGAAGCCGGGGGTGTCGCGCGGGACGATGAACAGGCAGGGCTTGAGGCGGCCGGTACGGGCGTCCTCGGTGCGGCCGACGATGAGCGTCGCGTCGGCGAGGTCGACGCCGGAGACGAACACCTTACGGCCGGTGAGGAGCCAGTCGGTGCCGTCGCGGCGGGCCGTGGTGGTGATGCGGTGGCTGTTGGAGCCGGCGTCGGGTTCGGTGATGCCGAAGGCCATGAGGCGGGTGCCGTCGGCTATGCCGGGGAGCCAGTGCTGTTTCTGGGTGTCCGTGCCGAAGCGGGCGATGACCGTGCCGCAGATGGCCGGGGAGACGATCATCATCAGCAGGTGGCAGCCCGCCGCGCCGAGTTCCTCCAGGACGAGGGAGAGTTCGGTGATGCCGCCTCCTCCCCCGCCGTATGCCTCCGGCAGGTTGACGCCGAGGTAGCCGAGTCTGCCTGCCTCCGACCAGAGGTGAGCGGTGTCGCCCTCGCGGCCGTGCCGCCGGCCGAGGGTGGATACGGCCGCTCGCAGGGCTTCGTGGTCCTCGGAGTCTGGGGTGGCACGCATGGGGCTCCTTCCTGGATGCGGGTGCGTCGTGGCTGGTCGCTCACGCGGCGGAGCCGCCTGTCGGTGCGGCCCCGCGCCCCTGGGTCTGCGAGACCACCGCCAGCACCGTGCCCGGCTCCACCTGCTGTCCGGGTACGGCGTGCAGGGCTGTCAGGGTTCCGGTGACGGGCGCTGTGATCTGGTGCTGCATCTTCATCGCCTCCAGCCACAGCAGGGGCTCTCCGGCCCGTACGGGGCTGCCCACCGCCAGGCCCTCCGCGACGCGCACGACCGTGCCCGGCATGGGGGCCGGCAGGGAGCCGGGGGCGTGCCGGGCGGCGGGGTCGGGGAAGCGGGGCAAGGCGGTGAGGCGGGTGGTGTTGACGTGGATCTGGTCGCCGTAGCGGGAGACGTCGTAGGGCCGCTGGACGCCGTCCGCCTCCAGGACGACTCGGTGGGCGTCGGCGTGCACCACGCGGACGCCGTCCGCTGCGAGGCCCTCCCGGGTGTGGTGGTAGCGGACCTCGTGCTCCTCGCCCGCCATGAGGTACCGCTTGACCTGGGGCTGCGAGGGCAGGTTGCGCCACCCGCCGAAGCGGGAGCGGCCGTGGGCGTCGGCGAGGGCGGCGGCCAGGGGGGCGTACGGGTCCGGGGCCGGCTGGGTGAGCTCGGGCAGGTGGCGGTCGTAGAAGCCGGTGTCCATGCGCCCGGCCGTGAACTCCTCGTGGCGCAGGGAGCGCACCAGCAGGTCCCGGTTGGTGACCGGGCCGTGCAGCACCGTCCGTTCCAGGGCCGAGGCGAGTGCGCGGACGGCCTGCGCGCGCGTGGGGGCGTGGGCGACGGCCTTGGCGAGCAGGGGGTCGTAGTGCACGGTGATCTCGTCGCCGTCCTGGTAGCCGGTGTCCAGGCGGATGCCGTCGGGTACGGCGAGGCGGTGCAGGCGGCCGGTCTGCGGGGCCCAGTCGTGGGCGGGGTCCTCGGCGTAGAGGCGGGCCTCCACGGCGTGGCCCCGCGCGGGTGGGGGGTCGGCGGGCAGGGCGTGGCCTTCGGCGACGCGGATCTGCTCGGCGACCAGGTCCAGGCCGAAGACCGCTTCGGTGACGGGGTGTTCGACCTGGAGTCGGGTGTTCATCTCCAGGAAGTGCGCCCGGTCGCCGTCGACGAGGAACTCGACCGTGCCCGCGCCGACGTACGACACGGCACGGGCCGCGCGCACGGCCAGGGCGTGCAGGCGGGCGGTGAGCCGTTCGGGCAGGCCGGGTGCCGGTGCCTCCTCGATGACCTTCTGGTGGCGCCGTTGCAGGGAGCAGTCCCGGGTGCCCAGCGCCCACACGGTGCCGTGCGCGTCGGCGAGGATCTGCACCTCGACGTGCCGGCCGCCCTCGACGTAGGGCTCGACGAAGACCTCGCCGTCCCCGAAGGCGCTCGCGGCCTCGGCGCGGGCTGCCTCCAGGGCCTGCTCCAGCTCCGCCAGGCGCCGTACCACCCGCATGCCGCGTCCGCCGCCGCCCGCCGCGGCCTTCACCAGCACCGGCAGGTCGGACTCGGTCACCTCCCGCAGGGGCTCGATGCCCATCAGCCGCTTGGCGCGGGTCTTGGACGCCATCGCCTCGACGGCCTGCGGGGGCGGGCCGATCCACACCAGGCCCGCGTCGAGGACGGCCCGGGCGAAGCCGGCGTTCTCGGAGAGGAAGCCGTAGCCGGGGTGCACGGCGTCCGCGCCGGCGGCGAGGGCCGCCTGCACGATCGCCTCGCCGCGCAGGTAGGTGTCGGCGGGTGCCGACCCGGGCAGCCGGACCGCCGCGTCGGCCACGCGCGTGTGCAGGGCGTGCGCGTCGGCGTCCGAGTGGACGGCGACCGTGCGGATGCCGAGCTCCCGGCAGGTGCGCAGGACGCGGCAGGCGATCTCGCCCCGGTTGGCGACGAGCAGCGAAGTGATCACGGTCAGGTCCCTCACATCCGGAAGACGCCGAAGCCGCCGCGGACGCCCTGGTAGGGGGCGGTGTGGAGGGCGGACAGGCACAGGCCGAGCACGGTGCGGGTGTCGCGCGGGTCGATGACGCCGTCGTCGTACAGCCGCCCGGACAGGAACATCGGCAGCGACTCGGACTCGATCTGCTGCTCGACCAGGGCGCGCAGGGCGGCGTCCGCGTCCTCGTCGTACGGCCGGCCCTTCGCCGCCGCCGACTGCCGGGCCACGATCGACAGCACGCCGGCGAGCTGCTGCGGGCCCATGACGGCCGACTTGGCGCTGGGCCAGGCGAACAGGAAGCGCGGGTCGTAGGCGCGGCCGCACATGCCGTAGTGCCCGGCCCCGTACGACGCCCCCATCAGGACGGACAGATGGGGCACCGTCGAGTTGCTCACCGCGTTGATCATCATCGCGCCGTGCTTGATGATGCCGCCCTGCTCGTACTCCCTGCCCACCATGTAGCCGGTGGTGTTGTGCAGGAACAGCAGCGGGATGTCGCGCTGGTTGGCGAGCTGGATGAACTGGGCGGCCTTCTGCGACTCGGCGCTGAACAGCACGCCCCGGGCGTTGGCGAGGATCCCGACCGGATAGCCGTGCAGGGTCGCCCAGCCGGTCACCAGGCTGGTGCCGTACAGCGGTTTGAACGCGTCGAAGTCGGAGGCGTCGACGATCCGGGCGATGACCTCGTGCGGGTCGAAGGGGGTCCGCAGGTCGCCGGGGACGATGCCGAGCAGTTCCTCCTCGGCGTACCGGGGCGGCTCGGCGGGGCCCGGATCGGGGTACGCCTTGCGGTGGTTGAGGCGGGCCACGATCCGGCGGGCCTGCCGCAGGGCGTCCTGCTCGTCGGCGGCTAGGTGGTCGGCGAGGCCCGACACGCGCGCGTGCATGCCGGCGCCGCCGAGGGACTCGTCGTCGCTGTCCTCCCCGGTGGCCATCTTCACCAGCGGGGGCCCGCCGAGGAACACCTTCGCCTGCTCGTTGACCATGATCACGTGGTCGGACAGGCCCGGCACGTACGCGCCTCCCGCGGTGGAGTTGCCGAAGACCACGGCGACCGTGGGGATCCCGGCGGCCGAGAGCCGGGTGAGGTCCCGGAAGATCGCGCCGCCGGGGATGAAGATCTCCTTCTGCGACGGCAGGTCGGCGCCGCCGGACTCCACCAGGGAGATGACGGGGAGGCGGTTGGCGCGGGCGATCTCATGGGCGCGCAGCGCCTTCTTCAGGCTCCAGGGGTTGCTCGCGCCGCCGCGTACGGTCGGGTCGTTGGCGCTGATCAGGCACTCGACGCCCGCGACGACGCCGATGCCGGTGACGAGTGAGGCGCCGACGGTGTGGTCGCTGCCCCACCCCGCCAGCGGGGACAGCTCCAGGAAGGGCGTGTCGGGGTCGAGGAGCAGTTCGACGCGTTCCCGGGCGAGCAGTCGGCCGCGCGCCCGGTGCCGGGCCACGTACTTCTCGCCGCCGCCCGCGAGGGCCTTGGCGTGCTCGGCGGCCAGCTCCTCCAGCTTGGCCAGCATCGCGTCGCGGTGGGCCCGGTACTCGGGGCTGCCCGGGTCCAGGGCCGAGGTCAGGACGGTCACAGCAGGGCCTCCGGGATGTCCAGGTGGCGGGAACGCAGCCATTCGCCGAGGGCCTTGGCCTGCGGGTCGAAGCGGTGCCCGGCGGCGACGCCGGCGCCGAGGATCCCCTCGACGACGAAGTTGACGGCGCGCAGGTTCGGCAGCAGATGCCGTACGACGGTCAACGGGCGGCTCTCCGGGATCAGTTGCCGGAACCTGCCGGCCGTCAGCTCGTGCGCCAGCCAGCGCCAGGCGTCGTCGCTGCGGGCCCACACGCCGACGTTGGCGTTGCCGCCCTTGTCACCGCTGCGGGCCCCGGCGACCAGCCCGAGCGGGGCGCGTCGGACCGGCCCCGGCGGCAGCGGCTCGGGCAGCGGCGGCTCCGGCACGTCCTCCAGTACGGCGGTGTCCTGGGCCGGGGAGACGGGGACGCGGCGTCCGTCGTGGAGGACGGCCACATGGGGGACGGGGCTGTGGGCGGCGGCGCCACGGGCGGCGGCCACATGAGGGGCGGCCACATGAGGGGCGACACCATGGGCGGCGGCCACATGAGGGGCGGCCACATGAGGGGCGACACCATGGGCGGCGGCCACATGGGGGATGTACACGTCCTGGAAGACCCCATAGGGCGTGCCCTTTCCGGGAGGCGCCAGCACATGGAAGCCGGGGTAGGAGGCCAGCGCCAGTTCCACGGCGGCCCCGCTCAGCGCCCGGCCGACGGCCTCCTGGTCCGGGTCCCGTACGACGAGGCGCAGCAGGGCACTGGCCCTCTCCTCGGTGTCGGCGTCGGGCCGGTCGGTGCGGACCAACGCCCAGCGGAACTCGGCGACTTCAGCGAGCGCCGGTGTCATCTGCTCCCGCACCAGGGCGGCCTTGGCCTCGATGTCGAGGCCGGTGAGGACGAAGACGACCTCGTTGCGGAAGCCGCCGAGCCGGTTCAGCCCCACCTTGAGGGTCGGGGGCGGGGCCTCGCCGCGTACGCCGTCGACACGGACCCGGTCGGGGCCGTCCTGGGTGAGCCGGACCGTGTCCAGCCGAGCGGTGACGTCGGGGCCGGCGTACCGGGCGCCGGCCGTCTCGTACAGCAGTTGCGCGGTGACCGTGCCGGTGTCGACGAAGCCGCCGGTGCCGAGGTGTTTGGTGATCACACTGCTGCCGTCCTCGTGCAGTTCGGCGAGCGGGAAGCCGGGGCGGCGCACATCGCGGCCGTCCTCGGCGAAGAAGGCGTAGTTGCCGCCGGTGGCCTGCGTCCCGCACTCCAGGACGTGCCCGGCGACCACCGCGCCCGCGAGGCGGTCGTAGTCCGTCGGCCGCCATCCGAAGTGGGCGGCGGCGGGCCCGGTGACCAGGGCCGCGTCGGTGACCCGGCCGGTGACCACCACGTCGGCGCCCGCCCGCAGGCACGCCGCGATGCCGAAGCCGCCGAGGTAGGCGTGCGCGGCAAGCGTGCCCGGAAACCGGTCGGTGAGGTCGTCGCCCTCGACGTGCGCGACCTTGACGGGCAGGCCGAGCCGGTCGGCCAACTGCCGTACGCGCGCGGCCAGTCCGCCCGGGTTGAGTCCCCCGGCGTTGGTGACGATCTTCACGCCCCGCTCGTGCGCGAGCCCGAGGCACTCCTCCAGCTGCCGGGGAAACGTGCGGGCGTATCCGGCGGCGGGGTCCTTCAGCCGGTCCCGGCCGAGGATGAGCATGGTCAGCTCGGCGAGGTAGTCGCCGGTGAGGACGTCCAGGTCGCCGCCGGTGAGCATCTCGCGCATCGCGTCGAAACGGTCGCCGTAGAAGCCGGAGGCGTTGCCGATGCGCAGGGCCCTCACCCGGCGTCCCCCTTCGGCGGGCGCCCGGCGCCGGGCGGGCCCGCGAAGGCCTGCGCGAGGTCCAGCCAGCGGTCGGCGTCGGGCCCGTCGGCCCGCAGGGCGAGGTCGGCGCGGTGGGCGCGCTGGGTGACCAGCAGGCAGAAGTCGAGGGCCGGGCCGGTGACCCGTTGCGGGGCCTCCTCGGGGCCGTACGTCCACAGCGCGCCGCTCGGTGCGCGGAGTTCGACGCGGACGGGGGCGGCGGGCGGGGTGAGGCCGTGGACGCCGTAGGAGAAGTCGCGGGTGCGCACGCCGAGGCGGGCGATGTGCCGCAGCCGGTCGGTGGGGGCGCGGGTGACGCCGAGCGCGTCCGCCACGTCCAGGCCGTGTGCCCAGGTCTCCATGAGCCGGGCCGTGGCCATGGACGCCGCCGACATGGGTGGGCCGTACCAGGGGAAGCGGGTGTCCGGGGGTGCGGCCCGCAGCGCCCTGTCCAGCGCCGTACGTCCTGCGCGCCACCGGGCCAGCAGGGCGGCGGGCGGCACCCGGGCGCCCTCCTCGGCGCCCTCGTCGACGAACGAGCCGGGCGCGGCGAGCGCCTTGTCCACCAGGAGCTGGAAGGCCTCCGCGTCGGTCACGGCCAGCAGGGCCGAGCGGTCGGTCCAGGCGAGGTGGGCGATCTGTTGCGCCACGGTCCAGCCGGGCGCGGGGGTGGCGCGTGTCCACTGCCCGGGGGCCAGGCGGGCCACGAGCCGGTCGAGTTCCTCGCTCTCCTCGCGCAGGTCGTCGAGCACGGGCGACGGATCGGACACGGGCGCTCCCCTCGGGGCACGGCGGTGTGCGGGGCGGGGTGGTGCGGCGTGCTGAGGAGCATGGCAGCCGCGCCGAAAACAAGCAAGCATGCTTGCATAATTCTCCGACCCGGGGGCGGCCTTCGGAACCTCGGACGCAGGCGCACCACGACCGCCTGTCCTACAACGCGCTGACCCTCGACGGCACCGCCCCGAACCTGACCGACAGCTACCGCAACCCTGGAGGACCGCGGGCGGGTCAGGCGTCCCGCGCCCCGGCCCTCTTCGCCCGCCCCACCTGAGTCCGTACCGCGCCCATGCTCGCCGCGATGACCAGTGCGATGGCGGCCGCCTCGCTCGCGGAGAGGGCCTGGCCGAGGATCAGGAAGCCCGCACTCGCCGCGATGGCCGGCTCCAGGCTCATCAGCACGGCGAACGTGGCGGCGGGCAGGCGGCGCAGGGCGAGGAGTTCGAGGGTGTAGGGCAGGACGGAGGAGAGGACCGCCACCGCGGCGCCCAGGGCCAGCGTGGCCGGCTCGGCCAGGCGCGGGCCCGACTCGGCGATCCCCAGGGGCAGGAACAGCACGGCCGCCACGGCCATGGCGAGGGCCAGCCCGTCGGCCTGCGGGAAGCGGCGGCCCGTACGGGCGCTGAAAACGATGTATGCCGCCCACATGGCGCCGGCCCCCAGGGCGAAGGCGACCCCCCAGGGGTCGAGGTTGCCGAAGCCTCCGCCGCCGAGGAGGAAGACGCCGGTGAGGGCGAGCCCGGCCCAGACGAGGTTGAGGGCCCGGCGGGAGGTCAGGACGGACAGCGCCAGCGGCCCCAGCACCTCCAGGGTGACCGCGGGGCCGAGCGGGATGCGGGCGAGGGCCTGGTAGAACAGGCCGTTCATCGCGGCCATGGCGGCACCGAAGACGACGACCGTTCCCCAGTCGGCGCGGGAGTGGCCGCGCAGGCGCGGACGGCAGATCAGCAGCAGCACCAGCGCGGCGGCCAGCAGCCGCAGGGTGACGACCCCGAGCGCGCCGGCCCGCGGGATCAGCAGCGCCGCGAGCGCGCCGCCGAACTGCACCGAGATCCCTCCGGCCAGCACCAGTCCCACCGGCCCGAGGGAGCCCCGGCGGCCTGGGGTGCCGCTCGCGGGCGGGGCGGCCGGGGTCAGGGGGGTCGCGGCGGGGGCTTCCGGGGTGGTCACGGGCGGTCCTGGGGCTCGACTCGGGTGTTCATCGAAGTGAACTGTCGAGTCCACGGTAATAGACCCGGTCAGGAGTGTGAAGCCCCCATGCCTCTGTCCCGGTGGGTGAGACGTCACTGCGGCGTCATCGCCTGGCCAGGTACAGCTCCAGAGCCCTGTGCAGCAGCTTGTTGAGCGGGAAGTCCCACTCGCCGAGGTACTCGGCGGCCTCGCCGCCCGTGCCCACCTTGAAGCGGAGCAGTCCGAGCAGGTGGCCGGCCTCCTCCAGGGTGTCGGTGATGCCGCGCAGGTCGTAGACGGCGGCGCCGCGTGCGTGGGCGTCGGCCAGCATCCGCCACTGCACGGCGCTGGCGGCCTGCACCTCGCGCCTGCGGCTGCTGGAGGCGCCGTAGGAGTACCAGACGTGGTCGCCGACGGTCAGCATCGTGGCCCCGGCGAGGACCTCGCCGTCGTGGTGGGCGAGGTAGAGCCGCATGCGGTCGGGGTGCTCGGCGGTCAGCGCGGTCCACATGCGCTGGAAGTAGGGCAGCGGGCGCGGCAGGAAACGGTCCCGCTCGGCCGTCTCGGTGTACAGCTCGTGGAAGACCGGCAGGTCCTCGTAGCCACCGCGGACGACCTTGACCCCCGCCTGCTCGGCCTTCCTGATGTTGCGCCGCCACTGCTGGTTGAGCCCGGCGCGCAGGTCGTCCAGCGACCGCCCGGTGAGGGGCACCCGGAAGACGTACCGGGGCTGCCCGGCGGCGAAGCCGTCCTCGCCGCCGGGTCCGGTCCGCCGCCAGCCCATCCGGCGCAGCCGGTTGGCGATGCCGTCGGCCCGTTCGTCGTACGCGTCCGCCCGCACCTCGCCCAGGCGCCGCGCGGCCGGGTCGGCGATGGCCGCCTTCACCGTCCCGGCGTTCCACCGGCGCACCACGACGGGCGGCCCCATCCGCACCGCGAAGGCGCCCTGGCTCTTCAGGTGCGCGAGCATCGGCGCGAGCCAGCGGTCGAGGTCGGCCGCGTACCAGTCGATCAGCGGCCCCTCCGGCAGATACGCCAGGGACCGCCGCAGCCCGGGCAGCGGACGCAGCAGCACCAGCCCCGCCCCGGCGAGCCGCCCGCCCCGGCCGTCGTCGAACCACCCGATGCTGCGCGCCCGCCAGTCCGGCTTCACCTCGCCCCAGGACGGCATCTGCAGGGGGCTGGCGGAGGGGCGGGACGCGACGAACGCCAGGTGCTCGTCACGGCTGAGGGGCTGGACGCGGAAGGCCATGCGCGCACTCCTTGGGTGGGCGGCGGGTCCGGCCAGCGTAGGAACCGCCCGGGCCGCCGCCCGGCCCCGACACTCAGCCCCGCCCGTCCCGTGGCCCGAACGCCGCAAGGGCGTCGGCGTCGGTCACCCGGGCACGCAGGTAGGTGTCGGCCCACTCGGCGATGCCCGGGTAGGAGCACGCGGCGACGAGCCGCCCGACGGCGGCCGGGATGTCGTACGACGTCGACCGCAGGTCCGTGCCCGGCCCGAGGAGGCACCAGTGGGCGCCGGAGCGGCCGTAGGGCATGCCGACGCTGCCCGGGTTGACGACCAGACGGCCGTGGGCCAGACGCACGTACGGCATGTGGGTGTGCCCGCACACCACCGTACGGACGTCGTCGTCGAGGCCCTCGAACACCTCCGCCCAGCGGGCGAGCCGGGAGTCGACGAGCACGACCTCCTCGTCGTCGCGGGGCGTGGCGTGGCAGAACAGGACGGTGCCGAGGCCGTCGACGGTGAGGGTGAGGGTCTTCGGCAGCGAGTCGAGGAACGCGGCCTGCTCGTCGCTGAGCCGCTCGGCGGCGTACGGGGTGATCGGGTCCGGGTACTCCCCCGGCCTGCCCTGCCGGTACTCGACCAGCTCCCGGTCGGCGTTCCCGGCGACCCACAGCACCCGGTCGCCCTGGGCGCGCAGCAGTTCGAGGACCTCGGACGGCTGCGGGCCGGCCGCGATGTCACCGGTGAGCACGATCCGGTCGGCGGCGGCCACGTCGGGCTCCGCGAGGACCGCTTCGAGGGCGGGCAGGACGCCGTGGATGTCGGAGAGGACGGCGACGCGGTGGAGGGGTGGCTGGGCAGACATGGGTTCACCTTCGCCGGGCGGGGACCGCGACCGCCCAGGTGTTCGCCTCCCGCGTACCGCCCCCGGGTCAGCCGGCCTGCCCGTCGAGTCCGTCGAGCCCGTCCGCCAGCACCTCCGCCAGGTGCCTCCCGCGCACCCCCGCCAGCTGCTCCAGCTGGGTGCGGCACGAGAACCCGTCGGCCAGGATCACGGTGTCCTCGCGCGCGTGCCGTACGGACGGCAGCAGCTGTTCCTCCGCGCACGCCCTGGACACCTCGACGTGCCCGCGCTCGAAGCCGAAGTTGCCCGCGAGCCCGCAGCAGCCGCCGCTGAGGTCGCCGGTGAGGCCCGCGGCGGCGCGCAGCCGGCGGTCCGGGGCGTCGCCGAGAACGGCGTGCTGGTGGCAGTGGGTCTGGCCGGCCACCGGGCGGTCCAGGCGGGGCGGGGTCCAGCCCGGGGCGTGGCGCTGGAGTGCCTCCGCGAAGGTGAGGACCCGGTCGGCGAGCCGGCGGGCGCGCGGGTCGTCGTGCAGCAGCTCGGGGAGGTCCGTGCGCAGGGCGGCGGCGCAGCTGGGTTCCAGCACGACGATGGGGGCGCCGGTGTCCAGGACGGGGGCCATCAGGTCGAGCGTGCGGCGCATGACCCGGCGGGCGCGGTCCAGCTGTCCGGTGGACACGTACGTCAGGCCGCAGCAGACCCGGCCCCGGCCCCGCAGCAGGGACAGCGGGTCGAGGGCGACGGTCCTGCCGTCCCCCACGGGTGCCTTCTCCAGGCGCACGGTCGGCGGGAGCGCGACCCGCAGCCCCGCCGCCTCCAGCACCCGTACGGCCGCCTGCCCCACCGACGGCGACAGGTGCTCGGTGAAGGTGTCCGGCCAGAGGATGACGAGGTCCCCGGTGGCGGTCCGGGCAGGGCGTCGCTCCCACCACCGGCTGAAGGTCCGCCGCGCCAGCCGCGGGATCTCCCGCTCGGGCGCGATCCCGCCCAGCCGTTTCGCCGCCCGGGCCAGGAGCGGGGTGCGGGCGAGGGCGTTGACCAGCGGAGCGGTGCGCGTACGGGCCACCGCGCGGAGCCACACCGGCAGCCGTCCCAGCGCGTAGTGGGCGGCGGGCCGGCGGCGCCCGGCGTAGTGGTGGTGCAGGAACTCCGCCTTGTAGGTGGCCATGTCGACCCCGACCGGGCAGTCCGACCGGCAGCCCTTGCAGGACAGGCACAGGTCGAGGGCGTCCCGTACCTCCGTCGACCGCCAGCCGTCGGTGACGACCTCACCGGCGAGCATCTCGTGCAGCAGCCGGGCACGCCCGCGCGTGGAGTGCTCCTCGGCGCCGGTGACCCGGAAGGACGGGCACATCACGGCGGAGCCGGACACGGACGCCGTACGGCACTTGGCGACGCCCACGCAGCGGCGCACCGCGGCGGCGAAGTCGCCGCCGTCGGCCGGGTAGCCGAAGGCCACGTCGACGGGCTCGCGCGGCAGCACCGAGAACCGCAGGGCGGAGTCGAGGGGCGCGGGCCGCACCAGCGTCCCCGGGTTGAGCAGGTCGTCGGGGTCCCAGAGGGCCTTGACCCGCTCGAAGAGGCCGACCATCTCACGGCCGTACATCCTCGGCAGCAGTTCGGCCCGGGCCTGCCCGTCCCCGTGCTCCCCGGACAGCGACCCGCCGTGCGCCACCACCAGGTCGGCGAGCTCCTCCGAGAACCGCCGGAACCGGGCGACGCCCCGCTCGGTGAGCAGATCGAAGTCGATCCGGACGTGGATACAGCCGTCCCCGAAGTGCCCGTACGGTGTGCCGCGCAGGCCGTGCCCGGCCAGCAGCGCGCGGAACTCCCGCAGGTAGGCGCCCAGCCGGGCGGGCGGCACCGCGCAGTCCTCCCAGCCGGGCCAGGCCTCGGAGCCGTCCGGCATCCGGGTCGCGGTCCCGCTGGCGTCCTCCCGGATCCGCCACAGGGCACGTTGCCGGGCCGGGTCCGTGACCACGAGGGCGTCCACGACGTCGGCGGCCCGCACGATCCGCTCCGCACGCGCGCGGGCCTCGCCCTCGGTGCTGCCGCCGGTCTCCACGAACAGCCAGGCCCCGCCCCGGGGCAGCTCCGCCGTCCCCGCCGGCACCAGGTCGGCCGCCATGCCCTCCACCGTCAGCGGGCCGTGGCCGAGCAGCCCGGCCGCGGCCTCGGCGGCGGTGCTCTCGTCGGCGTACGCCAGCACCGCGAGCGCACGCGCGCGCGGCGCCTCGACGAGCCGTACGACGGCCTCCGTCAGCAGGCCGAGAGTCCCCTCGGAGCCACAGAAGGACCGGGCCACATCGGCGCCCTTCTCCGGCAGCAGCGCGTCCAGCGCGTACCCGGAGATACGGCGGGGCAGCTGCGGGAACCCGGTCCGCAGCCGCGCCAACTCCCCCTCGACCAGAGCCCGCAGTCCTTCCGGTGCCCCCGCCCACCCGGCTCCGGGCCGCAACCGCTCCCCGCGCGCGGTGACGACAGCCAGCTCGCGCACACTGTCCGCGGTGGTCCCCCACGCCACCGAGTGGGAGCCGCACGAGTTGTTGCCGATCATCCCGCCCAGCGTGCACCTGCTGTGCGTGGACGGGTCGGGCCCGAACCGCAGCCCGTGCGGGGCGGCGGCCTCCTGGAGGCGGTCCAGCACCAGGCCGGGCTGCACGACGGCGGTCCGCGCCCCGGGGTCCAGCGCGAGCAGCCGGTTCATGTACCGGGTGAAGTCCAGCACCACACCGGCACCGGTGGCCTGCCCGGCGATCGAGGTCCCCCCGCCCCGGGCCACGACGGGCACCCCCTGCTCCCGGCACACCTCCAGCACGGCCACCACATCATCGGCGTCCCGCGGCGCGACGACCCCCAGCGGGACACGGCGGTAGTTGGAGGCGTCCATGGTGTGCAGGGCGCGAGCGGTACGCCCGAAGTCGATGTCGCCCTGGACGGCGGCGCGCAGGTGCGTTTCCAGGGCCCGGAGGTCGGTCATGGGTTCAGAATGCCCGCCCGCGGTGGCGTCACAGCCTCGGTGGCTCGACGCGGCAGGATGAGGTCCTGGCAGGACCGGACGTCGGTGACGCTGTTATGGAGACTCGATGCATCACAGACCACATGAGGACTCGAATCAAGATGCCAATGAATGGACACCTGCCCACAAGGCCGTAGAAGGCAGTGATTATGAAGCCCTTTCCAGACTGCTGGACTCTGGTGTCGATCCCAACGAGAGGTGCTTCGGCCATACGCTGCTTACTCACGCCATCGACGTCGAAGGTGACGGGCAGGTGCAAACAGGTCATCCACTGAACACTGCCGCAACCGCAATTCTGCTGGCGTACGGTGCCGATCCGGAGCTGCCGGCAGATTCCGGGGACACGCCCCTGCAGATCGCGGAGTCCTATCATCACGAACCCGCATTGCGGTTGCTTCGACGCTTCCTGGAGCGGAGTTCTTGTCGTCCGAAGGGAAGCGTCCAACGGGTGTCCGATGGCAGGAGCCAGAGTTCAGGTGAGCCGCCTGCCCCGTATGCACCGACCTAGGAAGAAGGATGTAAGGACATGACCCGCTCCGTGGACATCGACTTCACCTTCGATGATCCGCTTGACGTGCCGGCGACCGTGCACACCCTCATGCGGGCCGGTATGAAGCCGACCCCGGAGGGCGAGCTGACCTACCTGATCGACGAAGACGGCATGTTCGAGTGGCAGCGGGCACCTGTCTGTCGGAGGGACGAGATCATCTCCTCCATGGGGGGAGGTCACTGGAAGGACCGGACGGTCGGAATCACCCTGCTCTTCCCGGACGGGGAACGCGGAGGTGATCTTTTGTTCCATCCAGGGCGCAGGTCTCTGTCCTACGTGATCGGCGTCAACCCCAAGCCGCTGCCGGGTTCCACGAAGTTCTGCGACATGGGCTGGTATCTGACGCAGTTGGTCCCCCTGCTGGAAGCGCTCGGCTTGTCAGAGGTCGAAACGCGCGACTCGCCCTGATCCAGGGCCATGACGACTACCGACCGGCCCCGGCCACCTCCCGCAACCGCCGCCCCCTCCTCGTCAGCCCCCACGGCTTCAGCACCGAGATCACCGTCATGAACACGTACGCCGACAGCGAGACGACCGGGCCGAACAGAACGTCCCCGGCGTCCGGCAGCGGATGCCCCGCCGCGACCGCGGCCACCGCTCCGTTCACCCCGGGCCGCAGCGCGAAGGCCGTGGCCGTGGTCGTGGCCAGGGTCAGCCAGAACTTGGCGTAGACCCAGCGGTGCCGGGCCAGGCCCCACGGGGTGCCCAGGGACAGCAGCAGGCCGCTGAGGAGGGTGAGGAGGGCCAGCGGCAGCAGGAGCCAGTCGGCGAAGAGTTTCATGGCCCTGACGGACGCCTCCACCGTCGCCGCCGAACCGGTGGTGGCCGCCGTGGTGCCGAGCGCGAGCAGGCCCAGCGAGAGCCCCAGCCAGCCGGCCGAGGCGGTGACGTGGACGACGAGACAGGCCCGGCGCGCGGGACGAGTCAGCTTCATGCCCACCACCGTGCCGGGCGGCGGCCGCCCGGGCGTCTGACGGCGGGAGTATCCCGGTGTACTGGCGTCGGCGTACGAGCGCCCCTGGACGACCGCGGGGCGACCGCCGGACGACCGTCCACAACCGTCCACGACCCCGTCTCACCCGACGGACGACGTTTCACGCACGTTTCCCGGAACGACTACGCTCGCCTCCGTGGCCGAGATCCAGATTCCCGCTGACATCAAGCCCGCCGACGGACGCTTCGGCGCGGGCCCCTCCAAGGTGCGGACGGAAGCGCTGCAGGCGCTGGCCGCCACCGGTACGTCCCTCATGGGCACCTCCCACCGCCAGGCCCCGGTGAAGAACCTGGTCGGCCAGGTGCGTGAGGGCATCAGCACGCTGTTCTCCCTGCCCGACGGCTACGAGGTGATCCTCGGCAACGGCGGCTCCACCGCGTTCTGGGACATCGCGACGCACGGCCTGATCGAGAACAAGTCGCAGCACCTCAGCTTCGGCGAGTTCTCCTCCAAGTTCGCCAAGGCCGCCAAGCTCGCGCCCTGGCTGGCCGACCCCACCGTGGTCTCCAGTGACCCGGGCACGCACCCCGAGCCGCAGGCCGAGGCCGGTGTGGACGTCTACGCGTTCACCCACAACGAGACCTCCACCGGTGTCGCCATGCCGATCCGGCGCGTGGCCGGGGCCGACGAGGGCGCCCTCGTCCTGGTCGACGCCACCTCCGGCGCCGGCGGGCTGCCCGTCGACGTCGCCGAGACCGACGTCTACTACTTCGCCCCGCAGAAGTCCTTCGCCTCCGACGGCGGTCTGTGGATCGGCATCTTCTCCCCGGCCGCGATCGAGCGCGCCGAGCGGATCCACGCGAGCGGCCGGCACGTGCCGGAGTTCTTCTCCCTGCCGACCGCGATCGACAACTCGCGCAAGAACCAGACGTACAACACCCCAGCCCTCGCCACCCTCTTCCTGCTGAACCAGCAGCTGGAGTGGATCAACGGGCAGGGCGGTCTGGACTGGGCCACCGCCCGGACGAAGGACTCCTCCAGCCGTCTGTACGCCTGGGCGGAGGAGGCCAAGTACGCGACCCCGTTCGTCACCGACCCGGCCAAGCGCTCCCAGGTGATCGGCACGATCGACTTCACCGACGAGGTGGACGCCGCCGCCGTCGCCAAGGTGCTGCGCGCCAACGGCATCGTCGACACCGAGCCCTACCGCAAGCTCGGCCGCAACCAGCTGCGCATCGCGATGTTCCCGGCGATCGACCCGGCGGACGTCGAGGCGCTGACCAAGTGCGTCGACTACGTGATCGAGCGTCTGTAGCGGTCGCACGAGGTACGCACGCCGAGGGGCGCCCGGCCGAGCCGGGCGCCCCTCGCGTGGTGCCGGGTGGTGCTCAGGCGGACATCGCTCAGCGGCCGAAGCCGAGGAGCGAGCTCAGGGTCCGGCCGGCCGTGGTGAGGGCCGGCTGCTGCGAGGTCATCGCCTTCGCCGCCGCGCTCTGCGGCTTGGGGTCGGGCAGCTTCTGGCAGACCGCGTCGGCGACCCCGCTGCCGTGCGGGACCTTGCCGTTGGTGAGGTAGGCGGCCAGGTACTTGTCGAGGCAGGCGTTGCCGCTCAGCGAGATGCCGTGGTTGCCGCCGCCCTGCTCCACCACCAGGCTGGAGCCCTTCAGCAGCCGGTGCATGGTGACACCGCCCTGGTACGGGGTGGCCGCGTCCTTCGTCGCCTGGAACAGCAGCACCGGAGGCAGCTTGCTGTTGGAGACGTTCACGGGCTTGAGCGACTTGGTCGGCCAGAACGCGCACGGCGCGTTGTACCAGGCGTTGTTCCAGGCCATGAACGGCGCCTTCTCGTACACCGCCCAGTTGTCCTTCTGCCACTGCTTCCAGTCGCGCGGCCAGGACGCGTCACGGCACTGCACCGAGGTGTAGACGCTGTAGCCGTTGTCGCCGGAGGCGTCGACGGCCGCGAAGTTCTCGTACGCCTTCACCAGCGGCTCGGCGTTCTTGTCGTTCACGTAGGCCGCGAACGCCTGGGCCAGGAAGGGCCAGTAGGCGTTGTTGTAGCCGCCGGGGATGAAGGTGTCCTCCAGCTCGGAGGCGCCCACCTTGCCGCCCGCGGGCTTCTTGGCCAGGGCCGCCCGCAGGGCGTACCACTTGGCCTCGATCTTCTTCGGGTCGGTGCCGAGCTTGTACGTGGCGTTGTACTTGGCTATCCACGCCATGAGCGCCTTGTGGCGCTTGTCGAAGGCGTAGTCCTGCTGGATGTTGTCCTCGTACCAGACGCCGGTCGGGTCGACGATCGAGTCCAGCACCAGGCGCCGGACCCGCTCGGGGTACAGCTTGGCGTAGACCGCGCCCAGGTAGGTGCCGTACGAGTAGCCGAAGTAGTTGATCTTCTTGGCGCCGAGGGCCTTGCGGATCGAGTCCATGTCCTTCACGGCGCTGACCGTGTTGATGTACGGCAGGACGTCCGCGTACTTCTTGCCGCAGGCCGCGGCGAAGTTCTTGGCGCGCGCGAGGTTGGCCTTCTCGATCGCGGGGGTGCTCGGCACGCTGTCCGGGCGCACCGGGTCGAACTGGCCCGGCTTGCAGTCCAGGGCGGGCCGGCTCTTGCCGACGCCGCGCGGGTCGAAGCCGATGACGTCGTACTGGGCCGCGACCTTCTTGGGCAGCGAGGAGGCGACGAAACCGGCCAGGGTGAGGCCGCTGCCGCCGGGGCCGCCCGGGTTGACCAGCAGCGGGCCCTGGTACGTCGACGAGGTGTGCGGCACGCGGGACAGCGCCAGGGTGATCTTCTTCCCCTGGGGCTTGGCGTAGTCGAGCGGCACCTTCACCGACGCGCACTGGAGCGTCGGGTAGTCCTCCGTGGCGCACTTCTTCCAACTGACCTGGGAGGTCACGGCGGAGTGCGCCGGATGGGACACGGTGGCGTTGGCGGGGGCGGCGGTGAGGGTCCCGGCCAGTACGACGGTGGCGCCGCACAGCACGGCTGTGCTTGTTCTCATGCAGCTTCCTCAGAAAGGGTGAGGGGGGTTCAGGGCCGCGGGGTGCCGCGGCCCACGCCGCATGGTTTCGGATAATGACACGGCACACGAGCGTTTTCGCCGAAGACTTGACCGAATCGAGTCATCTTCCGCGCTTAAACCTCGTCACATAACGGACAGTCGGGTCGAGGGCGCCCGGAATGGCCCGGCCGGACGCCCCTGATCCGGTCACGTCGCCGTGCAGCTCACACTCGGCACACTTCCGCCTCCGGGCGCCGCGCCGAACCCGAAGCTCGCCGAACCGCCCACCGGCACACTGCCGTTGTGAGCCGCGTTCACCGCGGTGACGCTTGCTCCGCTCTGCGTGTACGACGCGTTCCACATGCTGGTGACCTTCTGCGACCCGCTCCAGGTCCACGTCACCTTCCAGGACTTCAGGGCCGTGGTGCCCGTGTTGGTCACCTTCACCTCGGCGTTGAAGCCGCCGCCCCAGTCGCTGCTGACGGTGTAGGCGGCGCTGCACGTGGCCGTCCCCTGCCCCGGGCCGCCGGGATCGCCGGGCCCGCCGGGATCGCCGGGGTTGCCCGACCCGCCCCCGGTGAAGCCCGGCGCCTTGATGCTCGCCAGGTAGCCGTCCTTGACCGTGTCCACGCTCTGCCAGTCGTCCTTGAGGATGCCGCCGGTGTCACCGGAGTTGGGGTTCCAGGACCAGAAGGTCCAGTGGAAGCTGTCGGCTCCGTACGCCGAGGTGGAGCGCAGGTACGTCACCAGCGCGGCCAGCCACTTCTGGTCCACGCCCGCCTGGAGCGTCGTACCGAACTCGCCCACCCACACCGGGGCGATGTTCTGCTGGAAGATGTAGCCCCAGTACTTGTCCCAGACGCCGGGCATGTTGGCGGGGAAGGACGGGTCGCTGAACCAGGACTGCTGGGCCACGGACGTGGCGTAGTCGTGCGCGGAGTAGACCAGCCGGTTGGGCACGTCCAGCTGCACCGGGTACTGGGCGACGCCCATCAGGTTGCCGCCCCACCAGCCGCTGACGCCGTTGTACGTCTGCACGCCCTCGACCATGATCAGCAGCTCGGGGTTGACCGACAGCACGGCGTTGCCGGCCCGCTGGGCGGCCAGCCGCCAGTCCCTCGCCGTGTCCCCGCAGCCCCAGCAGGCCGGGTCGTGGGGCTCGTTGTGCAGGTCGATGCCGACCACCGTGGGGTTGCCCTTGTAACGGGCCGCCATCGCTTTGAGGTTGGTGATCCACGTCGACTCGGGGACCGAGGAGGTGTACCACAGCGCCGACTGCCCGGCCGCGTCCGGCCGGTGCCGGTCCAGCACGATCTTCAGCCCGGCCTGACCGGCGTACGCCACGATCCGGTCCAGCACCTGCAAGGACGTCAGGCCCTGCAGGTCGGCGTTCTTGCCGTCGGCGAAGGTGATGCTGTCGGGCATCGCGCCGGGCTTGAGGATGTCGTCGCTGTAGGGCATCCGGATGGTGTTGTAGCCCAGCGACCTCATCTGGTCGATCATGCTCTTGTAGTCGCGCGCCCACAGGCCGTGGACGACGCGGTTGCCGGTCTCGAAGCCGAACCAGTTGATGCCGGCGATACGGACCGGCTGCCCGGCCGCGTCCAGGATCTTCCGGCCGCTGGTGTGCCAGTAGCCGGCACCGGCACTCGGCTCCGCCGCGTCCGCCGCCGGCGCTCCTGCCAGCGGTAACAGCACGGCCGCCACGGCAGCGCACAGCGCTCTTCGCAAGCTGCGGAACATCTCGCTGCTTCCTCTCGGGGGGCGCGGGCCGGAACGAGTGGGAGCGCTCCCACACCCGCACCTCCCATGGAAGACAGGACACACGGACACGTCAAGGACTACGACGTCACCGGCTGAGCCGGCGGAACCGGCGTACCGCGAGGGGGAGGAAGACCGCCGTCAGCACCGCCGGCCACACCCCGGCCATGAGCAGCGCGTGCCGCTCGACCCACGCGTCGCCGCCGCCGGCCGGTGTCCCGAACAGCTCGCGGGTGGCCGCCGCGGTGGAGGAGACGGGGTTCCAGGCCGCGACCCAGCCCAGCCAGTCGGGCATCAGCTGCGGGGCCACGTAGACGCTGGAGATCATGGTCAGCGGGAAGGCGACCGCGAAGAGCCCGCCCGCCGCCTCCGGGTCCGGCACGAGCAGCCCCAGCCACACCCCCGCCCAGATCAGCGCGAACCGCAGCCACAGCAGCAGCCCGAAGGCGGCGAGGAAGCCCACGCCCGTGTCCGGCCGCCAGCCCATGCCGAGAGCGGTGAGCATCATGATGGTGAGTTCGGCGCAGGCGACGACCAGGTCGGTGACACCCCGCCCGGCGACCACGGCCGAGGAGGCCGTCGGCATGGAGCGGAACCGGTCGATGACTCCCTTGGTGGCGTCGTACACCACCACGGTCGCGGTGTTGACGAAGCCGAACGCCATCGTCATCACGAACATCCCCGGCATGAGGAAGTCCTGGTAGTCCCCGCCCCCGGGCACCTTCATCGCGCTGCCGAAGACATAGCCGTACAGCAGCACCGACAGGATCGGGAAGCCCAGTTGCCAGGCGATGTTCACGGGCCGGCGCCGGTAGTGGGTCAGGCCGCGGCGGACGATGGTCCCGCAGTCGGCGAGCAGCCAGTGGGCCCGGGAACGGGCCAGGGGGGTCAGCGCGCTCACTCGGCGGCTCCCTTCGTCTCCGGTGTGTCCGTGCGGTGTCCGGTCAGGCGCAGGAACACCTCGTCGAGGCTGGGCCTGCGCAGCCCGATGTCCTCGACCCGGACGCCCTCGTCCTGGAGGGTCCGGGCCACGTGCGTCAGGGCCGCGACCCGGTCGGCCACCGGGGCGTGCACGCGCAACTCGCCCTCGTCGGCCTCGGGTTCGCCGTCCGCGACCCGGGCGACCACCTTCACCACCCGGGGGATCTCGGCACGCTCGGCGACCACGACCTCGACGCGGTCGCCGCCGATCCGGTCCTTCAGCCCGTCCGGGGTGTCGTCGGCGATGGCCCGCCCCCGGTCGATCACGGTGACCCGGGAGGCCAGCCGGTCGGCCTCCTCCAGGTACTGGGTGGTCAGCAGCACGGTCGTGCCGTCCGCCACCAACTCCCGTACGGCCTGCCACACTTCACCGCGACTGCGGGGGTCGAGGCCGGTCGTCGGCTCGTCGAGGAAGAGCACGGCCGGGGCGAGGATCATCGAGGCGGCCAGGTCGAGGCGGCGCCGCATGCCGCCGCTGTAGCCGTCGACGCCCTGGTCGGCGGCGCCGGTCAGACCGAACCGCTCCAGCAGCTCGGCGGCCCGCAGCCGGGCCCGCCGGCCGCCCAGGTGGAACAGGCGGCCGAACATCTCCAGGTTCTGCCGCCCGGTGAGCGCCTCGTCCACAGCCGCGTACTGGCCGGTGAGCCCGATCCGGGCCCGCACCTCGCGCGGCTGCCGGGCCACGTCCAGCCCGGCCACGGTGGCCCGGCCCCCGCCCGGCCGGACGAGCGTGGACAGGATCCGTACGGCGGTGGTCTTGCCGGCGCCGTTCGGCCCGAGCAGTCCGTGCACGGTGCCGGAGCGGACGGCCAGGTCGAAGCCGTCCAGGGCGCGTCGGGCGCCGTAGCGCTTCTCCAGGCCTTCGGCCAGTACGGCGTACGCGGTCACGCCGGACCCCTCTCTCCATAAACTGAGTACGGTGTACCCATAAGAGAGTACGCCGTACTCAGTTTCTGTCCAGCGCTTTCCGCGAGGCGGGGAAACACCCACGTCAGGAGGGCTACGCTGAGCTTCATGACGAGGATGGAGACGGGCGGCAGCGGCAACATCAGGGCCAGCCTCGAGCTGCTGTGGGGCACCGGCGAGCGCCCCAGCCGGGGTCCGAAGCCGGCGCTGAGCCTCGACCGGATCGTCCAGGCGGCCGTCGAGATCGCCGACGCGGAGGGGCTGGACGGGGTGTCGATGCGGCGCCTGTCCACCGCGCTCGACGTCGGCACGATGTCGCTGTACCGGTACGTGCCGGGCAAGGCCGAACTGCTCGACCTGATGCTGGACCGGGTGCAGGGCGAGGCGCTGGAGCCGTCCCCCGTACAGGCGGCGGACTGGCGTGCCGCGGTCGCGTCCATGGCCCGCGGCTACCTGCACCTCTACCGGCGCCACCCCTGGCTGCTCCGGGTCAACCAGGCCCGCACGGTCCTCGGCCCGAGCTCGCTGCGCTC
The DNA here is from genome assembly GCF_040678435.1 of Streptomyces sp. NPDC052682. Classification (NCBI taxonomy): domain Bacteria; kingdom Bacillati; phylum Actinomycetota; class Actinomycetes; order Kitasatosporales; family Streptomycetaceae; genus Streptomyces; species Streptomyces sp. NPDC052682. Next base: position 193,408 of record NZ_JBFATS010000002.1, on the reverse strand, counting down.
CCTGGAGGCCGCGCTGGTTCCGCTGCAGGGCATGGGGCTCAGCGATCCCGAGCTGATCTCGGTGATCATCTCGGTGCAGAGTTTCGCCGGCGGGATCGCCCGCATGGAGATCGACGCGGACGAGGCCGCGAAGGAAACCGGCCTGAGCCACGAGGAGTTCTGGCGGCAGCAGACGCCGTTCCTCGAACGGGCCATGGCGAGCGGCGAGTTCCCCCGGACGGCCGCCCTGTCCGAGGACGCCTTCGCCACCGGCTTCGACCACTTCGCGTTCGGCCTGGAACGGCTGCTGGACGGGCTGGAGGTCCTGGTGGCGCGGCGCGCCGGAAGGCGACCGGACGGTTGGTGACGCCGACGGGCCACCGGGGGAAGGGCGGCCGGCCGCCGGCCGTCCACGGTGACGGCCCCTCAGGGCGGGTCAGCGGCGCCTGCGGCGCAGGCCGAACAGGACGGCGCAGGCGGCGACGACCGCCACGGCCCCGGCCGTGAGGCGGACCCCGGAGCCCTCGCCGTCCCCGCCGTCCTGCTTTTCCGCCCGTGAACTCCCGCCCCGCGGGGCGGACGTGCCGCCGGGTGCGTCGTCCGCCTCGACGGAGCTGTTCGCTCCCTCGGTGCCGTACATCAGCTTGGTGCCGTCGGCGGAGTAGCTGACGGACTCGCCCTGCCCCTGAAGCGGCACGTTCAGGCGTCCCCCGCGCTTGATCTTCCCGCCGTTCCAGTCGTACCAGATGCCGCCGAAGTAACCGCGTACGGCGAGCTGCCGGCCGTCGGGCGAGAGGGCGGCGTCGGTGGCCCACAGGTCGACGGGGGCGACGGGGCGGAAGATGTTGCTCCCCGTCGGGGAGAGCCGGGCGGGCCCCTCGTACAGGTGCCCGCCGTCCTCGTTCTTGTCGATGAGGTAGACGCGCCCGGTCTTCGGGTGCACGACGAGCGACTCGGCGTCGCGCGGGCCGTCGGAGTACTTCACGACGTACTGCGTGGCCCGGATCGTCTGGTCCTTGAGCTGCTGGGGCTCGGGCAGCCGGTAGACCCATACGTAGGGCCACTTGCCGCCGAAGTTGTCGCCGATGTCGCCGACGTAGAGCTGGTTGCCCGGCCCGACGGCGATGGCCTCGACGTCGCGCGGGGTGCCCACGCCGGTCATGGTGATCGTCGCCACGGTCTTCCCGGTACGGCTGTCGACGGCGTAGAGGTAGGCCCCTTCGTCCTGGTCGTTGTGGGTCCAGTAGATGCCGGGGTGGAGGTGGGAGGCGGCCAGTCCGCTGGACTCGGTGATGCGCGGGTCCTGGATCGTGAAGTCCTCGTCCCCGTCGGCGGCGAAGGCCGCGGGCACGGCGCTGGCGCCCAGGAGGAGGGCCGCGGTGAGGAGGGCGAAGGGTCGGCGCATGCCCCAAGCCTGCCATCGTGTGCCCGCGTTCCGGGGCGGTGGCGGGCCTCACACCCCGCCGGGCCCGGTGATCGTCCATGATGAGCGGATGCTCAGGTTGATGCCCGTAGGTGACTCCATGACGATCGGAAGCGCGGGCGAACACACGTGGCGTTACCGGCTGTGGCAGCACCTGTGCGGCACGTACGGCGGCCCCTTCACCCTCGTCGGCCCGCGCGAGACGCTGTACGACCAGCAGGCGCAGGCGCCCGTGTCGTACGCGTACGCCGACCCCGACTTCCCCCGCGCCCACCTGGCCGGCTGGGGCGAGGGCTGGGTGCACATGGCGCCGCTGATCGGCGAGGCGGTACGGCAGACCCGGGCGGACGTGCTGCTGGTGTCGCTCGGCCTGATCGACCTCGGCTTCTACACGAACGCGGAGCAGACGGCGCGGAACGTCGCCAGCTTCGTTGCCGAGGCCCGGGCGGCGAAGCCCCGGATCCGGATGGTGTGGCTGCCGGTCATCCCCAACGTCCGGGCGGAGTCCGAGCCCGGCTTCGCCGCGCAGGTCACCCGCTTCAACGAACTGCTGGCCAAGGCGGCCGCCGACCTCGACGAACCCGGCTCCCCGGTGCTGCTGGCCTCGCCCCCGCCCTCGTACACCACCCACACCGACACCTACGACGGCACGCACCCCAACGCGCATGGCGAGCACAAGATCGCGGCGGCCTTCGCGGAGGCGATGTACCAGGGGTGGGGCCTGGGCGGGCCCTAAGGCGTAGGCGTCCTGGACGGCACGGCCGAGGAAGTCCGCGCAGGGCCGGACCCGGGGCCTGAGGTCGTCCCAGTGCTCCTCCTCGCGGCCGAGGTAGACGGCCCGGGCCCGGGCGAGGACCGGACGGTGCTCGGCGGGCAGCCGCTCCAGCGCCCAGTCGGCGGCCGCGTCCTTCGACCGGATGCCGCCGGTGACGAGGGTCGTCCACACCCGGGCGAGGGTGAGCAGCACGTTGCGCGTGTCCCACTCCAGCTCGGCCATGAGCTGCGGCACCCCGGCGACGATCGCGCGCCGCAGGTCCTCGTGCGCAGGGGAGTCGAGGAGCTCGGCGGGCGGCGGCCCGTACCGCGGGGCGTCCGCGCGCAGCACCATGGTCAGCAGGGGCGCGAGATCCGGGCTGGGCCCGGGCCGCGGCACGGCCCCGCCCTCGAACTCGGCGCGCAGCCACTCGCCGTACAGGAAGTCGCAGACCGGCGGGTACCGCCAGGGCCGTACGTCCCCCTGGACGACGACGGCCAGCTCGACGGGCCGCCGGCCCGGGCCGCCGGAGACCTCCAGCAACTCCCCCACCAGGAACCGCCGTTGTTCCTCGGTGAGCCGCTCGCGGACGACGGCCAGGAGGTCGAGGTCGCTGTGCGGGCGCAGACCGCCGAGGGTGGCGGAGCCGTGCAGGAAGACGCCCAGCAGCACGTCGCCGAGGGTGGTGCGCACAAGCCGTACGAGGTCGTCGGTGCGCTGCCCTGGCATATGCGTTCCTCCGCGTGTCCTGGTCGCCGTACGACATCGTCGAGCAACTGCGCACCAAGTACCCCCGCAAGCGCGTGAAGTCCGACGTGCGCATCGACTACCCGGGGCACCTCAACGACTACGGCCCCGAGAAGGCCGCCTACGCACGCGCGGAAGTCCCGGTCTACCTCGTCGTCGATCCCTACCAGGGCCGCTGCCGCGTCCTCACGCACCCGAAGGGCGACGACTTCGCCACGGAGACTTAAGGTGCCCTTCGGCGACGGCATCGACCTCACGGACACGGTGGTCGGACTCACCTTGAAAACGGACGAGTTCCCCCGCGACTGACTCGCCTCCGTGCTTGCCTGGAGTTCACTCCAGGACGTTGGCTTGTGGACCATGAAGTACACGCAGCTCGGACGCACCGGACTCAAGGTCAGCCGCCTCGTCCTCGGCACGATGAACTTCGGTCCGCAGACCGGCGAGGCCGACAGCCACGCCATCATGGACGCGGCGCTGGACGCGGGCATCAACTTCTTCGACACGGCGAACGTGTACGGCTGGGGCGAGAACAAGGGCCGCACCGAGACGATCATCGGCAACTGGTTCGCGCAGGGCGGCGGCCGCCGCGACAGGACCGTCATCGCCACCAAGGTGTACGGGAACATGGACCCGGACGGCGCCACCGTCTGGCCCAACCACGACAAGCTGTCCGCCCTGAACATCAGGCGGGCCGTGGACGCCTCGCTGAAGCGGCTCCAGACCGACTACATCGACGTCTACCAGTTCCACCACATCGACCGCAGCACCCCCTTCGAGGAGATCTGGCAGGCGATCGACGTCCTGGTGCAGCAGGGCAAGATCCTGTACGTGGGGTCCAGCAACTTCCCCGGGTACAAGATCGCCCAGGCCAACGAGATCGCCGCCCGGCGGGGCTCGTACGGTCTGGTCAGTGAGCAGTGCCTGTACAACCTCTTCGAGCGGCGCGCGGAGATGGAGGTCATCCCGGCCGCGCAGGACTACGGGCTCGGCGTGATCCCCTGGTCGCCGCTGCACGGCGGGCTGCTCGGCGGTGTGCTGAAGAAGGAGGTCGAGGGCGCCCGGCGCAGCTCGGGCCGGGCGGCCGAGACGCTCGCCGACCCCGCCGTCCGCGCGCGGATCCAGGCGTACGAGGACCTGGTCGACAAGCACGGCCACACCCCGGGCGAGGTGGCCCTGGCCTGGCTGCTCACCCGCCCCGGCGTGACCGGCCCGATCGTCGGTCCGCGCACGGCGGGGCAGCTCGAGTCGGCCCTGCGCGCGGTCGAGCTGGAGCTGTCGGAGGAGCTGCTGGCCGGGCTCGACGAGATCTTCCCCGGGCCGGGGCCGTCGCCCGAGGCCTTCGCCTGGTAGTCCGGGCAGCGAAGGGCGGAGCGGCGGTGCGTCACTTTCCGAGCGCCGCCGCCACCGCCACCACCACGAACATCAGCGCGAGCGCACCGGCCATGATCCGGTTCCGGGTCTTCGGGTCCACGCCTTCGAGCCTAACCGGCCGCGCCGAGCGGCCAGCGGGCGACCGCCTCGTAGCGGGGCTGCTCGCCCGGCACCCCCGACACCGGCAGGTGGCTGCGCACCATCACCAGCTCCTCCACCGTCCAGGTGCGGCTGGTGAAGGCGTCCAGGGCCGCGACGTACGGGCGGACGTCCACCGCCTCGCGGCTGCGCGCCACCGTCAGGTGGGCTTTGTAGCGGCGGTGCTCCCCCATCGGCAGCCCGGCCTTGCGGGCCGCCGCCTCGGCGCGGTCCGCCAGCAGGCGCAGGCTCCCGAGGTCTCCCTCGGCCCCGGCCCACAGCGCCCGCCCGTGCCCGAACTGGCCGCCGCCCCGCACTGCCAGCGGGAACGGCGCGGTGCGGTGGGCGACCCGCTCCAGCCGGGCCGACAGGTCCGCTACGAGGCCGTCGTCGACCTCCCCGTAGAAGGCCAGGGTGAAGTGCCAGCCGGGGCGGCCGGTCCAGCGCAGCGCGTCCGCGCCGGGCAGTTTCCTCAATTCGGCGACCTGAGCGGCCAGTTCCTGGGTCACGCCCTCGGGGGGCAGGACGGCGGCGAAGAGTCTCATGGGGGTCAGTCTCCCCGCCGCGGGGCCGGGCGTGCCGGTATGACCGTACGTATCGTTGTCCTGCGCGACTGCCCGTCCTCAGGACGGACGAGTTCCCCCGCGACTGACCGGGAGCGCCCCGACTACGCCGCCGGCGTCAGTTCCTCCCGCCGCTCGCGCGGCACGAAGCGTACCCGCGGGTGCCCGCGGTGCCAGCCGACCGACAGCCGCAGGCCGCCGAGCCGGGCCAGGATCAGACCGATGACCGCCGCCGCGGCGGCCGCGATCGCGCCGCCCACCGCGAGGCCGACGCGGGCGCCGTACGTGTCGGTGATCCAGCCGACGATCGGCGCGCCGACCGGCGAGCCGCCGAGGAACACCATCATGTACAGGGCCATCACACGGCCCCGCATGGCCGGGTCGGTGGCCATCTGGATGCTGGTGTTGGTGGTGACGTTCACCGTCATGCCGAACAGGCCGAGCGGCACCATCAGCAGGGCGAACATCCACAGCTCGGGCGTCACGGCCGCCACGATCTCCAGCGCGCCGAAGACCAGCGCGGCCCCGATCAGCACCCGCAGCCGGGCGGTGCCGCGCCGCGCGGCCAGCAGGGCGCCGGCCAGCGAGCCGACCGCCATCAGCGTGTTGAACATGCTGTAGGAGCCCGCTCCCCCGTGGAACACGTGGTCCGCGAAGGCCGACAGGTAGACGGGGAAGTTGAAGGCGAACGTGCCGACGAAGCCGACCAGGACGATCGGCCAGATCAGCTCGGGCCGCCCGGTGACGTACCGGATGCCCTCCCGCAGCTGCCCCTTGCCGCGCGGGGCGCGCTCGACGGTGTGCAGCTCCCGGGCCCGCATCAGCAGCAGGCCGGTCAGGGGCGCGACGAAGGACAGGCCGTTGAACAGGAACGCCCAGCCGGTGCCGACGCCGGTGATGAGCAGGCCCGCCACGGCGGGGCCGACCAGCCGGGCGGACTGGAAGTTCGCCGAGTTGAGGCTGACCGCGTTCTGCAGCTGCTCCTTGCCGACCAGCTCGGAGACGAAGGACTGGCGGGCCGGGTTGTCGACGACGGTGGCCAGGCCCATGGCGCAGGCGGCGACGTACACGTGCCAGACCTGCACCTGGCCGGTGAGGGTCAGGGCGGCCAGGGCGAGCGCGGTCAGCGCCATGGCCGACTGGGTGACCAGCAGCGTGGGCCGCTTGCGCAGCCGGTCCACGAGGACACCGCCGTACAGGCCGAACAGCAGCATCGGCAGGAACTGCAGGGCGGTCGTGATGCCGACGGCGGCCGAGGAGCCGGTGAGGCTGAGCACCAGCCAGTCCTGGGCGATGCGCTGCATCCAGGTGCCGATGTTGGAGACGACCTGGCCGAGAAAGAACAGGCGGTAGTTCCTGACCCTCAGCGAGGAGAACATGGAGGACGTGCGGGCGGGCTTGCGCAGCGGGTCGGTCGGGGAGTCGTGGGGAGTAGGTGCGGGGGCGGAAGCTGCTCCGGGTCCCGAACTCAACAGGGTTCGCCTCCTTGCTCTTGCTGCTGCCTACAGATGTGCGAGCTTCTCCAGCACGGGGGCGGCGGCGCGGAGTCTCGCCCACTCGTCCTCGTCGAGGCCTTCCGCCAGGGAGGCCAGGAACGCGTTCCGCTTGCGGCGGCTCTCCTCGAGCATGGCCTCGGCCTGCTCGGTCTGCGTCACGACCTTCTGGCGCCGGTCCTCGGGGTGCGGCTCCAGCCGGACCAGTCCCTTGGCCTCCAGCAGGGCCACGATGCGCGTCATCGAGGGCGGCTGGACGTGTTCCCTGCGCGCGAGCTCGCCCGGGGTGGCCCGGCCGCAGCGGGCCAGGGTGCCCAGCACCGACATCTCGGTGGGGCTGAGCGACTCGTCGACCCGCTGGTGCTTGAGCCGACGGGACAGCCGCATCACGGCGGAGCGGAGGGCGTTCACGGCGGCAGCGTCGTCGCCATGGCTGAGGTCCGGCATGTTCTTTAGCGTAACTCATTACCCTCGCTAAAGACCAATGGCGGCGGCCTGCACAGCCGGCCCACTCTCCGCGCCACCCCTCCCCTACATCACTCGTACGAGTGATCAGGCGGCGAAACGTGACCCACCGCACGCGGGCGTACGGCGACCCTCGTGTCCATGGGGACCAGTGTGCTCAGCCTGCGCATCGACCACGAGCTGCTCGAACGGCTCCGCCGGCACGCCGCGAAAAGGGGGATGAGCGTCCAGGACTACGTCGTCCGGACGCTCATACGCGACGACTTCGACGAACGGTTCCAGACCGCCGTCGAGGAGACGGAGAGGTTCTACGGACCCCATGAGCGGGTCACCTGAGCGCGGTACGCCGATCAGGTGACCGTGTGCCGATCAGGTTGCCCGTACGCCGATCAGGTCAGGCCCAGGGCCGGCATCAGGTAGTAGAAGCCGAACACCGCCGCCACGACGTACATCGCCGCCGGCACCTCCCGGCCCCGCCCGGCCGCCAGGCGCAGGACGACGAAGGTGAGGAAGCCCATGCCGATGCCGTTGGTGATCGAGTAGGTGAACGGCATCATCACCATCGTCACGAAGGCCGGGATGGCGAGGGTGGGGTCGGCCCAGTCGATCTCCTTGACCGAACCGGCCAGGATGAGGAAGCCCACCGCGAGCAGCGCCGGGGTGGCCGCCTGGGACGGCACCATCGTGGCGACCGGCGTGAGGAACAGCGCCACGGCGAACAGCGCGCCGGTGACGACGTTGGCGAGACCGGTCCGGGCGCCCTCCCCGACCCCGGCCGTCGACTCGACGAAGCAGGTCGTGGCCGAGGAGGAGCTGGCACCGCCGGCGGCCACCGCGATGCCGTCGACGAAGAGCACCTTGTTGATGCCGGGCATCTGCCCCTGGGCGTCGGTCAGCTTCGCCTCGTCGGAGACGCCCATGATCGTGCCCATCGCGTCGAAGAAGCAGGACAGCAGCACGGTGAAGACGAACAGCACACCGGTCAGCACCCCGACCTTCCCGAACCCGCCGAACAGGCTGACCTGCCCGACGAGCCCGAAGTCCGGGGTGGCGAAGGGGTTGCCGGGCCACTTCGGGGTCGTCAGGCCCCAGCTCGGCACCTCGGCGACCGCGTTGATCACCACGGCGACGACGGTCATGGCGACGATGGAGATGAGGATCGCGCCGGACACCTTCCGCACGATCAGCGCCAGGGTGAGCAGCGCGCCCAGGACGAAGACGAGGACGGGCCAGCCGGTGAGGTGGCCGTCGGCGCCCAGCTGGAGCGGCACGGTCGTGTGGGCGGCGTCCGGGATACGGCTCACGAACCCCGAGTCGACGAGCCCGATCAGCATGATGAACAGGCCGATGCCGATGGAGATGGCCTTGCGCAGGCCGTACGGCACGGCGTTCATGACCCGCTCGCGCAGTCCGGTGGCGACCAGCAGCATGACCACGAACCCGGCGAGGACGACCATGCCCATGGCGTCCGGCCAGGACATCCGGGGCGCGAGCTGGAGGGCGACCACCGAGTTCACACCCAGCCCGGCGGCGAGCGCGATCGGCACGTTGCCGACGACACCCATCAGCAGGGTGGTGAACGCCGCTGTCACGGCCGTCGCGGTGACCAGCTGGCCGTTGTCCAGCTGATGTCCGTACATGTCCTTCGCGCTGCCCAGGATGATCGGGTTCAGCACGATGATGTAGGCCATCGCGAAGAAGGTGGCGAAACCGCCGCGGATCTCACGGGACAGGGTGCTGCCCCGCTCGGAGATCCGGAAGAAGCGGTCGAGGGGGCCGTACGCGGAACCCGCCCCCGGCTGTTCGGGGGCGGGGGCCTGGGCGGGGGCCGAGGTGGACATGCGGGACCTCATCACCAGCGGGCGTCCCCCGGCGCCGTTGGTGTTTTCTACGAACAGATGTGGTCAGAGACAAACGGATTCAGTATGAACATATGACGACCCCGGCGCCATCTCCGCGCGTAGACCGGCCGGGCTCGTAAGCTGTGCCCATGTCCGGCTTCTTTACGGGTCCCATCAAGCACGAGGCACCGGAGCCCCTGGAGGGGCCGGTGGTGGCCACCGTCACCGGCGGGACGATCGTCTGGTTCGTCCTCTTCCTCGTCCAGCTGCCGTTCTACGGCTGGTTCGAGGACCAGGGGCATGTGTGGTGGCTGTGGACCTGCCTGGCCGGCGGGGGGCTGGGGCTTTACGGCATCTGGTACGTCCGCAGGCGGGAGGCCGCCCTCAAGCGGGCGGCGGCGCTGAAGGCGGCTGAGGATCCGCCTGCCGAGTAGTACTCGGCGTTGCCGCCGCGCGGCCGCCAGAGCGGCTGACCGAGCGCTCGACCGCCGGCTCCGGTGGCGCCTCCCCGCGCGGCTACGGCCGTGCGGCGGGGCGCACGGGCAAGCGCGGGGTGAGCGCCTGGACCAGGGACAGGGTGCTGAGGGCGAACATCACGACGCCCAAGGGGACGTGCAACGAGGGCATGTGAGCGATGCCCAGCACGACCTGCACCGAGGCGAGGAGGAGGAAGCCGGTGGCGTACAGGGCGGGACGGGCCGAGCCGCCGCCCGGGCGCCAGGCCAGGACGGCAGCGAGCACGTACAGCATCGACGCGCCGTACATCACGCGCGATCCGATGTGGTGCACCTCCCCGGCAAGGGGCGAGGTCAGCAGCATGCCGGCGGTGACCGCCTGGAAGAAGAGGGTCAGGGTCTGAAGTGCTGTCGCAGTCCTGAGGAAGGTGAGTCCGCCCGGTGCGGCCGTCGTTCGTCTGATCATGGTGTGGTCCCCCTCTTGTGGTGTGCGGCACGGACGGGTGCTGTCCGAGCCGTCGGCGTCAGCGCAGGGTGGGCGTGGTCTCGGAGGTGACGTGCGTCAGCTTCTCGGGATTGCGGACGAAGTACAGGCCGGTGATGCGGGCGTCCTCGACCCGGACGGCCATGACGCCGTCCAGCTCGCCGCCCACGTGTACGGCGAGGGCGGGGCTGCCGTTGACCACAGTGGGCTCCCAGGTGATGGTGGTCTCGACTTTGGCGGAACCGCCGAGGTAGAAGCGGACGATCTTCTCGGCGCCGATGACCGGATGCAGCGCGGCCCTCTTGACGCCGCCGCCGTCGCTGAGCAGCACGACATCGGGGGCGAGTACGTCGAGAAGGTCCTGTGGATTCCCGGTCTCAAGGGCACGCTGGAGGGACTCCAGGGCCGCCCTGGTCTCCCTCGCGGAGGCCGTCCGGCGGGGTCGGCGGGCGTCGACGTGCCCGCGGGCACGGTGCGCGATCTGCCGTACGGCCACCGGGGTCTTGCCCAGGGCCTCGGCGATCTCGTCGTAGTCGACGTCGAAGACCTCGCGCAGCACGAACACCGCCCGCTCGGTCGGGGAAAGGCTCTCCAGAACGAGCATCATCGCCATCGACAGGCTCTCGGCGAGTTCGACGTCCTCGGCCACGTCCGGCGTGGTGACCAGCGGCTCGGGCAGCCACTGGCCGACGTATGCCTCCCTGCGGCGCTTCATGGTGCGCAGCCGGTTGAGCGCCTGCCGGGTCGTGATCCGCACCAGGTACGCCCGCTGGTCGCTCACCCGTCCCAAGTCGACCTTGACCCACCGCAACCAGGTCTCCTGGAGGACGTCCTCGGCGTCGGCCGCAGAGCCGAGCATCTCGTAGGCGACGGTGAACAGCAGGTTGCGGTGCGCGACGAACGCCTCGGTCGCCAGGTCGGTGGTCCGGTCGGTCATCTCTTCCCCTCCCTCGGATGCCTGGTCAGGCTGCCCGCCCCGCGACGGCCCACGCACGGCCGCGTCCTCAGCCACGGGCGGCTGCTTCGGTCTCCAGGGGCGGGACCGTCTTCCCGGCGGACGGATCCGGCGCGGCCAGACGCAGCTTGCGCTTGGGCAGGCCGAAGGTCGGGTGCGAGGTGGTCCACAACGACATCCTGAGGATGGCGGCCTTGATCCGCGCGGCCCTGCGGCCGCCCACGTACGTCGGCTTCGCCTGTGCGTCGTCGCCGACCAGCTGCAGGATGCCGTCCCGCTGCCCGAGACTGATGTGGTTGCCGTGATACTCCAGCTTGGTTGTCGGGACCTCGCGGCCTGTCAGGCGTCCCACGATCGCCGCTGCGGCCTGCCGGCCGGTGTAGCCCGCCGAAGCGCAGGACATCGGCAGCGGACGGCCGTTGTCCCCGATGGCGTGGGCGCTGTCGCCGACGGCGTAGACGTCCGGGTGCGAGAGCGAGCGCATGGTGCGATCGACGACGATCCGTCCGGCCTCGGTGACCTCCAGCCCGCCGGCGGCAGCGAGCGGGCCGACCGCGAACCCGGCCGTCCACACCGTTGCGTCGGACGCCAGGGCGGCGCCGCCCGCGCACCGCACCCGCGTCGCTTCGACGGCCTCGACGGTGGTGTGCTCCAGAACGGTGATGCCCAGCCGGTCGCAGGCCTGGCGCAGGTGGCTGCGGGCTCCGGCGGAGAGCGCGGCGCCCAGCTCTCCGCGGGCGACCAGCGTCACCGACAGGCCGGGCCGGGATTCGGCGACCTCGGTGGCGGTCTCGATGCCGGTCAGCCCGTCGCCCACGACCAGCACGCGCCCGCCCTGCCTGTCCAGGTGGGCCAGGGCCTCGCGCAGGCGCAGCGCCGAGGGGCGGCTGCTGACGTCGAAGGCGTGTGTGGCCGCCCCGGGAACCCCGCGGTCGGCGGCCTGGCTGCCGAGCGCGTAGACCAGGGTGTCGTAGCCGAGTTCACCGCCGCCGTCCGCGTCCGTCAGGGCCACGACCCGGCGCTCGGGGTCGACGGCGGTGACACGGGCCAGGCGCAGCCGTATCCCCGTGCCCGCGAAGACGTCGGCGAGCTGTGGGGCCTCGATCTCCCTGCCGGCCGCGAGCTGGTGCAGCCGCAGCCGCTGGACGAAGTCCGGCTCGGCGTTGACCACGGTGATCTCGGTGTCCAGCGGGGACAGCCGGCGGGCCAGGGTCCCGGCCACGTAGGCCCCGGCATAGCCGGCGCCCAGGACGACGATGCGGTGCTTCATGAGTCGCTCCATTGGTCTCAAGGGGTCGGCCGTTGAGACACCGCACGGGGAAACGCTGTGACAGTCTGTGACGCAGATCACTCCAGAGGGTGGGCTCCTGAGGGGAGACGTGCACGCGGCGACGGACGCCCCCGCAGCGGCCCGGCCCTGCCACCACGGCACGATGTCGGTCCTCCCCAGGCCGGATCTTCCGGACACTCGGCGGGTGAAGCCCGAAATCCGCACGTACCGTCGAAGGCATGACGCATCTCGACGCGGACGCCCAGGTCGGCTCCCACCCGGCGCGCCCCGCCCCGAGCGTGCCGGCCGGGACCGGGCTGACCTCCGCGCAGGTCGCGGAGCGGGTCGCGCGGGGACAGGTCAACGACGTTCCGGTGCGCAGCAGCCGCTCCACGCTCGACATCGTCCGCGCCAACGTCTTCACCCGGTTCAACGCGATCATCGGCGTGCTCTGGCTGATCATGCTGGTCGTCGCCTCGATCCCGGACAGCCTCTTCGGCTTCGTGATCCTCGCCAACACCGGCATCGGCATCGTCCAGGAGTGGCGGGCCAAGAAGACCCTCGACTCCCTGGCGCTGATCGGCGAGACCCGGCCGACCGTCCGCCGCGACGGCCGGGCGGAACAGGTCGGCACCTGCGAGATCGTGCTGGACGACGTCCTCCAGATCGGGCCCGGCGACAAGATCGTCGTGGACGGCGTCTGCGTCGAGACCGACCACCTGGAGATCGACGAGTCCCTGCTCACCGGCGAGGCCGACCCGGTCGTCAAGCGCCCCGGCGACCAGGTGCTCTCCGGCAGCTTCGTCGTAGCCGGCGGCGGGGCCTTCCAGGCCACCAAGGTCGGCCGCGAGGCGTACGCCGCCCAGCTCGCCGAGGAGGCCTCCCGCTTCACCCTGGTCCACTCCGAGCTGCGCACCGGCATCTCCACGATCCTGAAGTACGTGACGTGGATGATGGTCCCGACCGCGATCGGCCTGGTCATCAGCCAGCTGGTGGTGAAGGACAACGACCTGAAGGACTCCGTCGCCCGCACCGTCGGCGGCATCGTCCCGATGGTCCCGGAGGGCCTGGTCCTGCTGACCTCGGTCGCCTTCGCGATCGGCGTCATCCGGCTGGGCCGCAAACAGTGCCTCGTCCAGGAGCTGCCCGCCATCGAGGGTCTCGCCCGCGTCGACACGGTCTGCCTGGACAAGACCGGCACGCTCACCGAGGGCGGCATGGACGTCACCGAGCTGCGCATGCTCGGCGGCAGCGACGAGACGTACGTACGCAAGGTGCTCGGCGCGCTCGGCGCGTCCGACCCCCGCCCGAACGGCTCCCTGCAGGCCATCGTCGACGCCTACCCGGGCGTGGACGGCTGGCGCTGCACCGAGGCCCTGCCCTTCTCCTCCGCCCGCAAGTACAGCGGCGCCTCCCTCACCGAGGACGGCGGCACGTCCAGCACCTGGCTGCTCGGCGCGCCGGACGTGCTGCTGCCCGGCGACGACCCGGCCCTGGCCGAAACCGAGCGGCTCGACAAGCAGGGCCTGCGCGTCCTGCTGCTGGCCCGCGTCCGGCGCCCCCTCGACGACCCGGAGGTCACCGACGGGGCGAAGCCGGCCGCCCTGGTCGTCCTCGAGCAGCGCCTGCGGCCGGACGCCGCCGAGACGCTGCGCTACTTCGCCGAGCAGGGGGTCCGTACGAAGGTGGTCTCCGGGGACAACGCCGTCTCGGCCGGCGCGGTCGCCGCCAAGCTCGGCCTGACCGGCACCACCGTGGACGCCCGCCGGCTGCCCGCCGCCCGGGACGAGAGGGCGGCGGCCCTCGACGAGGGCACGGTCTTCGGCCGGGTCACCCCGCAGCAGAAGCGGGACATGGTGGGCGCGCTCCAGTCGCGCGGCCACACGGTGGCGATGACCGGCGACGGCGTGAACGACGTCCTGGCCCTGAAGGACGCCGACATCGGGGTCGCCATGGGGTCGGGCTCGGAGGCCACCCGGGCGGTCGCCCAGATCGTGCTGCTGGACAACAGCTTCGCCACGCTGCCCTCGGTGGTCGCCGAGGGCCGCCGCGTCATCGGCAACATCACCCGCGTCGCGACGCTGTTCCTCGTCAAGACGGTGTACTCGGTGCTGCTGGCCGTCCTGGTGGTGTGCGCGCAGGTGGAGTACCCCTTCCTGCCCCGCCACCTGACGCTGCTGTCCACCCTCACCATCGGTGTGCCGGCGTTCTTCCTGGCCCTGGCCCCCAACAAGGAGCGGGCGAGACCGCACTTCGTACGGCGGGTCATGCGGTACTCGGTGCCGGGCGGGGTGGTGGCCGCGCTGGCGACCTTCGCCGCCTACCTGGCCGCCCGCGCCCACTACACCGGCGCGGGGGCGCTGGACGCGGAGACCAGCGCCGCGACCCTCACGCTCTTCCTGATCTCCCTGTGGGTCCTGGCGATCATCGCCCGCCCCTACACCTGGTGGCGGATCGCCCTGGTGGCGGCGATGGGCGGGGCGTTCCTGGTGGTGCTGATCGTGCCGGATCTGCAGGACTTCTTCGCGCTGAAGCTGGTCGGGGTCACGATGCCGTGGATCGCCGTCGGCATCGCGGCGGTGGCGGCGGCCGCCCTGGAACTGACGTGGTGGTGGGTCGACCGCCGCTTCCCGGTGGAGGGGCCCTCAGGGCCCGCTGCCGCTACTGCACGTCGACGAAGTCACCGGTCGCGTTGACCGCCGGAGTCGTCGTGGTGCCGGCGAAGCTGAGACGCCAGTAGCCGTCGTACTGGGCGGTGGCGGTGGCCTTCACGTTGCCGTACGAGTCCGAGTACACGGTCTTGATCGTCGTGTACGTGCTGGTGCCCGCCTTGCGGAACTGCAGCTTGACCGGCTGGTTGGTGTAGCCGTGGTACTGGTTGTCCTCCCAGTTGGCGCGGGTGAGCTTGCCGGTGGTGGTGATGGTCCTGCCCTTGACGACCGGCTCGGGGCCGGCGTTGGCGGTCAGCTTGGAGTAGCGCTGGACCTTGGTGGTGCCCAGGCCGCCCTGCATGGTGTGGTCGCCGCTGTCGTCGACGGCCAGTGCGCCGGCGTTCCACGTGCCGGCGTCGGCGTTCATCAGGTCGCCGTCGGCCGGGCGGACGTAGATGACGCCCTTGCAGCTCATGGTGGTCGAGGAGGTGGCGGTGCAGGTCGCCGGGTCGTCGCTGATGAGCATGTTGCTCGCGGTGTCCGGCGAGGAGCCGCGGTAGATGAGCGGACCGCTGGCGAAGTGGTCGCTGCTGGTGTCCATGTCGGCCGGGTGGGTCAGGGTGTAGGTGACCGGGACGCTCACCACGTTGGTGGTGCCGACGGCGATGTTCTTGCCGTTGTTCACCTTCATGTCGGAGAAGGTGACGTCCAGCGTCGACGTCGTGGTGGTGCCGGACGTCGCGTCGGCGGAGGCGGAACTGAAGGCGGCCTTGCCGGAGGCGGCGTCGGCGGCCTGCGCGGCCGGGACGGCGAAGGCGGACAGGGCCAGGACGCCGGTGATGGAGACGGCGGCCGCGGTGGCGCGTATACGCATGTGCGTTCCCCTGGGGGAGAAGTGATCTAGGAGTCTGACTGACTCATGGGGTGTGATCCGCGACGGCCGGGAAGGGTTGTATTCGGCCATCCGCATTTTGCTGGCTGATACGCGTTCTTTGACGGCCGCATGACGAACGACGCCGCCGGCCCCGGAGAGACCCGGGACCGGCGGCGTGCGGACATCGACGGAGGGGCTGTTACCGCACGTCGACGAAGTCACCCGTGGCGTTGACCGCCGGGGTGGTCGTGGTGCCCGCGAAGGAGAAGCGGTAGTAGCCGTCCGCGGAGGCGGTCGTGGTGGTCTTCAGGTAACCCGTCGAGTCGCCCTTGATGGTCTTCAGGGTGGTGTACGTGTCGCTGCCCTTCTTGCGGTACTGCAGCTTCACGGACTGGCCCGCGTAGCCCGCGTACCTGCCGGTGTCCCAGTTGGCGCGGGTCAGCTTGCCGGTGACCGTGATGGTCTTGCCCTTCTTCACCGGCTCGGGCGAGGCGTTGACCGTCAGCTTGGAGGCGCGCTGGACCTTGGCGGTCTTGTAGGCCTCACGGATGATCAGGTCGCCGTCCTTGGCGATGGCGCCGACCCAGACCTTCCAAGTGCCGGCCAGGACGTTGCCGTAGATGTTCGCCTTCGGGTCGGCGACGACGGTGACCTTGCAGGTGGCGGTGGTGGCGCTGGAGTTGGTGCAGTCGCCCTCCTCCGTCTCCGGCACGATGGCGCCGTCCACGTGCTCGAAGTCCGGGCCGTGCCACAGCATGGCCATGCCGTCGTGGATGCCGGACGGGTCGGTGGCCGTCACCGAGATGGTGAAGGTCTTCTTCTGGGTGGTGCCGACGACGATGTTCTTCCCACCGTTGACGGTGACCTTCTTGATCTTGATGTCGCCCTCGGTGACGTCGTCCGCCGGGGCGGCGGTGCCGAACGGCGTGACCGTGGCGGCCTTCGCGGCGGCGCTCGGGGCGGACACGTCCGCCTGCGCGGCCGGGACGGCGAGGGCGGACAGGGCCAGAGCGCCGGTCACGACGGCGACAGAGGCACGAATGCGCATGTGTTGTGTGTCCCCACGTTTCAAGGGGCACGCGTCTGGCTCTACGGCCTCCGCGGTGCCCGCATCAGGTCGGTGACGCCAGCGACCGCTGACGTCACAGACAAGACCCGGGACCGGTGTGAAAGGTTGTGCGAAGTCGTGAACTTTTTTCGAAGAACGGTGTGACCAGGGGGAGTTCAGTCGAACCAGCGGTCCCGGGCCAGCTCCTGGGTCCGCGACGGGTCCTCCAGCAGCGCCGCCACCTCGAAGCGCCGCGGCCACTGCCCCGCAGCCCAGGCGAGCCCCGCGGCCACGCCTTCCAGGGTGGCCGCGTGCAGCACGCCGTCGTCGGTCAGGCGCCAGTCGATGTCCACGCCGTCCACGACGAGTTCCTCGTGCTCGACGTAGGAGGCCGGGGTCCGCGGCCCGAGCAGGACCCGTACCGGCTCCGGTACGTCGTGCTCGGTGCCCTCAGAGTGCACCCGGCCGGAGACGGACTCGCTCAGCCGCCGCACCTGGAACAGCTCGGCCAGGTCGCCGGCGAGCGACGGGCGGACCGGCAGCAGCGGGACGCCCTCGGTGAAGGGCAGCAGGTCGGGCGAGTCGACCACGACCGCGTCGGCCGCGTCGACGACCTCCACCCGGCCGTCGACCACCGCGCGCAGCTCGTCCGGCAGGGTCACCTGCTCGGGGTCCAGTTCGGCCAGGAAGGTGTACAGGGCGTGCAGTTGGGCGGCCGTCACCTCCCGCTCGGGGTCGGCGAGCCGGTCCAGCAGCTCGGCCGCGCCGCCCGGCTCGTCGAGCAGGGCGGCGACGGACGTCCGCACCCCCAGGGCGCGCAGCACCTGCTCGTCGTCGAAGCCGGTGGCGTCGGCCTCGTCGTACAGGCCCTTCAGCAGCGGGTCGCCGCCGGCCGCGCGCAGACCGGCCGGGCGGCGGCCGTCGAGCACCGGGTGGCCGCGCAGCCACCAGGCCGTGTAGGGCCGTACGACCTCGTGGGTGCCGTCCGGCAGCAAGATGCGCACCGGCTGGACGATCGCGTCCCGCAGCGGCGGCCGGGACAACAGCCCCAGCGCCTGGGGCCACTTGTCGTCGTCCACCAGGTCCAGGTCGCGTACGGCGGTGATCTCCGTGGCGACCGGCGGCACCGGGGAGTCGGGGAAGCGGTCGAGGATGTCCTCGCACCACACGTCCACCGCGTCCAGCAGGCCGGCGTCGTCGGGCTCGGGGAAGTCGCCGTCGCGGGGCTCGAGTTCGTCCGGGTCGAGGACGACGTCGGTGGCGCGCACGAGGGCGAAGCTCACCAACACCCCGCAGGCGGCCAGCGGCTGTTCGCCCCACTTGCCGGCCAGGTCGGCGTCCACGGCGGCCAGTTCGCCCTCGCGCATGACCTGCGCGAAGGGGCCGCCGGGGTAGACGAGTTCGCAGGCGGGGGCGAGCTCCCCCTCCTCGTCGGGCAGCGCGAGCGCGCCGAGCCACGGCTCCTCGCCGGGCTCCAGGCCCGCGTCCCGGACCAGGGCGAGCACGGTGTCGGCCAGTTCCTCGGCGTCGAGGGCGTCCTCCTCCCAGGTGGTGCCGCCCTCCTCGTCCAGGGAGGCGGCGACGGCGGCCCGTACCTGCGGGGTGGTCAGGACGGCCCGGGGGGTGGCGGGCAGGGCGCCGAGCTTCTCCAGCAGAGGGTGGGCGGCGTCCGGGTGGGTGACCTTCAGGCCGAGCCGGGCCAGCACCTCCGGGTCGATGCGGGCGGCGTCCGGGGTGGGCAGCAGCACCTGGCGGGGGCCGATGGTCGTACGGCCGTCCGCGAGCGGTACGGGCAGGCCGGACAGCCGGTCCGGGTCGACCCCGGCAAGGCTGTCGTACAGCCGCCGCCACCAGCCCGGTTCCTTCTCCAGCCCGGCCAGGCGGTCGATGGCGTCGGTGAGGGGCACGCGGGCGACGCCCAGGGTGCGCAGCTCCGCGCGCCGCTCCAGACCGGCGGGCAGCAGCGTGGGCAGCACCTCGGCGAGGACGCGCACGGTGTCCGCGCCCGCGCCCTCCACCACCTCGGCGTCCCGGGGCCGCAGGGACTGCGGCAGGTCCTCGGCGTCGTGGCCGCGCGGCTCGGCGGCGGGCGGCAGGAAGGAGGTGCGGGGCAGGCGTTCGAGGATCGCCCGGCGCAGCGCGCCGTCCAGTTCGCCCTTGCCGAGCGGGCCCGGTACGAGGTCGATGATCCCGGCGTTCACCGGGCGCCAGCCGGCGAGGAGTTCGGCGTACGCGTCCGCCGCGCGCTGCACCACGAAATCGGTCAGCGGGCCGGGCGCGGCGTGCCGGCGGGTGGAGTCCAGCGGGAAGGACGCGATGAGCAGGGCGGGGACGCCGAGGGGCTCGTCGCTGGGGGTGGGGGCGTGCACGACGGGCGTGGTGCGGGGGCGGGCCGGGGAGCCGTCGTCCTGGACGGGCACGGCCCAGGTGACCGACCAGAACGGCCGCAGCCGCTCCTCCACCGGCCGGTCGGCGAGCAGGTCGGGCGTGAGGGGGCCGTGGGCCGTGGCGGTGCGCCAGTGGGTGACGCCGTGGGCGGAGTCGTCGACGACGGTGAAGGGGCCGTCGGTGCGGCGGGCGAGGGTCCGGGGGCTGTCGTCGCCGATCTCCACGACGACCTCCGCCAGCCCGGGCAGGGCCAGCAGCAGGGCGTCGTCGACGGCGCGCAGCAGCCGTTCGGCGAGGTCGGCGGCGGCCGCGTCACGCAGCGGCAGGATGACGGCGGTGTCGTACGGCTCGGGGGCGGTGCCCTCGGCGGCGAACGGCAGCCGCAGCAGCGGCACGTGCCCGTCGCGGCGGCGGATCTCGTCGCCCAGGCCGGGGCTGTGCCGGGCCACGTCGCCCGCGAGCTCGCGGGCCTCGGCGAGGGACCAGCGCACCCCGCCGTGCCGGCCGACGACGGCGGGCTCGTCGGTGACGGCCAGGACGGCGGCGAAGCCGACACCGAACCGGCCCACGGACGGGGTGTCCCGCTTGGCGGAGGCGCGCAGCGTGGCCAGCGACTCGACACCGGCCGCGTCCAGCGGCGCGCCGGTGTTGGCGGCGACCAGGACGCCGTCACGCAGGGTCAGCCGGAGCCGGCCGGGCACCTCGGCGCGGGCGGCGGCGTCGGCGGCGTTCTGGGCGAGTTCGACGACGAGCCGGTCCCGGTAGCCGCCGAGAACCAGATCCTCCTCGGCGTTGGCGTCCTCACGGAACCGGGCGGGGCTGGTGACCCAGGCGTCCAGCACCCCGCGCCGCAGGCGTGCCGTGCCGAACGGGTCCGCACCCTCGGCGGCGGGCCGCACGAACTTGCTCACGTTCACTCTCCTCATCGGCGTGACCAGGAGAAGGTACCGCGAGGCCACGCCCCCTCCTGCCCCTCACCGACCGACCCGGGCCGTCCGGTTCCGAGGACCGGGCCGGGACCACGGGGCCGCCGGGGGCGCAGCCCCGGAACGGGTGCCACCACGGGCCGGCGGGGAACCGGCGACGGGACGCTACGAGTGTCCCAGTTCCTCGGTGTCCTCGTCGGCGGACACCGGTACCGAACCGGAGTCCGACGCCGGCCGCAGCGGGAACGGGTCCACCCGGGTCTCGTCGATGACCGGCGGAGCCGGCTGCGGGGGCTTGGGCATGACCGCGGCCTCCGAGTGGCCGCCGCAGCCGTACGCCAGCGACACGACCCGTCCGTCGGCCGGGGAGAACTCGTTGGCGCACACGCCGAAGGCCTGCCCGAGGGAGCCGCCGACAGGCACCAGGAAGCCGCAGCTGACGCAGGACGCGGGGGCCGCCTGGGCCATCGGGGTCTTGGGGCCGAACGCCTCCTCCCAGCGGTCGGCGGCGGTGTGCAGGCCGTACCGGGACAGCACCCGGGCACGGCGCATGCCCAGTTCCTCGGCGACGGCCGCGACGGAGCCGCGCGACGGGGCGACGGGCAGCCGAGCCGGGGAGTCCTGCGTGACCTCGGCGTCCTCCGCCTCCACCAGGTCGGCCATCTCCTGCGAGACCGCGGAGTTGGGCGGCGGCTCCTCCGCGCCGGTGTACCCGGGCTCCAGGCGCAGGTCCTCGGCGTCGGTGGGCAGCAGGTCGCCAGGGCCCAGGTCGCCGGGGCGCAGGCGCTCGCTCCACGGCACCCACTCGGGGGCGAGCAGCGCGTCGGGGCCGGGCAGCAGGACCGCCTCGTCCACCGTGACGATCCTGGCGCGGGAGGCCCGGGCCACCGTCACGGCCCAGCGCCAGCCGCGGTACCCGAGCTCCTTGCACTCGAAGAGGTGCGTGACGACGCGGTCGCCCTCGGAGACCAGCCCGACGTGCTCGCCCACGACCCCGGGGGCGGCGGCCTCCTCGGCCGCGGCACGGGCGAGGTCGACGGCCTCGGCGCACAGACGGTCAGGGGTGCGGCTTCGCGTTGTCGCTGCGCTCACAGGTATCGCTTCTCTCCATACGCCGTCTCACGAGTGCGCCACTCCCAGCGCGGGGGCGGACGGAGCGGACCGCAGGACCGCGTCGACGTCCGCGCCGAATCGTGCTCGGGCGCGCCTGCTCCATCCATTCTGCTGGATGGCTGAGATACGCACGCTACCTTCTCGCGTGCCCGCGGCCTACACCGACGGAGCAGTCCGCTGCCTCGCGGCGGTGTTTGCGCGCCGCCCGCCCGGGCCGGCATGCCCGAACCGTCACCCCACAGGCTCTATACGAGTCATGGGGGCACTAGGCCCGGCCTTCTCGGGGCACTATGCAGTCGTGGCAGCCGCGAGGACGCCCCAGGGCGCCACCGGGACCGGTGGGCCGAAAGGGGTCAAGGGGAGCAGCCGACGCAGCGGGCCGGGCCGGACGGGCGGTCCGCTGCGTGCGATCGGCCGTGCCCTGCACCTCCCCGTGACGGGCGCGGCCCGCGGGATCCGCAAGGCGACCCACGCGCACGGCGCGGGCGAGTCGGGCCTGGGCAAGCTGATCGAGCTGCACTGTGTGAACGGCGCCGGCGACGTCATGATCACCGTCGCGCTCGCCTCCACCGTGTTCTTCTCCGTGCCGACCGACGAGGCGCGCGGCCGGGTCGCGCTGTACCTGGCGATCACCATGGCGCCGTTCACGCTCCTCGCGCCGGTGATCGGCCCGCTGCTGGACCGTCTGCCGCACGGCCGCCGGGCGGCGATGGCCGCGGCGATGCTGGCCCGGGCGCTGCTCGCGCTGGTGCTGTCGGGCGCGGTCGTCACCGGGGGCATCGAGCTGTATCCGGCCGCGCTCGGCGTGCTGGTGGCCTCCAAGGCGTACGGGGTGGTCAGGAGCGCGGTCGTGCCGCGGCTGCTGCCGCCCCGCTTCTCCCTGGTGAAGGCCAACTCCCGGGTCACCCTGGGCGGGCTGCTGGCCACCGGGGTCGCGGCACCCGTCGGCGCCGGCCTGCACCAGCTCGGGCCGCGCTGGCCCCTGTACGGCGCGTTCGTCATCTTCGTCGCGGGAACGGTGCTGTCCTTCTCCCTGCCGCACAAGGTCGACTCGGCCAGGGGCGAGGACACCGCGCTGCTCGCGGCGGACGAGCGGCATCTGCACGGGCCGCACCGCAGACCGGTCAAGCGGCCCGGGCTGCGCACGGTCGGCCCGGCCGTCACGCACGGCCTGACCGTGAACGCCGCCATCCGCTGCCAGTCCGGGTTCCTGATCTTCTTCCTGGCGTTCCTGCTGCGCGAGCACCCGATGACCGGGCAGAGCGCGGCGGTGTCGCTGGGCATGGTGGCGGCCTCGGCGGGGGCGGGCAACGCGCTCGGTACGGCGGTCGGGGCGTGGCTGCGCTCCCGGGCGCCGGAGATCATCATCGTGACGGTGACGGCGTGCGTGCTGGGCGCGGCGATCACCGCGGCGGTGTTCTTCGGGGCGTTCCTGGTGGCCTGTCTGGCCGCGGTCGCCGGGTTCGCGCAGGCGCTGGCCAAGCTGGCGCTGGACGCGATGATCCAGCGGGACGTGCCCGAGCTGGTGCGGACGTCGGCCTTCGCGCGGGTCGAGACGCTGCTGCAGATGGCGTGGGTGCTGGGCGGGGCGATCGGCATCGCCCTGCCGCTGATCGGCTCGCTGGGCCTCGCGGTGGGCGCCGCGATCGTCGGCACGGGCTGGCTGACCACCGTACGGGGGCTGGTCGCCTCGGCCCGGCGCGGGGGCGCGGAACGCCCGCGGGTGGCGTAGCGGCCGGGGTAACGGTACGGGCACGCCGTACCCCGCATGGGAGGACCGCGCGGGGTGCCCGATAGCCTTCGGGCATGACCTCCCAGCGTTCCCGTCGCGCCGTAGCCGCTCTCGGCGCCGTTTCCGCCGGACTCCTCGTCCTGTCTGCCTGTGAGAAGCCGACGCCGATCGCCACCGTCACGTTCGGCAAGAACTCGGTGAGTGCCGAGGCCAAGTGCTACGAGGACGAGCTCAGCCGCGAGCAGGCGACCAAGTGCGCCATGAAGAAGGCCTCGGACACCATCAAGGTGGAGCAGGGCGAGGTCCTGCGCGTCGGGGTCGACCCGGAGATCGCGGACGAGGGCTGGGCCCTGTGGATCAACGGCCAGCAGGCGACCGACACGTTCAACAAGACGTACTACGCCTTCCAGGGCGCGGACCTCTTCGCCAGCCAGCAGGGCCAGGCCCCGCAGAAGAACCTGTACATCAGCGTCGTCGAGCAGAACAAGGCGGGCTCGAAGTTCCGGGGCGTGTGGAACTTCAAGCTCGAGAACGCCGACGCCTGATCCGCCGATGCGCGTCCTGATCGCCACCGCCGTCCCCGCGGAACGGGACGCGGTGGCCCAGGCGTTCCCACCCCCGCACCGCGAGCTCCGGCTCCCGGGGGTGACACTGCTGCACCCCACACCCCCCGCGTCCCCCGCCCCGCAGGGGACGCCCCGCACCCCGCACTCCGGGCCCGCCGTCCGTTACGACCTCCTCGCCGCCGGGGTCGGGCCCGCGCTCGCCGCCGCGTCCACCGGTGCCGCACTGGCGGCCGCCGCTCTGGAGGGACGCCCCTACGGCCTGGTCGTCTCCGCGGGGATCGCCGGTGGGTTCGCGCCGGACGCCCCGGTCGGGTCCCTCGTCGTCGCCGACGAGATCACCGCGGCCGATCTGGGGGCCGAGACGGCCGACGGGTTCCTGCCCGTCACCGCGCTGGGCTTCGGCACCGTCACCCACCGGCCGCCCGAGGACCTCGTGCGGCCTGCCGCCGCCGCGACCGGGGCGCGGGTCGGGGCCGTGCTCACCGGGTCCACCGTGACCGGTACGGCCGCCCGGGCCGCCGAGCTGCGCGCCCGCCACCCCGGAGCGCTCGCCGAGGCCATGGAGGGCTTCGGGGTCGCCGAGGCCGCCGCCGCGCATGGCGTGCCCGTGCTGGAGATCCGCGCGGTGTCCAACCCCGTGGGCCCGCGCGACCGCGCCGCCTGGCGGATCGGTGACGCCCTGGCCGCCCTGACGGAGGCCTTCGGGAAGCTCGCACCCGTCCTGACGAGTTGGAACCCCCATGAGCAGTGAGCCGCTGAAGATCGCCTACTCCCCCTGCCCCAACGACACCTTCGTCTTCGACGCGCTGGCCCACGGCCGCGTCCCCGGCGCCCCGGCGCTGGACGTGACGTTCGCGGACATCGACGTCACCAACGGCATGGCCGAGCGGGGCGAGTTCGACGTGCTGAAGGTGTCGTACGCGGTACTGCCGTACGTCCTGGAGCAGTACGCGCTGCTGCCCTGCGGGGGCGCGCTGGGCCGGGGGTGCGGGCCGCTGGTGCTGACGCGGGAGCCCGGCACGGACCTGACGGGCCGTACGGTCGCCGTGCCCGGTGAGCGCTCCACGGCCTACCTGCTGTTCCGGCTGTGGGCGGCGGACACCGTGCCCGGCGGGGTCGGCGAGATCGTCGTGATGCCGTTCCACGAGATCATGCCGGCCGTGCGCGACGGGAAGGTCGACGCGGGCCTCGTCATCCACGAGGCGCGCTTCACCTACCACACCTACGGCCTGCACAAGCTCGCCGACATGGGCGAGCACTGGGAGCACACCACCGGCCTGCCGATCCCGCTCGGCGCGATCATCGCCAAGCGGTCCCTCGGCGCGGACACGCTGCGGCGGCTCGCCGACTCCGTCCGGGCGTCCGTACGGGCGGCCTGGGACGACCCGGAGGTCTCCCGGCCGTACGTCATGGCGCACGCCCAGGAGATGGACCCGGCCGTCGCCGACCAGCACATCGGGCTGTACGTCAACGAGTTCACCGCCGGCCTCGGCGAGGACGGCTACGCGGCCGTGCGGGGCCTGCTCACCCGCGCGGCGGCCGAGGGGCTGGTCCCGCCCCTCGGCCCGCACGCGCTGGATTTCCCCTAGTCAGCCGGTCCGCCGGTCCCCGCTACACGTCCAGCTGGTCGGCGACCGCGCGCAGCAGGCCCGCGATCTTCTTGCCGGAGTTCCGGTCGGGGTAGCGGCCCTTCTCCAGCATCGGGGTGATGTTCTCCAGGAGCGTCGTGAGGTCCTGGACGATGGAGGCCAGCTCGTCGGGCTTCTTGCGCTGCGCGGCGGCCACCGACGGAGTCGGGTCGAGCAGGGTCAGGGAGAGCGCCTGGTCGCCGCGCTGCCCGGCGACCACGCCGAACTCCACGCGCTGTCCCGGCTTGAGCGTCTCGACTCCGGCGGGGAGGACCGAGGAATGGACGAAGACGTCACCGCCGTCGTCGCGGGAGAGAAAGCCGAAGCCCTTCTCGCTGTTGAACCACTTGACCTTGCCGGTAGGCACGTCTGTCCTCGTCCTCGTACTCGTCGGAAAACTGCTTACGGAAACGGCTCTTGATAGCACTCGGGCGGGCCGTCCGGACCCGCCGGTTCCAAGGCTAATGGTCTTCAGGCCGGTGACAAGACGTCACCCGGTTGTTCCTTCGCGCTGGGAACTACCCTGGTCGGGTGCGTGACAAAACCCAACCGAATTCCGCCGCGCCCGGTGACCGACTGGTCCGCGCCGGTGCCCTCGTGTTCTTCCTCGGAGCCGTGGCCACGCTGGTCACGGTGGCCCCGCTGTTCCTGGGAACGACGCCCTTTCCGCCATACATGTTCGGATTGAGCATGCTCATGGCGGTCGGATTCGTGATCGCCGCTGCGGGTGTACTGCGCTCGGTCGCGGCCGGACGGCGTCAGGCGCGCGAGGGGCGGTAGTCCGGTTCGCCGAGGTGCCCGGAAAACCACTCGGGGAATTCCGGCAGTCCGGCGAGGACCACGTCCGCGCCGGCGGCGCGCAGTTCCCCGGCCGGGCAGGGGCCGGTGGCCACCGCGACCGACAGCGCGCCGGCGGCCCGGGCGCCGCGCACGTCCCCCACGTGGTCGCCGACGTACACGCCCGCCCCGTACTCGCGCAGCGCCTGCGCCTTCTGCTCGGCCCACAGGTCGCCGATGACGGCGTCGGGTTCGATGCCCAGGTGGGCCAGGTGCAGCTTGGCGTTCGGCTCGTACTTCGCGGTGACGACGATCGCCCGCCCGCCGGCCTCCCGTACGGCGGCGACGGCCTCGTGCGCGCCGGGCAGCGCGGGGGTCGCGGTGACGGCGATGGCCGGGTACATCTCGCGGTACAGCTCGGCCATGGCCGGCACCTCGTGGGCCGGGAACCAGTGGATCAGCTCCTGGGCGAGCGGCGGACCGAGCCGGGTGACCGCCAGGTCGGCGTCGATGTACGTCCCCGTCCGCTCGGACAGCGCCAGGTAGCAGGCGCGGATGCCGGGGCGGGAGTCGATCAGGGTCATGTCGAGGTCGAACCCGACGGTCGGCACGGGCGAGGTCGTGAAGGCCATATGGGCCATTGTGCCCAGGAGGTGCGGCGCCCAGGCCTGCCGCGCGCACCCGCCGCGGCCTACCTCTGCCGCTGCGAGCGCCACACCAGGAACAGCGCCGACGCGACGGCGGCGCCGCGCACCACCCACGGCCAGGTCCCGGCGACCGCGCCGTTCATCTGCCCCTCGGCGATGGGCGTCCCCCAGCGGCCCTCCGTACGGCCCCACAGCCACACCAGGCCCGCCGTGGCCGCGAGCGAGGGCAGGCCCATGACGGCCCACTTCCGCTCGGCCTGGGTCAGCCGGCGCGAGGTGTAGGCGAGGGCCCAGCCCAGCAGCAGGGCGAACCAGTTCCCGAGCACGGCGCCCGCGAGCAGCAGCCCGGCGGCGAGCAGCAGCAGCGGGTTGGTCCAGCGGCCGCCGGTCAGGCGGGGCAGGCGGCGCCGGGGGGCCGGCGCCGCCACGGGCTCCTCGACGGCGGGCTCCTCGGCGGCCGGGGCCTCCTTCGCCACCGCCTGCCTCGGCACGTCCCTGCCCGGCGGGGGTTTGAGCAGCTCCGGGATCTCGACGCCGCCGACGAAGCCGGGGACGTCGTCGCCGAGCGCGAGGGGGCCGTGGTCCGTCACCCGCCACCAGTCGGGCTGCGCGGACCCGTCGCCGAGCTCGTGGGCGGCCGCCAGGTGCGGCGGGGCGGGCCCGGTGGAGGGGGCCTGCGGCTCGGCGTCGCGGTCCGCGCGGCCCGTGCGGGGACGCGGCACGATCCGGCGCCGCGCGCTCCTGGTGCGCTCCGCCTCCCGCGGCTCGCCGTCGCGCTGGACGGGGACGGCGGCGGGGGAGGCGGCGGCCGGGGACGCGCCGCCGGTTCCGTCGCCCCCGGCGGCAGCGGCGACGACCTCGTCGGGGCTGCCCAGACGGCTCAGGATGCGGCGGACGGCGGCGGGGCTGTCCACGGGTGTCCTGGCCCGGCGCCGGTCGATCTCGTTGCGCAGCTCCGCGACCAGCCGCATCCGCGCGGCCGACGACAACTGCCGCTGGTGCGCCACGTCCCCGACGCGGCTCAGATACTCGTAGACGACCTGGTCGCTCTCGATCCCCACGAAGTCCCTCCGGGGGTTGGCGCGTTCGAACCCCTGCCGGACGACGGTATCGCGTGTCGGCGCCCGCCCGGCGTGCGTGCCACGCCCGCCGGGTGGCCCGTGGGGTGCGCGGGGCCGCGGGCGCCTCGCCGGCGGACCCCCTTCCCCCCGCACCGCCACCCGCTACCGTTGACCGGATGAGCACCGAGGAGACCCCCGCGGCCCCGGCCCCCCGCTCCCTCGCGGAAGCCCTCCGCGCGCGGCACGACGACGCCCTGGCCGCCCTCCTGCGCAGCCGCCCGGACCTCATCACGCCCGTTCCGGCCGACCTGACCCAGCTCGCCACCCGGGCGGGGACCCGCGCCTCGGTCGTGCGCGCCCTCGAACACCTGGACCGGTTCGCGCTCCAGACGGCCCAGGCGCTGGCCGTGGCGGCGGACCCGGCGACGTACGACGAGTTGCTCGGTCTCATGGCGGGCGACGAGAAGGACCCCGCCGTCGCCGCCGCCCTGCCCCGCGCGCTGGGCACGCTGCGCGAGCAGGCCCTGGTGTGGGGCGGTGACGACCGGCTGCGGCTGGTCCGCACGGCCCGGGAGCTGCTGGCGCCCTCCCCGCAGCACCCCTCGCCGACCGGCCTCGGCCCGACCGTGCGGGAGGCCACGGCCGGCATGTCCCCGGGCCGGATCCAGGAGATCGTCACCACCGCCGGGCTGGCCTCCACCCACGACTCGGTCTCCGCCGTGACCGCCCTGACCTCGCTGTTCACCGACCGCGAGCGCATGGCCGCGCTGCTCGCCGGGGCGCCGGCCGACTCGCTGGAGGTGCTGGAACGGCTGGTGTGGGGCCCGCCGTACGGGCAGGTCACCGCAGACCCGGCGCCCCGGCTGCGCTGGCTGCTGGACCGCGGGCTGCTGCTGCCGACCGCGCCCGGCACGGTCGTACTGCCCCGCGAGGTCGCCCTGCACCTGCGGCGCGGGCGGGCGCACCGGACGCCCGAACCGGTGCCGCCGCCGGTGGAGGCCGCCGCCGCCCACCGTCCACAGGTGGTGGACACCACCGCGGCGGGGCAGGCGTACACCGCCCTGGCAACCGTCGAGGAGCTGCTGAAGGAGTGGGACGAGGGCGGCCCGGCCGTGCTGCGGGCGGGCGGGCTGAGCGTGCGGGACCTGAAGCGGACCGCGGTCGCCCTGGACGTGTCGGAACCGGTCGCGGCGTTCTGGGTGGAGCTGGCGTACGCGGCCGGGCTGGTCGCCTCCGACGGGGAGGCCGAGGAGCGGTACGCGGCCACCCCGGCGTACGACGAGTGGCTCCAGTCGCCCCCCGCCGAGCGCTGGGCGCGGCTGGCCACGGCCTGGCTGACCGCCACCCGCACGCCCGGACTGGTCGGCGGCCGGGACGCGAAGGACCGGACCCTGTCGGCGCTCGGCCCGGGCCTGGACCGGTCGGCGGCGCCCGAGGTGCGGCACCGGGTGCTGGCGCTGCTGGCCCACCTGCCGGAGGGCGCCGCGCCCGCCGCCGAGTCGGTGCTCGCCCGGCTGCGGTGGGAGCGCCCGCAGCGGCGCGAGGACGACCTGCGCGAACGGCTCGCCCGCTGGACCCTGTCGGAGGCCGAGATGCTCGGCGTCACGGGCCGGGGCGCGCTGTCGGCGCACGGGCGGGCCCTGCTCGGGGCGCCGGTGCACCACCGGACACCGCAGGAGGAACCCCCCGAAGGCCCCGAAGGCCCGGGCGACAAGCTGCCCGTCCACCACCGGCCCGCCCCCGCCCTGGCGCCGCTGCCCCCCGCCGAGCAGGCCACGGCCGCCGCGGCCGCCGCCCGGCTGCTCGCGCCGCTGCTGCCCGAGCCGCTCGACCACGTCCTGCTCCAGGCGGACCTCACGGCGGTGGCTCCCGGCCCGCTGCGACGCCCGCTCGCGGACATGCTCGGTGTGCTCGCCGACGTGGAGTCCAAGGGCGGGGCGACCGTCTACCGGTTCACCCCGGGCTCGGTACGGCGCGCCCTGGACGCCGGGCAGACCGCCGCCGACCTGCACGCCTTCCTCGCCGCGCACTCCCGTACGCCGGTGCCGCAGCCGCTGGCCTACCTGATCGACGACGTGGCCCGCCGGCACGGGCACCTGCGGGTGGGTGCCGCCTCGGCGTACGTGCGCTGCGACGACGACGCCGTGCTCAGCGAGATCCTCGCCGACAAGCGCGCCGCCGGCCTGGGGCTGCGCCGTCTCGCGCCGACCGTGCTGGCCGCCCAGGCCGGCCCGGCCGCGCTGCTGGACGGCCTGCGGTCGATGGGGTTCGCGCCGGCCGCCGAGTCGGCGGAGGGCGACGTGCTGATCACCCGCGCCCACGCCCACCGCACCCCGCCCCGCACGCCGCCCGAGCCGGTGCCGGACGGCCCGCCGGTGCCCGACGACACCCTGCTCGCCGCCGCGATCCGCGCCATCCGGGCCGGCGACCTCGCCTCCACCGCCCCGCGCAGACAGCCCGAGACCGGCACGGGCGCGGCCGTGGGCGGCGAACTGCCCCGGACCTCCTCCGCCGAGACCCTGGCCACCCTGCAGGCCGCCGTCCTGACCGGCGAGTCCCTGTGGATCGGCTACGTCAACGCCGACGGCGCCGCCAGCCAGCGCGTCATCGCCCCGGTCCGCGTCGAGGGCGGCTTCGTCACGGCGTACGACCACACCGCGGACGAGGTCCGGACGTATCCGCTGCACCGGATCACGGGGGTCGCGGAACTCGCCGACGGCGACCACTGAGGGATCAGCGGAGGGACCAGCGCAGGAATCACCCGTACGGGTGGAGGCCGGGTTCCCTGCACGGCACGCCGGGGACGTCCCGCCCGCGGGCGGTCCCGCCCGGCGTGTCGGCATGCGGCCGGTGGCCGCGGGCAGCCACCGGGTGTCCTGACCGAGCCCGGGGGCCCGCTGGGGCCGCCCGTGCGAGCGCAGCAGAAAGGAAGTCCCCGCGCCGCGGATCCGACGCGCCGGGAGGGCCGGCGAGCCCGGCCTCCCGTTCCGGGCCAGCCCGCCGGCCGTGACCGGCACCCCGTTCCTCGGCGATCCGGCCCGCTCCCGGGACTGCGGCTGGGCGGGGTGGCGCGGGCCACCGCGGCCCGGGGAACGATCAGGCACACTGGACGTTTGGCCGTTGTGGAAAGGGTGTGTGCCGCGCGTGAACGGACCGCTGATCGTCCAGTCCGACAAGACCCTGCTCCTGGAGGTCGACCACGAGCAGGCCGACGACTGCCGTCGGGCCATCGCGCCGTTCGCCGAGCTGGAGCGGGCCCCGGAGCACATCCACACCTACCGCGTCACCCCGCTCGGCCTGTGGAACGCCCGGGCCGCCGGGCACGACGCCGAGCAGGTCGTGGACGCGCTGGTGCAGTACAGCCGCTACCCGGTGCCGCACGCGCTGCTGGTCGACATCGCCGAGACGATGGACCGCTACGGCCGCCTCACCCTGAGCAAGCACCCCGCGCACGGCCTGGTCCTGACCACCACCGACCGGCCGGTGCTGGAGGAGGTGCTGAAGTCCAAGCGGATCGCGCCCCTGGTCGGCGCCCGGATCGACCCGGACACCGTGGCGGTGCACCCCTCGGAGCGCGGGCAGATCAAGCAGGTGCTGCTGAAGCTGGGCTGGCCCGCCGAGGACCTCGCCGGGTACGTCGACGGCGAGGCGCACCCCATCGAGCTGCGCGAGGACGGCTGGGCCCTGCGGCCGTACCAGAAGCAGGCCGTGGAGAACTTCTGGCACGGCGGCAGCGGAGTGGTCGTGCTGCCCTGCGGCGCCGGGAAGACCCTGGTCGGCGCGGGCTCCATGGCGCAGGCGAAGTCCACCACCCTGATCCTCGTCACCAACACCGTCTCGGCCCGGCAGTGGAAGCACGAGCTGGTGAAGCGGACCTCGCTGACCGAGGACGAGATCGGCGAGTACAGCGGGACGAAGAAGGAGATCCGGCCCGTCACCATCGCCACCTACCAGGTGCTGACGACGAAGCGGAAGGGCATCTACCCCCACCTGGAGCTGTTCGACTCCCGGGACTGGGGCCTGATCGTCTACGACGAGGTGCACCTGCTGCCCGCGCCGGTGTTCAAGTTCACCGCCGACCTCCAGGCCCGGCGGCGGCTCGGCCTGACCGCGACGCTCGTACGCGAGGACGGCCGCGAGTCGGACGTGTTCTCGCTGATCGGCCCGAAGCGGTTCGACGCGCCGTGGAAGGAGATCGAGGCGCAGGGCTACATCGCGCCCGCCGACTGCGTGGAGGTCCGGGTCAACCTCACGGACGCCGAGCGGCTGGCGTACGCCACCGCCGAGGCGGAGGAGAAGTACCGCTTCTGCGCCACGACGGACACCAAGCGCAAGGTGACCGAGGCGCTGGTGCGGCGCTTCGCCGGACAGCAGATCCTGGTCATCGGGCAGTACATCGACCAGCTCGACGAGCTGGGCGAGCACCTGGACGCGCCGGTCATCAAGGGCGAGACGTCCAACGCGCAGCGCGAGAAGCTGTTCGACGCCTTCCGGGAGGGCGAGATCAGCGTGCTGGTGGTGTCGAAGGTCGCGAACTTCTCGATCGACCTGCCCGAGGCGACGGTCGCCATCCAGGTGTCGGGCACGTTCGGGTCACGGCAGGAGGAGGCGCAGCGGCTGGGCCGGGTGCTCCGCCCCAAGGCGGACGGCCACCAGGCGCACTTCTACTCGGTGGTGGCCCGGGACACGATCGACCAGGACTTCGCCGCGCATCGGCAGCGGTTCCTGGCGGAGCAGGGATACGCGTACCGGATCATGGACGCGGACGAGCTGCTGGCGGAGAGCTGACCGGGGGCTGTCCCCGGTCACTTGCGTCGGACGAGGCCGGCCTCCGCGCCGTACTCGCCGAGGACGACCACGTCGAAGGCGGCGCCCAGGAACACGCGGACGGCACGGAGGGCGTCGCCGAGGGGGTGGTGGTGGCTGCCCTGCAGGGGCGTCGCTCCGGAGGGTCCGGGAGCCGGGGTGATGGTTGCTGCACTCATGTCTCCATGGTGGATTCCGGGACATAAGGAGGGCATCGGCCCAGGGACCGAGCCCGCGTCCGCCGCTCGTACGTCTGCGGAGTGACCCCTGCCCCTCAGGGGGGACGACCTCGTCCCCTAGGGGGCGGGAAAAACGGTTGGCCCCCGCTCGCGCCGGCGTCCTAGAATCCCCCCTCTTGCCCGCCTCCCCCAACGGAGTGCCGCCGGCCGCTCGGAAACCGGCCGGCAACCGCGGCCGTTCCCGGCAACCGCGGCCCGTCCCGCAGCAGGTCCTTCGGAGGCACCCCCTTGTCCACGCCCGTCGACGACGACCCCCTCTCCCGTGAACGCGCGCACCTCGCCGCGTCCCGGGCCGCCCTGCGCGCCATGCGCGAGGACGTCGAGTCCCTCGACATCAGCGACGTCACCGCGAACTGGGTCAACGCCCAGGTGCTGGCCCACCAGATCGAGGAACGCATCAAGGCGCTGGCCGACCTCAGCGACACCCCGCTGTTCTTCGGCCGGCTCGACTACCTGCACGCGCCCGGCGCCGACCAGGCCGAGGGTGCTCAGGGGGAGCGCTTCTACATCGGCCGGCGGCACGTCCACGACGCCGACGGCGACCCGATGGTCATCGACTGGCGTGCGCCGGTGTCGCAGCCGTTCTACCGGGCGTCCAAGAAGGACCCGATGGACATCGCGCTGCGCCGCCGCTTCGGCTACACCGGCGGCGAACTCACCGCGTACGAGGACGAGCACCTGTCCGACCCGGCCGAGGCGGCCAAGGCCAGCCGGCTGCTCCAGCAGGAGATCGAGCGGCCGCGCGTCGGCCCGATGCGCGACATCGTGGCGACGATCCAGCCCGAGCAGGACGAGATCGTCCGCAGCGACCTGTCCGGCTCGCTGTGCGTGCAGGGCGGTCCCGGCACCGGCAAGACCGCCGTCGGCCTGCACCGGGTGGCGTACCTGCTGTACGCGCACCGCGAGCGGCTCGCCCGCACCGGCACGCTGGTCATCGGCCCGAACCGGTCCTTCCTCAGCTACATCGAGCAGGTGCTGCCCGCGCTGGGCGAGCTGACCGTCCGGCAGGCCACGGTCGACGACCTGGTCGCGCACGTGGAGGTGCGCGGCACGGACGACCCGGCGGCCGCCCTGGTCAAGGGCGACGCGCGGATGGCCCAGGTGCTGCGCCGGGCCCTGTACTCCCACGTCACGCTGCCCACCGAACCGGTCGTGGTGGTCCGCGGCTCCCGCCGCTGGCGCGTCCCGGCGTACGAACTTCAGGACCTGGTCCGCCAGTTGCTGGACCGCGGCATCCGCTACGGCGCCGCCCGCGAGGCCCTGCCGCAGCGCATCGCGCACGCGGTGCTGGTGCAGATGGAACGGTCGGGCGAGGCGCCGGACGACCGGGTGCAGGACGCGGTCGCCCGCACCGGCGCGGTCAAGGCGGCCGTGAAGGAGATCTGGCCGGCCGTCGACCCGGCGAAGCTGGTGCTGCGCCTGCTGTCGGACGCGGACTTCCTCGCGGCACACGCCGACGGCCTGCTGAGCGAGGAGGAGCAGAAGGCGGTCCTGTGGACGAAACCGGCCCGGTCGGTGAAGTCCGCGAAGTGGTCGCCGGCGGACGCGGTGCTGATCGACGAGGCCACCGACCTCATCCAGCGCACCCCGTCCCTCGGGCACGTGGTGCTGGACGAGGCGCAGGACCTGTCCCCCATGCAGTACCGGGCGGTGGGCCGCCGCTGCACCACCGGCTCGGCGACGGTCCTCGGCGACCTCGCGCAGGGCACCACACCGTGGGCGACCCGCAGCTGGCAGGAGGCGCTGACCCACCTCGGCAAGCCGGACGCGCTGGTCGAGGAGCTGACGGCCGGCTTCCGCGTCCCGACCGACGTCATCGCCTACGCCTCGCGTCTCCTTCCCCACATCGCCCCGGGCCTGACCCCGGTGGCGTCGATCCGTGAGAACCCGGGCTTCTTCGAGGTGCGTCCGGTCACGGGCACCGCGGACGTGGTGGCGGCCTGCCGGGAGATGCTGGGCCACGAGGGCTCGACGGGCCTGATCGCGGCGGACGCCCGGGTCCCGGAGCTGGCGAAGGCGCTGGCGGCGGCCGGCATCTCCTGCCTCGCCCCCGGCGAGGAGACCACCCAGGACACCCGCCTGACCCTGGTCCCGGCCTCCCTCGCCAAGGGCCTGGAGTACGACTACGTCGTCCTGGACGAACCCCGGGCGGTGGTCGACGGCGAGCCCGACGAGCGCACGGGCCTGCGCCGCCTGTACGTCACCCTGACCCGAGCGGTCTCGGGCCTCCTCGTCACCCACCAGGCGCCGCTCCCGCCGCAGCTGGCCCCCTGAGGCACCTGCGCGGGCAGTCGTGCCGCTGGGGCGGCACGGGTGGGCGACGGGCCCCCCGCTCAAGCAAGGGTGGGGGAGGCACCCCGCAGCGCCGGTTTGCGCCCCCACCCCGCCCCGCCCCCCACGCGCCGGGCCGCTGTCAGACGCCGTCCAGCGCAGCCCGCCACCGCGCCACCGCCTCCACCGACACCGGCTCCCCCCACCCCCGGGGCCGAGCAGCCCCGCCGATGTGGAAGGCGCCCACGCCCGCGGCCCGCAGCACCGGCACATGATCCAGCCGCAGCCCGCCCCCCACCATCAGCTCCTGCCCGTACCCCGGCTCCCCCCGCCGCCCCGCCTCGGCGAGCAGCACGGGAAGCCCGTCGTCCACCCCACCGGCCGCCCCCGCCGTCAGATACGTGTCCAGCCCCGGCAGCCCGTCCAGCTGCTTGCGCAGCGCCTCCCGGTCGGCGGCCCGGTCG
Organism: Streptomyces sp. NPDC052682; assembly: GCF_040678435.1. Lineage (NCBI taxonomy): Bacteria > Bacillati > Actinomycetota > Actinomycetes > Kitasatosporales > Streptomycetaceae > Streptomyces > Streptomyces sp. NPDC052682. Next base: position 158,276 of record NZ_JBFATS010000002.1, on the reverse strand, counting down.
ATCGCCCGGTGGAAGGTCCAGGCACACCCGTCCAGCGCCCCCACCACCCGCTCGACGGCCCCCAGGTCCACCCCGCCGTCCGCGTCGAGGAACCCGAGCACGAACTCCTCGGCCCCGGCCTCCCGCAACTCCCCCACGGCATCGACGAGTCGCCCGACGTCCCCCGCCGCGAACCCGTCGGCCGGCCGCACCATCACGCGTACGGGCACCTCGACCGCGCCCCGCACCCCGGCAACGGTGGCGGCCGGCGGGGTGAGCCCGTCGGCCGCCATGTCGGTGACCAGTTCGAGACGGTCCGCGCCTCCCGCCTGGGCGGCGACCGCGTCCTCGACGCCGAGGGCGATCACCTCCAGGACCGCACGCCTGCTCATGGGACCCCATTCGGTTGGACGACTACAGGTCTAGGCCAATGTACAGGTCTAGTCCACACCGTCACCGGACGTCATCCACCCGGGTCCCTCAGCGGAAGATGTTCAGCTCCCCTTCCTCCGCGCCCGCCAGCTCGTACGACGCCCCGCCCACGGGCCGGCCCGCGTACAGCCGCACGAGGGTGGCGGCGTCCCCGATGTACCGGGCCGGAGGCCGGTCCCCGGCCAGGTGGTCGCCCAGCCGCAGCGGCTCGTCCCAGTCGTCCAGGTCGGCGTGCAGCGGCAGGTGCCCCTTCTCCCGGGTGACCTGGGCGAGCAGCGTCAGCGCGTACGGCAGCGCCTCCCCCGCGTACGCCCCGGGCTCCCCCAGCGCCTCGCGCACATCCCCGGCGTGCACCCACTCGCCCAGCGCGATCCCGTCCAGCGGCCCGCCCGCCTTGGCGATCACGGGCCCGGCCTCGGTCATCCCGCGCTCGAGCTCGTCCACCACCTCGGCGTTGCTCCACCCGGCCCGCTCGGCGATGTCCCGGTCGTTCGACTCGGGCGAGAACACCCCCTTCTCGAACCGGCTCTCCACCACCCGCGTCAGCGCGGCCGAGCAGTGCGCCAGCACGTCCCGCACCGTCCAGCCCGGGCACCCGGCGGCCGGCCGCGTGAAGTCCTCATCGCCCCGGGCCCGCAACAACGGGATCAACGCGTCCCGCTCGGCGGCCAGCAGCCGCCCGGGCAGCTCGGGGTCTCGTACATCGTGCACATCAGCTGGAGTCGTCATGCCCTCCACGCTAGGGGCACCGCCCCCCCGGGGCGGGAGAATGACCCCATGGCCGAACCCGAAGCCCTGCGCGCCCGCTTCGTGCGCGCCCTGGAAGCAGCCCGGGGCGCCGCCGGCGGGCCCGACCCGGTGCCGTACGCCGACAACCTGCTGGCCCGCTGGCAGGAGCCGCAACGCCGGTACCACACGCTCACCCACCTCGCGGCGGTCCTCGACCACATCGACGTGCTGGAGGAGTACGCCGACGACCCGGACGTCGTACGCCTCGCCGCCTGGTTCCACGACGCCGTGTACCTGCCCGACCGCTCCGAGAACGAGGAGCGCTCCGCGCGCCTCGCCGAACGCGCCCTGCCCGAGGCCGGCGTCAGCGCCGGGAAGACCGCCGAGGCCGCCCGTCTCGTCCGCCTCACCGTCACCCACGACCCCGCCGACGACGACGCCAACGGCCAGGTCCTGTGCGACGCCGACCTCGCCGTCCTCGCCTCGCCCCCGTCGGCGTACGCCGCCTACACCGCCGCCGTCCGCGAGGAGTACCACTTCGTCCCGAACGACGCCTTCCGCTCCGGCCGCGCCGCGATCCTGCGCCAACTCCTCGGCCTGCCCCGCCTGTTCCGCACCCCGTACGGCCGGCAGAAGTGGGAGGCGACAGCCCGCTACAACCTCCGCGCCGAGCTGGAAATGCTGTCGACGTGACGCGGCCGGGCCGCCTAGCCTCGCCCCTATGCACAATGCTGTGGGCGGGGAACAGGTGGAGGAGGCCGTCACGCACTGCGTGGCGCTGCTGCGGACGGTCGCGGACCGGGACTGGGAAGGGGTGACGGCGGGCCGGCTGGAGTGGAGCTGCCGGCAGACGGCCGACCACATCCCGCACGCCTTCCTCATGTACGCGGCGCAGTTGGCGGGGCGCGGCCACGCCACGCGCGTCCCCTTGCGCATCACCGTCGCCGAGGGCACCGACAACGCCGGCGCCCTGCAGGCCATCGAGGCGACCGCCGCCGTGCTCGTCACCACGATCCGCAGCGCGCCGCGCGCGGTCCGCGGCTTCCACCCGTACCCGTTCCGCAGCGCGAACCGCGAGGGCTTCGCCGCGATGGGCGTCGCCGAGGTGCTGCTGCACACCCACGACATCACCGAGGGCCTGGGCGTGGCGTACGAACCGCCCGCCGAGCTGAGCACGTTCGTCCTGACCCGGATCTTCCCGCACGTCCAGCCCGGCCCCAGCCCCTGGCAGACCCTGCTGTGGGCCACCGGGCGCGCGGACCTGCCCGGCCGTGCCCCGGTCACCGAGTGGTGCTGGTACAACAATCCGGTCCTGCCCACCGACCGCCTCACCCTGGAGGGCGTCACCCCGGCCGCCGCGATGGACCTGGCGTCCGGCGGCGACGGCGGTTTCACCTGGCTCACCGGCGGGCCCATCGAGGGCACCCGGGAGGGCGCGGGCATCGGCGTGAAGCAGTACGAGGCCGGGGTGCTGCGCCCGCAGTGGGGCATGTACGTCCTGGTCCGCCGCGAGGACGACCGGGCGGTCGGCGCCATGGGCTTCCACGGCGCCCCGGACGAGGACGGCCGGGTCGAGGTCGGCTACGACCTGGTGCCGGACGCGCGCGGCCACGGCTACGCCACGGAGGCGCTGCGCGCGCTGTCGGCGTGGTCGCTCCGGCAGGACGGCGTACGGGCCGTCACCGCCGTGATCGACCGGGCCAACGTGCCGTCGCAGAACGTCGTCACGCGCGCCGGATTCACCCGGGTCGCCGAGAACGAGGAACAGCTCGTCTACGAGCTGCGCGCGTCCCGCGACTGAGCCCGGCCCTCGCCCCGGCCGTCGTCCCGGCTCTCGTCCCGGCCGCCCCGCCCCTTGCGCCTGCGCAGCCCGGCCCCGTTCAGCAGCCGCACCACCTCGCGGCTGCTGACCCGCACCGCCCCGGCGCGCACCACCTCCGCGTAGCGGTGCTCGGGGATGTCGTAGTGGTCGCGTTCGAAGGCGCGGCGCGGGATGCCCAACCGGTCGGCGAAGGCGTGCAGTTCGTCGTACGAGACGTCGCTGACGAGGTGGGACCACAGTCGGCCGTGGCCGGGCCAGGTCGGGGGGTCGATGTACACCGTCACGACGAGGCCGTCCCGCCGGTGGCCTCGCCCAGCGACCCCACCGCCGCGACCTTCACGCCCGCCTTGGCGCACACCCAGTGCGGGTCGGGGCCGAGTTCGGGTTCGACGTCGAGCGCGTGCGGGTCGCCGCTGCCGCACACCGGGCACAGCGGCCAGCGTCCGTACCGTTCCAGCAGGGCGTCCTGCACGTCCTGGGCGACCAGCCCGGCCACGTAGGCGGCGCCCTCCGGCCACTGTTCGACCCACCACCGCCGCTGGGTGACGGAGTCCTCGACCAGCGAGACGACGTCCGCCTCGGCGACCCGGCCCGCGACCAGGTCGGCCAGTACGCGTGCGCGCGCCGCGTGCAGCGCCTGCTCCAGGGGGCTGACGGGGTTGTCGGTGGGGCTCATGCACCCATTGTGCGCACGCTTGACCGTGCCACCGAGACGAAAATACCTTTCAGGAGTGACCCAGGACGTGAAGGGAATTTTCGGAGACGGGCTCGCAGGCGGGCGGGGCCGCCCGGGCGTCACCCCGCCCCCGCCCGCCGCCCTCGCGGCCAAAGTCCGCACCCTGGCCCCGTCGATGACCCGGTCCATGCAGCGGGTCGCCGAGACCGTCGTGAGCGACCCGGCCGGCTGCGCGGCCCTCACCGTCACCGGCCTCGCCGAACGCACCGGCACCAGCGAGGCGACCGTCGTACGCACCGCCCGCCTGCTCGGCTATCCGGGCTACCGCGACCTGCGCCTGGCGCTGGCGGGCCTGGCCGCCCAGCAGGAGTCCGGCCGGGCCCCCGCCATCACCACGGACATCGCGGTCGACGACCCGATCGCCGACGTGGTCGCGAAGCTGGCCCGTGACGAGCAGCAGACGCTCGCCGACACCGCCGCCGGCCTCGACACCGCCCAGCTCGGCGCGGCCGTCGCCGCCCTGGCCGCCGCCCGCCGCACCGACGTGTACGGCGTCGGCGCCTCCGGCCTGGTCGCTCAGGACCTCACGCAGAAGCTGCTGCGCATCGGCCTGATGGCCCACGCCCACAGCGACCCGCACCTGGCGGTGACCAACGCCGTGCAGCTGCGCGCGGGGGACGTGGCGATCGCCATCACCCACTCCGGGTCCACCGGGGACGTCATCGAGCCGCTCCGCGTGGCCTTCGAGCACGGCGCGACGACCGTGGCGATCACCGGCCGCCCGGACGGCCCGGTCACCCAGTACGCCGACCATGTGCTGACCACCTCCACCGCCCGGGAGAGCGAACTGCGCCCGGCGGCGATGTCGTCCCGCACCAGCCAGCTGCTGGTGGTGGACTGCCTGTTCGTGGGCGTGGCGCAGCGGACGTACGACACGGCGGCGCCCGCCCTGTCGGCGTCGTACGAGGCACTCGCGCACCGGCACCGTCCCCGTGCCGGAAACGGCTGACCGGCCCTTTTCGGTCATGTGAGTGGCTACTGATGGAAGCGAGGGCGTGGGTACAGGTGGCAGCACCGGAAAGTGCTCAGGTACGGCCAAGTACACCTTCTGACGCCTCGGGAGACCCTGCATGTTTGCTCTCATTGAACTCGCCAATGACCGACCCGACGGGCCGTCCTGGTCTCCTTACCTGGCCATCGGCTTGTTCGTCGCAGCCATGATTTTCGTCGGTGTCATGTATGCCAAACGGCGTCGCTGAGTCCCTATAAGGCGTCGAACACGCGAAACGGCCTTGGGGTCCAGAGGGCCGGCCACCGAGCCGGGCTCACCTCGGGCGCGCTTTTCGGGGTGGCGTTCTTGGTGAGCAGGGCCCGCAACAAGTAGGACCGGCCCGACGGGCCCTCGTCGGAGGGGCCTCTCCTCAGAGAGGCCCCTCCAGGTGTCCTGTGAGCACAGGTCGGCTTGACGACTTCGCTACAGGTCGCCGGTACGGTGGCTGGAGGCACGCGGGACGGGGATCAGCCTCAGCCGCCCGTTCCGTCCCGCCGCCGGCCGGCCGTACGACGAAAGAACCGCCCTGTGATGACCTCCCCGCCCGACCCCCGTGACGTCAGAGCCGAGTTGGAGTCGCTGGCCACCGAGGCGTTCCGGCCCGAGCTCGCGGACATCGACCGGCTGGCGACCCTCGACCTCGCGCGGCTGATGAACGGGGAGGACGCGACGGTCGCCGGGGCGGTCGCGCGGCGGCTGCCGGAGATCGCCGCCGCGATCGACGCCGTGGCGGAGCGGATGGCGCGCGGCGGGCGGCTGATCTACGCGGGCGCGGGCACGGCCGGCCGGCTCGGCGTGCTGGACGCCTCCGAGTGCCCGCCCACCTTCAACACCGACCCCGCGCAGGTGGTGGGTCTCATCGCGGGCGGCCCCAAGGCCCTGGTCACCTCCGTCGAGGGCGCGGAGGACTCCGGGGACCTGGCGAGGACGGACCTGGACGCGCTGCGCCTCACCCCCGAGGACACGGTCGTCGGCATCTCCGCGTCCGGCCGCACCCCGTACGCCCTCGGCGCGGTCGCACACGCCCGGGCCCGCGGGGCCCTGACCGTCGGCCTGGCCTGCAACCCCGGCAGCGCGCTGGCGGCGGCCGCCGACCACGGCATCGAGATCGTGACCGGCCCGGAACTGCTGACGGGCTCCACCCGCCTGAAGGCCGGTACGGCCCAGAAGCTCGTCCTCAACATGCTGTCGACGATCACGATGATCCGGCTGGGCAAGACCTACGGGAACCTGATGGTCGACGTCCGCGCCTCCAACGACAAGCTGCGCGCCCGCTCCCACCGCATCGTCGCCCTGGCCACGGGCGCCACCGACGCGGAGATCGAACGGGCCCTGGCCGCCACGGACGGCGAGGTCAAGCACGCCATCCTCGTCCTCCTGGCCGACGTGGACGCCCCGACGGCCGCCCGTCTCCTGCACGAGTCGGACGGCCATCTGCGGGCGGCCCTGGCGGCGGCCCGCTGACCTCAGCCGACGGCGATCCGCTGCAGGTCCGCGCGGGCGGCGGACGGCTCCGCCTCCGCCCGGCCGGCCGCGGACCGCTCGGCCTCCGCCTTGTCGGCCAGGGCGTTGACGGCCTGGTTGAAGCGCTCCATCGAGGTGGGGTGGTCCGGGCCCAGCACGTACTCCTTCAGGGTGCGGCGCTCGGCGGCCATCGGGTCGTGGCGCGGCTCGCGCACGGCGCGCAGGATCTCCGGCAGCCGGGTGCAGGCACGGTCCAGGAGGTAGGCGCCGCCCGCGGTGGTGTACGCGGCCCGGAACTCCTCCTCGGGCAGGTCGTGGGCGTTGGTCAGGACGTACGGCTTGAGGCTGGCCACGAAGTCGGCGACCACGGACGACACGTCGCTGATCAGCATGTCTGCCTGGTTGAAGCACTCGTACAGCGTCGGCAGCTGCTTGAGGATCACGTGGTGGCGCAGCTCGCCGCGGCTCTCCCAGAAGACGCGGTGCCACTCGGCGCGCAGCGCGTGCCACTCGGCCGCGCCCTCGCGGTCGGGCACCCGGGCCTGGCGGGTCTGCTGGGCGTCGTCGCCCCGCTGCCGCCCGGCCAGTTCGTCGAGCCGGGCCTGGATCTCCGCCAGACGGGGCCGGGCGGCGGCGATCGCGGCCTCGGTGCGCTCGGCGTCGCGCCGCGCGTTGTCGGCGCGCAGCAGCTCCCGGACGGCCCGGTCCGCCTCGGCGGCCTCGCGTGAGCGCTTGCCGGTCAGCGGGTGCGGCTTGTAGATGACCCGGACGTTCTCCGCGAGCAGCTTCTCCACCAGGGTCACGCCCATCGGGATCAGCGAGGTGTGGCAGTCGTCGTCGCTCCAGCCCTCCCAGGTCGGCGCGTACAGCACGACGGGCAGCGGGCCCGGGGCGTGGTCGGCGTGCAGCCGGATCGGCGTCAGCTGCGGACGGCCCACCTCGACGATGGCCTCGTCGCTGATGGCGTGCCGCACCCGCTGGTAGCGGTCCCGGCCGGCCTTCCCCGCCACCCATATCTCGTCGTACACCTTGCTGACCCGGTTGCTGCTGGCGAGCTTGTCGCTGTCGCCGTGCCCGATGAACACGTGCTTGGCCTCGGCGACCCGCAGCATGTGCACGTTCTTGCCCGCGTTGCCCGGGTAGAGCACCACCCGCACGCCGGACAGCTCCAGCTGCGCCAGGTCGTCGGCCTTCGGCACGCACACGACGGGGATCCACGTACGGCTCAGATACCGGAACGACGCCCGCTCCCGCAGGATGATCACCGGCCGCCGGTCGAGCTGTTCCAGTGTCTCGATCCACATGTTGACCTGGTACATGAAGTCCCGGGACACCGAGGCGAAGCTGAAGTACAGCGCGACCTCGGGCCGGTACCCGGCCAGCTGCCGGTTGACCTCCCCGAGCACCGCGTCCCGCGACGGCATCCGCCGGGCCCGGCGCAGCTGCCCCAGCACCGCCACCACGGCCGCCACCGACAGCCCGGCCGTCAGCGCGTAACCGAGCTGCGCCGGGTACCAGGTCCCGGCCGCCAGCGCGGCGAGCAGCCCGGCGTGGGCGGGCACGTCCAGGTGGAGCAGCTTGCGCAGGTAACGCCGGTGGAGCAGGGCGGGCGGCTGCTGCGGGATGCCCGCCTCGCTCATGTCCAGGTTCCGCACGATCACCGGCAGCATGCGGCGCCGCCGGATCGCGTGGTGCACCGCCGTGTACAGCATCACCAGCGCGAAGTGCCCGCTGAGCACGGCCAGCGCGGCCACCGGCACCGTCTCCGGCGCGTCCATCCGCTCCGCCAGGGCCAGCAGCATCACCGTCCGTACGGCGAACCGCAGCGTCCGCGTCAGCTGGAGCGTCGCCAGCCGCCGTACGAAGTTCGGGGCACGGACGTGCAGCACCTCGTCCGCGGCGTAACTCACGGCCGACGCGACCGCGAAGCCCCACAGGGACGGCAGCAGCGCGAAGACGGGCAGGGCGGTGAACCCGGCGGCGAACAGGAACACCAGGAGCAGGTCGGTCTTCCCGCGCACACGCAGGACACCGCACAACCAACGGATCATCATGGACAGGCTTCCTCTAGGGGGGTGGCGTGTCTTCCGGGGTGGCGTGCGGTGGGGCGTACGCCGTGTACGCGCGATACGCCTGTTCGACGACGGTGGGGGCCGAAAGGTTGTACACCTGACGATCACCTGTCATTCACCCGGGTTTGACTACCGTTGGCCTCCCGGTCGACCTGCCGCACCCGGGCCCGCAGCGTCTCCCCGGCGGGCAGCGAGCGCAGCACCTCGGGCCCTGCTGGGCGCGGAACTGCGCCACGCCCGCGAGGCACTTGGCCGAAGCGGTGGAAGTGGAGGCGATCAAGCGTGGCGGGTCCGGCGGCGACTGCCTCGAAGTAGCCGAAGGCCACCCCGCCCTGGTCCCCGTGCGCGACTCCAAGAACCCCCACGGCCCGAAGCTCGTGTTCCGGGCCGAGACCTGGGCCGCGTTCGTCGCGAACCTCAAGGACGGGGCCGCCTGAGCCTCGGGCGCCGAGCTTCGAGCCCTCTTTCCAAGGAACGGGTGGAAGGCTCCAACCCACCCTCCCACCCTGCGTGTTGACCTGACGCGTTCGACTTGCCACAGACAGTGACGGACCTCTAGCGTGCCTGCATAAAGCAACAGCCCCCGCCCGGTGCGGCAACACCTGCGGGGGCTTAACCAACGAGATCGAACACGGACCGATCCCATGGCTGAGACAGACTTTAGTGCGCCCGCGCTGCCCGCGCACCCCCTGGCCAGGCCCGGCTACGGCAAGCGCTCCGCCCCCGACCAACTCCGCCGCACGAGCCACGACTTCGCCCACCTCCCACCCCGCGAAGCCGCCATCGCCGCCTACCTGGACCGGCTCCCCGACGGCGCCGACATCTCCGTGAAGACGCTGGCCAGACAGCTGCCGTACGGTCAGTGCGCCCTGCGCACCGCCCTCAACCGCCTCCAGGACGCGGGGCATCTGCGCCGGGGCCGGGAGTGTGTGACGGCGCAGGACGGAAGTTCCCGCTGGATCACCCGAACGTGGTGGTCCCGCACCGCGCGGGACGACGACTGGTGGTCGGCCTTCACCCGCGGGGACGTACCGGAGCGGCAGCCGGAAGCTCCGCGGCCCCCCACCCGCTCCCGCGCCCACGTCCTCCTGGCCGCCCTCGGCCGCACGGAGCCCGTCCTGTCCCTCTCCCAGACCGACTGCGCCGCCCTCGCCCCGCTGGTGACGGAGTGGTTCGCGCGGGGCGCCTCGGAAGACGACGTACTGCGGGCGCTGACGGCCGGTCTGCCGACCCCGGTGCACCACCCCGCCGCCCTGGTGCGCACCCGCCTGACCGGCAAACTCCCGCCGCCGGCACCCGCTCCCCGCCCGCACCTGCGGATGCTGGAGTGCGCGACCTGCGGCGCTCCGGGGCACCCGGAGGCCCTGCCGGGAGGCCGTTGCAGCGCCTGCCGGGGCGAACACGCCCCTGCCCGCTCCAGTACGCCGCTGCCGCCCTCCATGATCCACGCTCGCGCTGCCGAGATCCGTGCCGCGATGGCCCGACGGCAACAAGAAAGAACGCCCGTACGACCGCTCCTACGGTCCGACCTGTGACCACAATTGACCCCATGAACCACGCCCAGCTCACCGCCCTGGGCCGCGCCCTCCGCCTCCTCGGCGAGCACGGCGAGGCCCTCACCGCCGACACCCCGGACGCCAAGCTGCACGAGGTCAGGGCGGACCTGAAGCGTGCCCTGGACCTGCTGGAGGACAGCGTCACCACGGCCGCGCCCAGCACACGCTGCCCGGAGCATCCGAACGGGCCCGTCGACACGGCCGCTCCCGACCTGTGCCTGCTGTGCGAGACCCGCCGCAGGGCCGCCCGCCGCGCCGAGTACGCGGGCGGCGGCGCACCGCAGCCCCGGCCCGCCGAGCCCGCCCCGTCCCGCTACGGGATGCGCGGCGACCGCCCCCAGCCCCAGCAGCGCTGGCTCCCGGAAGCCTGGAACGGCCAGGCCTGGCAGCTGTGCGGCACCCCGCGCCGGGACCGCCGCGAGGCCGAGCTGTACATCGCGGCCCAGCTGCGCGGCCCCCGGCCCGCGCGGGCGTACCGGCTCGTGCACGAGTTCACCGACTACGAGGTGCTGCGCGTGTGGGGCACGCCCGTACGGGTCGACATCGAGCCGATGGGCAACCTGTAGCGCTCAGAGAAGCGGCAGGGGCGCGAACGCGTACCCCTCCCACAGGCGCCGCGACGCCTCCTCCGGGTACGGCCTGACCTCCGGCTCCGCGTCCAGCACCTGCGTCAGCCGCCGCCGTGTGTCGTACACCGGCCAGCCCGGGTCGCCGCTGCGCGCGAACGCCGTCCACGACGCCCGGAAACGCGACGACAGCGCCCGCGCCTGCGCTGACTCCCCGGCCCCGGCGAAGAGCAGACCCCCCAGATCCGCCTGGTACGTGCCGAACAGCAACGGGACGTCCAGGCCGTGGCAGGCGCCCAGCGCACCGCCCTCGGCCGGGGCCGCCCAGGTCAGTTCGTAGAGGTGGGCGCGCCCGCCGCCCGCCACCTGCGCCTCGGCCAGGTGCAGCGAGGGCATGCTGAACAGCCAGTCGCTCTGGACGCGTTCGTAGAGCTCGCCCGGCGTCGCCCGCGGGAACGCGGCGCGGTAGGCGCGCTCCCCGCCCGGCCCGCCCGGCGCGAACAGGCGCAGCGCCGAGGCCGCCTGCTCGTCGGTGATCTGCCCGAGGCGCCCGGACATGGCGACGAAGAGGCGGAACTCGTCGCGGTTGTGGCCCACCACCAGGTCGGTGTCGCGGGCCGCGCCCGCCGCCAGGGCCTGCCAGGGCGTCACCGGCAGGACGTCCCCGTCGACGACCGGCGAGAACGGGGTCACGGTCGGCGCGGCCTGCCCCCACCGGTCGACGTACTGCAGCATCTTCGCGCTCAGCGACGCACCGGCCTCGGTCAGCCGGCGCGGCTCCACCCTCGCCAGGTCGGCGACGGCCGGGCGCAGCCCCACCTCGGCGGCGAGGGCGGTGCCGATGTCCCGGGCCAGCTCGTCGGAGAAGAAGGTGCCCGGCACGCTCTGGGCGATGGCCCGCCGGAACAGTCCGGCCGCGCGCGGCATGGCCAGCAGTGCGGCGATCGAGCCCGCGCCCGCCGACTCGCCGAAGACGGTGACCTGGTCCGGGTCGCCGCCGAAGGCGGTGACGGTGTCCCGGACCCACTCCAGGGCGGCGACCTGGTCGAGCAGGCCGCGGTTGGCGGGCGCGCCCTCGATGTGGGCGAACCCCTCCATGCCCACACGGTAGTTGAGGCTCACGACCACCACGTCCCCGTCGCGGGCGAGGTGCCGGGCGTCGTAGCCGGGGCTGCCGGAGTGGCCGATCTTGTAGGCGCCGCCGTAGATCCACACCATGACGGGGCGGCGGGCCGCCGGGTCGGGGTCGGGTGTCCAGACGTTGACGGTCAGCCAGTCGTCGCCCTCGGCCGCGTCCAGGCCGTCCGCCGGGCCCAGGCCGGCCGCGTCCTGCGGGGGCGGCGGGCCGAAGACGTACGCGTCCCGCACGCCGTCCCAGGCGGGCACCGGCCGGGGCGCCGCGAAGCGGGCCTCGCCCACCGGGGGCGCGGCGAACGGTATCCCGCGGAACACCGCCAGCCCGTCCTCCCAGCGCCCGCGGACCGTACCGGCACCGGTACGGACCACGGGCCCGGCGGAGTCGTCGGCCTTCGAGGGGCGGGACTGCGCTGTCGCCATCGTGGACTCCTCACTACGCAACCGTGGGAGGCCACCACAATTGATGGCGACAACAAAGAGCAGTGCGTGCGCGGAGTCAGCTGAGCGTCTTCAGTGACGCCGGGTCGTACGCCGTCAGCTCGCCGACGCGGCCGTCCAGCACCTTCGCCGCCCACTCGGGGTCCTGGAGCAGCGCCCGCCCGACGGCGACCAGGTCGAACTCGTCCCGCTCCAGCCGCTCCAGGAGGTTGTCGAGGCTGCCGACCTCGGCGCCCTGCCCCTGGAACGCCTTGATGAAGTCGCCGTTCAGGCCGACCGAGCCGACGGTGAGGGAGGGCTTGCCGGTGAGCTTCTTGCTCCAGCCGGCCAGGTTCAGGTCGGAGCCCTCGAACTCCGGCAGCCAGTAGCGGCGGGTGGAGGCGTGGAAGGCGTCCACACCGGCCGCCGCGAGCGGGGTCAGGATGGCCTCCAGCTCCTCCGGCGTCTCGGCGAGGCGGGCGTCGTAGGCCTCCTGCTTCCACTGCGAGTAGCGGAAGATCACCGGGAACTCGGGGGAGACGGTCTCCCGTACGGCCGCGACGATCTCGGCGGCGAACCTGGTGCGGGCGACCGGGTCGCCGCCGTAGGCGTCGGTGCGGCGGTTGGTGCCCGCCCACAGGAACTGGTCGACGAGGTAGCCGTGCGCGCCGTGGATCTCCACGCCGTCGAAGCCGATCCGCTCGGCGGCGGCCGCGGCCTCGGCGAACGCGCCGATGACGTCGTCGATGTCCCGCTGGGTCATCGCCGTGCCGGCCTCGCTGCCGTCGAGGCGCAGCCCGGAGGGGCCGAGGGCGGGGGCGTCCGGGAAGGGCGGCTCGCCCTGCTTGCGGACCATGCCGATGTGCCACAGCTGCGGCACGATGGTGCCGCCCGCCGCGTGCACCGCCTCGGCGACCTTGGCCCAGCCCGCGAGCTGCTCCTCCCCGTGGAACCGCGGCACCCGGTCGCTCTGCCCGGCCGAGGGGTGGCCGACGTAGGTGCCCTCGGTGACGATCAGCCCGACCCCGGCGGCGGCACGGCGCGCGTAGTACGACACGACGTCCTCGCCGGGGATGCCGCCCGGGGAGAACATCCGGGTCATGGGCGCCATCGCGATGCGGTTCGGGACGGTCAGGCCGTTGATGGCGACGGGCCGGGAGAGGATCTCGGCGGCGCGGGCGGCCGGGGACTCGGTGAGGGACACGGGACGGCTCCTTGCGAAGGGACCAGCTGGTATGTGCATGCGCATGGACGCTGCGTCCGTGTCAACTCCCGCACGCCTCACCGGCATCCCGCCGGCCGCTGTGATCCCGGACACGCCCGAGGGCGGCACCCCCTGCTGGAAGGGAGTGCCGCCCTCGGTCACGGAAGGACGGTCGATCAACCGGAACCGGTCGATCAGAAGTCCATGTCACCGCCCGGCATGCCGCCACCGGCGGGCGCGGCGGCCTTCTCCGGCTTGTCGGCGATGACGGCCTCGGTGGTCAGGAACAGCGCGGCGATGGAGGCGGCGTTCTGCAGGGCGGAACGGGTCACCTTCGCCGGGTCGATGATGCCCTCGGCGATCATGTCGACGTACTCACCGGTCGCGGCGTTCAGGCCGTGGCCCGGGGTGAGGTTGCGGACCTTCTCCACCACGACGCCGCCCTCGAGGCCGGCGTTGACGGCGATCTGGGTCAGCGGGGCGGTCAGCGCCTTGCGGACGATCTCGGCACCGACGGCCTCCTCGCCCTCCAGCTCCAGCTTCTCGAAGGAGGTCTGCGAGGCCTGGACCAGGGCCACGCCACCACCGGCGACGATGCCCTCCTCGACGGCCGCCTTGGCGTTGCGGACGGCGTCCTCGATGCGGTGCTTGCGCTCCTTGAGCTCGACCTCGGTGGCGGCACCGGCCTTGATGACGGCCACGCCGCCCGCGAGCTTGGCCAGGCGCTCCTGGAGCTTCTCGCGGTCGTAGTCGGAGTCGCTGTTCTCGATCTCGGCGCGGATCTGGTTCACCCGGCCCTGGACCTGCTCGGCGGAGCCGGCACCGTCGACGATGGTGGTCTCGTCCTTGGTGATGACCACCTTGCGGGCCTTGCCCAGCAGGTCGAGGGTGGCGTTCTCCAGCTTGAGGCCGACCTCCTCGGAGATGACCTCGCCGCCCGTGAGGATGGCGATGTCGCCGAGCATGGCCTTGCGGCGGTCGCCGAAGCCCGGGGCCTTGACGGCGACGGACTTGAAGGTGCCGCGGATCTTGTTGACGACCAGGGTCGACAGGGCCTCGCCCTCGACGTCCTCGGCGATGATCAGCAGCGGCTTGCCCGACTGCATGACCTTCTCCAGCAGCGGGAGCAGGTCCTTGACGGAGGAGATCTTGGAGTTGGCGATCAGGATGTAGGGGTCGTCGAGGACGGCCTCCATACGCTCCATGTCGGTGGCGAAGTACGCCGAGATGTAGCCCTTGTCGAAGCGCATACCCTCGGTGAGCTCCAGCTCCAGACCGAAGGTCTGGGACTCCTCGACGGTGATGACGCCTTCCTTGCCGACCTTGTCCATGGCCTCGGCGATGAGCTCGCCGATCTGGGTGTCGGCGGCGGAGATGGAGGCCGTGGAGGCGATCTGCTCCTTGGTCTCGACGTCCTTCGCCTGCTCCAGCAGGGCGGCGGAGACGGCCTCGACGGCCTTCTCGATACCGCGCTTGAGGGCCATCGGGTTGGCGCCGGCGGCTACGTTGCGCAGGCCCTCCTTGACCAGGGCCTGGGCGAGCACGGTCGCGGTGGTCGTACCGTCACCGGCGACGTCGTCCGTCTTCTTGGCGACTTCCTTGACCAGCTCGGCGCCGATCTTCTCGTACGGGTCCTCGAGCTCGATCTCCTTGGCGATGGAGACACCGTCGTTGGTGATCGTGGGGGCGCCCCACTTCTTCTCGAGGACGACGTTGCGGCCCTTCGGGCCGAGGGTCACCTTGACGGCGTCCGCGAGCTGGTTCATGCCGCGCTCGAGGCCGCGCCGCGCCTCCTCGTCGAACGCGATGATCTTGGCCATGTGAAGTGGTCCCTCCAGGACTGGGGGTGATTACTTCGGACCGCGCCCGCGCCCGCGACGGACGGCCCCCGACCGGTGGTTCCTTGCCCCACCTGGTCCGTGGCCTCACCGACCCGGTCCTTCCAGTTGTCACTCTCACCTTCAGAGTGCTAACGCCAATGATTAGCACTCGACATAGGCGAGTGCAAGCGGCTCGGGGGTAGGCCGGGCCTTCTCAGCCCGGGGCGAACAAGGCTTCGAGCCGCTCCCGGGCAGGCCGAAGGGCCCGCACCCCGGGGGGTACGGGCCCTTGCGAGAAGACCGTGTGTCAGCGGTTGGTCGTCGGTCGCGCGTTCAGGCGGTGACGCGCACCATGTCGGCCTGCGGGCCCTTCTGGCCCTGCGAGATCTCGAACTCGACCCGCTGGCCCTCTTCCAGGGTGCGGTAGCCGTCCATCTGGATCGCGCTGTAGTGGACGAAGACGTCCGCACCACCGTCGACCGCGATGAAGCCGTACCCCTTCTCCGCGTTGAACCACTTGACGGTGCCCTGAGCCATGCCTAACTCCCCTATTACTGGCCCTTGCACAGATCCACACTTCGCGGATCCGGGTCAGACCTCACCCCCCAACGGTTGGGGGCGTGCGCCGGAACGCGTCGACCGCGGCCGAATGTATCTGCCCAACTGCCGTCTGCAACAGGTCAATCGGACGAGAAATCTGGACGCACCCGGTCCGGAATGTGGCGAGAATTCGCCTGAATTCGGGGCAAGTCAGGCCGCACAAAGGGAACAAAAGCCGCGAAAGACGCGCACACTTTGGCTACATCTCGACGGGCGTACGGCAGGAAAAACAGGGTTACGCAACAGCGGAGCGGCATCGCGTTCCCCAACTGTACCGCGATCAACCACACTGAATTGCCCCCTCCGCTTCTCTTACGGAGGGGGCAATCCGGCAAACGCTGCGTGACAGCCGTTACCGAAGGTAACGAGCAAGCCGTTTCAGCCGCCGGCGACGGCCGGAATGATGGACACGCCCGCGCCCTCGGGCGTCGGCGTCTGGAGCCCCTGCTCGAAGCGCACGTCGTCGTCGTTGACGTAGACGTTGACGAACCGGCGCAGCTTGCCCTGGTCGTCCAGGACACGGGCGGCGATGCCGGTGTGGTTCTTCTCCAGGTCCGCGATGACCTCGGCGAGGGTCGCGCCCTCGGCCGTGACCTCGGCCTGACCGCCGGTGTAGGTGCGCAGGATGGTGGGGATGCGGACGGTGACGCTCACGGTGGAACCTCCGGTAGGGGAACGAAGCCAGGGGCGCGAGGAACCGCGGGCCGGCCCCCACCGGCCCGCAGCGGACGACGGTCTAGACGAGTCCGGCCTCGCGGAAGGAGTCGAGGGTGGGACGGATGGTCGCGGTCAGCCCGGTGCCCGCCACCGCGTCCAGCGTCTTGAGACCATCGCCCGTGTTCAGCACGACCGTCGTCAGGGCCGGGTCCAGCACCCCGTTCTCGATCAGCTTGCGCGTCACCCCCACGGTCACGCCACCGGCGGTCTCCGCGAAGATGCCCTCCGTGCGCGCGAGCAGCTTGATCGCGTCGACGACCTGCTCGTCCGTCACGTCCTCCACCGCGCCGCCGGTCCGCCGCGCGATGTCCAGCACGTAGGGCCCGTCCGCCGGGTTGCCGATGGCGAGCGACTTGGCGATGGTGTCCGGCTTCTGCGGGCGCACCACGTCGTGCCCGGCCTTGAAGGCCGTGGACACCGGCGAGCACCCCTCGGCCTGGGCACCGAAGATCTTGTACGGCCGGTCCTCGACGAGCCCCAGCTTGATCAGCTCCTGAAGACCCTTGTCGATCTTGGTGAGCTGGGAGCCGGAGGCGATCGGCACCACGATCTGGTCCGGCAGCCGCCAGCCGAGCTGCTCGCAGATCTCGTAGGCGAGGGTCTTGGAGCCCTCCGCGTAGTACGGCCGCAGGTTGACGTTGACGAAGCCCCAGCCCTCGCCCGCCGGGTCGCCGATCAGCTCCGAGCAGAAGCGGTTCACGTCGTCGTAGTTGCCCTCGATGCCGACGAGCTCGCCGCCGTAGACCGCGGCCATGACGACCTTGCCCTGCTCCAGGTCGTGCGGGATGAACACGCAGGAGCGGAAGCCGGCCCGTGCGGCGGCGGCGCCGACGGCGCCGGCCAGGTTGCCGGTGGAGGAGCAGGACAGCGTCGTGAAGCCGAAGGCGCGGGCCGCCTCCAGGGCCTGGGCGACCACGCGGTCCTTGAAGGAGTGCGTCGGGTTGCCGGAGTCGTCCTTCACGTACAGGCCGCCGGTCACGCCGAGCTCGCGCGCCAGGTTGTCGGCCTGGACGAGCTTGGTCCAGCCCGGGTTCAGGTTCGGCTTGGCGGCCACGTCCGCGGGGACGGGCAGCAGCGGCGCGTAGCGCCAGATGTTCGCGGGGCCCGCCTCGATGCGCTTGCGGAGCTCCTCGGCGTCGTACGCGGAGAAGTCGTAGGCGATCTCCAGCGGGCCGAAACACTCCTCGCAGGCGAAGACCGGTCCGAGGGGTACCCGGTGACCGCACTCGCGGCAGGACAGCGCGGCGGCCGGACCCAGGTCGACGGACGGAGCGGCGGGATTGCTGGTGCTTGCAACGGTCTGCACAGCCATGGAGGCGAGGCCCTTTCTCCTCATCTTCCTCACGACGCATCTCGCCGTGAGACGGAATTGGCACCTTCCCTGGCCGGGAGCCTCGCGTGACGCAACGAGACCGGATCAGGGGGGTTGCCGGGGCTTCATCGGGCCGTGTCCCTCTGCCCCTCTGGATGAGCTGTATGAGGTTGTCAACGGCGGCGACCCTCGAGCACGGGATCGGACATGCGATGGTCATCCGCGTTGTTCAAGACTGTAACCGAAGGCCAGGACAGTTGAGATAGTCGTCCGAACCGCGAGACAAACAGTGAGGAGCCGCCCACCGTGCTGGAAGAAGTCGAGCGCTGGCTGAGCACCCGCTCCTGGTCCGTGACCGATCGCCCGCTCCACCAGATCCTGGCCGCGAAGCAGCGCACGGGCCAGTCGGTCTCCGTCGTGCTGCCCGCGCTCAACGAGGAGGAGACGGTCGGCGACATCGTCGCGATCATCCGTCACGACCTGATGCAGCAAGTTCCCCTCGTCGACGAGATCGTCGTCGTCGACTCGGGGTCGACCGACCGTACGTCGCAGGTGGCCGCCGCCGCGGGCGCGACGGTGGTGCACCGGGACCGGATCCTGCCGCGCGTGCCCACCGTGCCCGGCAAGGGGGAGGTGCTGTGGCGCTCCCTGCTGGTCACCCGCGGGGACATCGTCTGTTTCGTCGACGCCGACCTGAGGGAGTTCTCCTCCGACTTCGTCTCGGGGATCGTCGGCCCGCTGCTCACCGACCCGGACGTGCACCTGGTGAAGGCCATGTACGACCGTCCGCTCGGGTCGGCGGCCGGGCAGGGCGGGCGAGTGACCGAGCTCATGGCCCGGCCCCTGCTCAACATGCACTGGCCGCAGCTGGCCGGGTTCGTGCAGCCGCTGGGCGGCGAGTACGCGGCCCGCCGCTCGCTGCTGGAGCAGCTGCCCTTCCCCGTCGGGTACGGCGTGGAGCTGGGCATGCTCGTCGACGCCCTGCACCTGGTGGGCCTGGACGCCCTCGCCCAGGTGGATGTCGGGGTGCGCAAGCACCGCCACCAGGACGGCCAGGCGCTCGGCCGGATGGCCGCCGCGATCTACCGCACGGCCCAGCTGCGGCTGGCCCGCGGCCACCTGATCCGGCCGTCGCTGACCCAGTTCGAGCGGGGCGAGGACGGCTTCGAGCCGCGGACGTACTCGGTGGACACCGAGGAACGGCCGCCGATGGTGGAGATCGCCGAGTACCAGGAACGCACGGCGGCCTGACCGCGACGGCGGCCCGGACGGCCTGATACGGGCGTGCGCACCGTATACGGGCGGGTCGTACGTTTGAGCGTTTCCGGGCCGGGCTAGGTTGAGGCGTATGGCTTCGACGAACGGTGCTGCTCAGGTGCTGGTTGCCTCCAACCGGGGCCCGGTCTCCTACTCGGTCAAGGACGACGGCTCGCTGCACGCCAGACGGGGCGGCGGCGGGCTGGTGTCCGGGCTGTCGGCGATCGGGCCGGACGCGGGCGCCCTGTGGGTGTGCTCGGCGCTGTCCGACGGCGACCGGGAGGCGGTGCGGCGGGGCGTCGGCGAGGACGGCGTGCGGATGCTGGACATCCCGGCCGACGTGCACGCCGACGCGTACAACGGCATCGCCAACTCGGTGCTGTGGTTCGTGCACCACATGCTGTACCAGACGCCGCTGGAGCCGGTCTTCGACGCGGAGTTCCGGCGGCAGTGGGCGTCGTACGAGACGTACAACCGGGCCTTCGCCGAGGCGCTGGCCGAGGAGGCGGCCGAGGGCGCGGCGGTGCTGGTGCAGGACTACCACCTGTGCCTGGTCCCGGGGATGCTGCGCGAGCTGCGCCCGGATCTGCGCATCGGGCACTTCTCGCACACGCCGTGGGCGCCGCCGGAGTACTTCCGGATGCTGCCGCACGACATCCGCGCCCAGCTGGTGTGGGGCATGCTCGGCGCGAACCGGCTGGGGTTCCTGACCTGGCGGTGGGCGTCGCTGTTCATGTCGTGCGCCGGTGAGGTGGACGGCGAGCGGATCTCCCCCAGCTGGCCGAGCGGCGACCCGCGCCGGTACATCGAGCACACGCCGACGGGCCGGCCGCCGCTGACGACCACGCTCATCGGGGTGCACGGCCTGGGCGCCGACGCCGAGTTCCTGCGCGCCCGCTCCCACGAGCCGGACGTCGAGGAGCGCATGGCGGCGCTGCGGGAGGAGATCGGCGAGGGCCGCCGGACCATCGTCCGGGTCGACCGCACCGAGCTGTCCAAGAACATCGTGCGGGGCCTGCTGGCCTACCGGCAGCTGCTGGAGGACCACCCCGAGTGGCGCGAGCGGGTCGTGCACGTGGCGTTCGCCTACCCCTCCCGGCAGGACCTCGCCGTGTACCGCGACTACACGGCCGAGGTGCAGCGCGTGGCGCGGGAGATCAACGAGCGGTACGGGACGCCGGGCTGGACCCCGGTCGTGCTGCACGTCCAGGACGACTTCGCCCGGTCGCTGGCGGCGTACCGGCTGGCCGACGTGGCCCTGGTCAACCCCGTCCTGGACGGCATGAACCTGGTCGCCAAGGAGGTGCCGGTCGTCTCCGACAAGGGCTGCGCGCTGGTGCTGTCGCGGGAGGCGGGGGCGCACGAGGAGCTCCGCGAGGACGCGCTCGTCGTCAACCCGTACGACGTCATCGACACGGCCCGGGCGCTGCACGAGGCGCTGGCGATGGCACCGGAGGAACGGGCGGCACGCTCCAAGCGGCTGGCCGCGGCGGCGACCGCGCTGCCGCCTGCGCAGTGGTTCCTGGACCAGCTGAACGCGCTGAGGGGCTGAGCATGGGCACCGACTCGCTGCCGACGCCCGCCACCCGCCCCGGGCGGCAGGGCCTCGACGCGCTCCTGGCCCGGCCGGGCAAGGCGCTGGTCGGCCTGGACTTCGACGGCACGCTCGCGCCGATCGTGGCCGACCCCGAGCGGGCCCGGGCGCACCCGGAGGCGGTGCCCGCGCTGGCCGCCCTCGCCCCGAAGGTGGCCGCCGTCGCCGTGATCACCGGCCGGCCGGCCGAGGTGGCGGTACGCAACGGGGGCTTCGCGGGCGTGCCCGGCCTGGAGCACCTCGTGGTGCTCGGCCACTACGGCGCCGAGCGCTGGGAGGCCACCACCGGCCAGGTCACCGCACCTCCCGCGCACCCCGGGGTCGCCGCCGTACGCGCCGAGCTGCCCGGTGTTCTGGACCGGGCCGGGGCCGCCGGGCAGGGCACCTGGGTCGAGGAGAAGGGCCGGGCGGTGGCCGTGCACACCCGCCGGGCCGCCGACCCGCAGGCCGCCTTCGAGGCCCTGCGCGAGCCGCTCACCGCGCTGGCCGCCCGGCACGGCCTGATCGTCGAGCCCGGCCGGATGGTCCTGGAGCTGCGCCCGCCGGGCATGGACAAGGGCGTCGCCCTGCTGGACTTCGCCCGCGAGATCGGCGCCGGCTCGGTCCTGTACGCCGGCGACGACCTGGGCGACCTGCCCGCCTTCGCCGCCGTCGACACCCTGCGCACCGACGGCACCCCCGGCGTGCTGGTGTGCAGCGGCAACGACGAGGTCACGGAACTGCGCGAACGCGCGGACGTGGTGGTCCCCGGCCCGGAGGGCGTGGTGAGCCTCCTGCGCACCCTGGCCGAGCGGCTGGCCTGAGCCCGCGCGCGGCCCGCGCCGGCCGTCCCGTGGGTGCCGCCCCGCTGCCGGCGGCGCGCCCGCCGCCACCCGGCACGGGCACGGCGGTGGGGCCGCCCCGGCGGCGGACATCCCGTGAGCCGCCCGGCTGCGGGCGGTCGTGCCGCTGGGGCGGCACGGGTGGGCGAGGGGGCCCGCTCGCGTGAAACCGAGAGTGAGGGGCGCTTCCGGACGCGCCGGGTTGCGCTCCCACCCGGCCCGGGCGCCGACGCCCAGCACCCTGAGAAGCCTCGTGCTCAGCGTTCCGCCCGCCGGGCCTCCCGGACCCGCCGCAGCCGGTTGACGGTCACCGGGTCGTGGGCCAGGGCGCGCGGATCGTCCAGCAGGGCGTTGAGGAGCTGGTAGTAGCGCACCGGCGCCAGCCCCAGCTCCTCCCGTATCGCCCGCTCCTTCGCGCCGGGGCCCGCGAAGCCACGGCGCTCCAGAGCGAGGATGTCCTGCTCACGGCGTCCGAGCTGCTCCTGGTCCATGGCAGGAACCGTAGCCCCTGCCACCGACAACACGGCTGCCGGCCGGCTACTGCTGGGCGCTCTCCGCCCGGGTCGCCGTCGTCTGGAGCTGCGTCAGGACGCCCGCCGGGCTGCCACCGGGCGCGACCGCCTTGCCGATCCGCTTCTTGATGTCGGCGCTGACCTCGGCCCACGAGGTCTGGCCGACCGGATACAGCTCGGAGGACTGCAGCTCCTGCAGGAACGGCTTGAGGTCCCGGTCCTCCTCCGCCCCGGCCATCGCCGCGGACGCGGAGGTGGTGACGGGCAGCAGGTCGTACTCGCGGGAGAAGGCGAGGACGTTCTTGTCGCTGTAGACGAAGTCGAGGAAGTCGCCGATCTGCTCGGCGTGGCCGTTCTTCTTGAACGCCAGCATCCAGTCCGCGACACCGAGGGTCCGCTTGCTCACGCCCTCGGCGCCCGGCATCGGCACCATGCCGAACTTCACGCCCTTCTTCGCGGCGATCTTCATCAGCGACGGGTGCCCGTTCAGCATGCCGACGTCCCCGTTGGCGAAGGCCTCGAACGCTGCGGCCCGGTTGAGCTCACCGGGGGCGACCGGACCGGTCAGGCCCTTGTCGACCAGCTCGTCCTTCAGCCAGGTGAACGTCTTGACGTTCTGCGGGGAGTCGATCTGGTACGTGCCGACGTCGTCGGTGTAGCCGCCCCCGCCGCTGAGCAGCCACTGCAGCGTCTCGGCCTGCGCCTCCTCCGGCCCGAGGGGCAGGGCGTACGGGTACTTCACGCCCTCCTCCTTCAGCGCCTCGGCGTCGGAGGCGAGCTGGGCCCAGGTCTTCGGCGGGGTGAGGCCGGCCTTGGCGAAGAGGGTCTTGTTGTAGAACAGCACGCGCGTGGAGGAGGCGAACGGCATGCCGTACTGCACCCCGCTGACCTCGCCCGCGGTGGACAGCTGCGGGACGAAGTCGGCCTGCACGGGGATGGAGAGCACGTCGCCGGCCTTGTAGAGCAGGTCCTTGGCCGCGTAGTCGGCGTACGCGCCGATCTGCGCCATGTCCGGCGGGTCCCCGGCGTCGACCATCTCCCTGACCTTGCGGTCGACGTCGTTCCACGAGTACACGCTGACGTCGATCTTGACTCCGGGGTGGTCCTTCTCGTACTCCGTGACGAGCTGGTCCCAGTACTTCTCGGAGCTGTTGGCCGCGCTGTCGCCGTAGTCGGCGGCGACCAGTCTCAGGGTGACGTCCCCCGAGACACCGGTGAGGCCGCAGCCGCCCAGGACCGCCGTCATGCCCAGTGCGGACACCACCGCGATCGTTCCTGTCCTACGCCGACGCTGCACCGTTTCCCCACATCTTGCTCTGCGAAATTTTTCGAATCATCAGACTTTAGGTCTACACCACGTGAGTGGACTAGACCTCTTGCGGGTCCCCGGGCCACACTGTCCCCGTGAGACATGTCATCGCCCTGGACGTGGGCGGCACCGGGATGAAGGCCGCCCTGGTCGGGGCGGACGGCGCCCTGCTGCACCAGGCGCGCCGGGCCACCGGCCGGGAGCGCGGCCCGGAGGCCGTCGTCGCGGCGATCTTGGACTTCGCCACCGAACTGCGGTCGTACGCGGCGCGCCGCTTCGGTGAAGACCCCTGCGCCGCGGGCCTCGCGGTCCCCGGCATCGTCGACGAGGCGCACGGCACCGCCGTCTACGCCGCCAACCTCGGCTGGCGCGACCTGCCCCTGCGCGACCTGCTGGCGGCCCGGCTCGGCCTCCCGGTCGCCCTCGGCCACGACGTGCGCACCGGCGGCCTCGCCGAGGGCCGTCTCGGCGCGGGCCGGGGCGCCGACCGGTTCCTGTTCGTCGCGCTGGGCACCGGCATCGCGGGCGCCATCGGCCTCGACGGCCGGGTGGAGGCGGGCGCGCACGGCTTCGCGGGTGAGATCGGCCACATCGTCGTACGGCCCGGGGGCACCGACTGCCCGTGCGGGCAGCGCGGCTGTCTGGAGCGGTACGCGTCCGCGGCGGCCGTCAGCGAGGCGTGGGCGGCGGCCTGCGGCGACCCGGGCGCGGACGCCGCCGACTGCGCGAAGGCCGTCGAGTCCGGCGACCCGCGGGCCCGGGCGGTCTGGCAGACGGCGGTGGACACCCTGGCCGACGGCCTGGTCACCGCCCTCACCCTGCTGGACCCCCGCGTCCTGATCATCGGTGGCGGCCTGGCCGAGGCGGGGGAAACCTTGATCACGCCCCTGCGGGACGCCGTCCGGCGCCGGGTCACGTTCCAGAAACTGCCGGACATCGTCCCGGCCGCCCTGGGAGACACCGCCGGAAGCCTGGGCGCGGGCCTGCTCGCCTGGGATCTCCTGGACCGAACCGACCGTACGGAGGTAACCCCCTGATGGCCGACGCCGCTCAAGGGGCGCGGGACAGCGTCGATATGCGGCTCCGCCGCGGGGCGCGACCAGCCACGACGCACCCGCACCCCGCCACGGCCGGAACACCCCTGGTGCTCACCGGCGCCCGGGTGGTCCTCCCCACCGGAACCGTCGAGAACGGCCGGCTGGCCGTCGACGGCACCCGCATCACCCACACGGCCCCGGAACACGCTCACGTCATCGACATCCCAGGCCACTGGGTCGTCCCCGGCTTCGTGGACCTGCACAACCACGGCGGCGGCGGAGCCTCCTTCACCTCCGGGTCGGTGGAGGACGTACTCCAGGGCATCCACACCCACCGCCTGCACGGCACCACCACCCTGGTCGCCTCCACCGTCACCGGCGACATGGACTTCCTCGCCCGGCGGGCCGGCCTGCTCAGCGAGCTCGCCGAGCAGGGGGACATCGCGGGCATCCACTTCGAGGGACCGTTCATCTCCCCCTGCCGCAAGGGCGCGCACGCCGAGGACCTGCTGCGCGACCCGGACCCGGCGGAGGTCCGCAAGCTGATCGACGCGGCACGCGGCCACGCGACGATGGTCACCCTGGCCACCGAACGGCCCGGCGGCATCGACGCGGTGCGCCTGCTCGCCGAGCACGGCGTGATCGCGGCCGTCGGCCACACCGACGCCACCTACGAGCAGACGGTGGAGGCCATCGACGCGGGCGCGACCGTCGCCACGCACCTGTTCAACGCGATGCCCCCGCTCGGCCACCGCTCCCCCGGCCCGATCGCCGCCCTGCTGGAGGACGAGCGGGTCACGGTCGAGCTGATCAACGACGGCACGCACCTGCATCCGGCCGCGCTGCAGCTGGCGTTCCGCCACGCGGGCGCGCACCGGGTCGCCTTCATCACCGACGCGATGGACGCGGCCGGTTTCGGCGACGGCCGCTACATGCTCGGCCCGCTGGAGGTGGAGGTCGCCGACGGGGTGGCCCGGCTGGCCGCGGACGGCACGATCGCCGGCTCCACCCTCACCCTGGACCGGGCCTTCAAGCGCGCGGTCACGGTCGACGGGCTGCCGGTGCAGGACGTGGTGCGGGCCCTGTCGGAGAACCCGGCCCGGCTGCTCGGCATGGCGGACACGATCGGCTCACTGGAGCCCGGGAAGTTCGCCGACCTGCTCATCCTGGACCAGGACTTCGAGCTCAGGGGCGTGATGCGCCGGGGCGTGTGGGTGGTCGATCCCCAACTGGCCTAATGCGTCCCGCTGTCGGAGAGACGGTGGCCGAGGCCTGGACTGGGCCGGCCGCCGTCTCTTTGGCATGATCGGCTCTCCGGAACGTATGGCGAACGGATGGCACATCCATCGGGGGAGGTCGGCCCAGGTGATCCTCACGGTCACGCTGAACACCGCTCTCGACATCACCTACCGCGTCGGGGCCCTGCGGCCGCACGCCTCCCACCGGGTCTCCGAGGTGCGGGAACGCCCCGGCGGCAAGGGCGTCACCGTGGCCCGGGTCCTCGCGGCCCTCGGGCACGAGGTCTCCGTCACCGGCTTCGCCGGGGGCACCACCGGCCGGGAGGTCCGGGAGCGGCTCGCCGCGGTGCCCGGGCTGGTCGACGCACTGGTCCCGGTCGGCGGCGCCACCCGCCGCACCGTCGCCGTGGTCGACGAGCACACCGGCGGGACCACCCGGCTCGACGAACCCGGCCCGCTGATCACCCCCGCCGAGTGGTCCGCCTTCCAGAAGGCCTACGAGGGCCTGCTGCCGGCGGCGTCGGCGGTGGCCCTGTGCGGCAGCCTGCCGCCGGGTGTGCCGGTGGGCGCGTACGCCGGTCTGGTGCGCACCGCCCGGGCCGCCGGGGTGCCGGTGCTGCTGGACACCAGCGGGGAGCCACTGCGCCGGGGGGTGGCGGCCCGCCCCGACATCATCAAGCCGAACGCCGACGAGCTGGCCGAGCTGACCGGCTCCCACGAGCCGCTGCGGGCCACGCTGGACGCCCGGCGGCGCGGCGCCCGGGCCGTGGTGGCCTCGCTCGGCGCGGAGGGCCTGCTGGCGGCGACCTCCGAGGGCCGCTGGCGCGCCAGGCCGCCCGCCCAGGACCGGGGCACCCCGGCCACAGCCGGCGACGCGGTGGTCGCGGGCCTGCTGTCGGGCCTGGTCGACCGGTTGCCGTGGCCGGACCGCCTGGCCCGCGCGGCAGCACTGTCGGCGGCGACGACGCCGGCAGCGGACGAGGTCGACCGGGCGGCGTACGGGGAGCTGCTGGGCCGGGTGTCGGTGACGGGCGAGGCCAGCGCGGCCTGAGGCCTCCTACTTGACCCAGCCCTTGACCAGCCACAGCTGGTCGATGAGGGCGTCGCACTGGTTGCCCTGCTCACAGGACAGTTTGACGGTGTTCGTGCCCTTGTTGAGCTGGACGTAGTTGTAGGTCTTCGTCCAGCCCTTCTCGTAGTCGCCCGCGCCGGCACCCGCCCAGTTCTTCAGGTCGACGGGCGTGGTCAGGGGCGTGCCGTTGACCGTGAGGGTGGCGTTCTGGTCCTTGCCCGGCACGCTGTAGCCGACGAACACGGTGTACTTGCCGGCCTTCTCGATGCCGTTGAAGGTCCAGGTGACCGAGGCGCCGGCCTTGTTGAAACCCGTGACGTAGACGCCGCCGTCGGCTTTCGCACCCTTGATGTCCGAGGCGGTCGTGGTCCCGCCTTCCAGGCGGAGCGCCTTGGCGTCGGTCTTGGGCAGCTCGGCCTGGCTCGCGCCGCTGCTGCTCGCCGACGGGCTCGGCTCCGCGCTCTGGGACTGCCCCGGCGTCGCACCGCCGGCCTGCGTGCCGGTGTCGTCCGGCTCCTTGTCGCCGCCCAGCATGACCACGCCGATGCCGATGACGACCGCGGCGACCACCGCGACCGCGCCGATCAGCAGCCCCTTGGTGTTCGGGCCGCGGCCCCGGCCGCCCGCGCCGGCCGCGGGAGCCTGCTGCTGCACGGTGGTCGCACCGCCGGGGAAGGTCTCCGGGGCGGCGTAGTGGGCGTTGGGCCGGCCGTACGTGTTCTGCTGCTGCGACACCTGACCGTACGGCGCCGTCTGCGCCTGCTGGCCGTACTGGCGCTGTCCGACCGTCCGCACACGGTTGACCGCGTTGGGGTAGCCGTAGCCACCGGACGGCGGCTGGGCCCCGTTGGCCTGCCCGTCGGCGTACAGATAGCCGAACGGGTCGTCGTCCTCGGGCGTGCTCGCGCCGTTGTTGCCGGGCGTCATCCCTTGGTCTCCTCAGTCAGGTGCGTGTGGATGCGGTACGGGTGGTGAGACCTGCGAGCCTACCCGCTCCACGTGACCCAAACGGGTGACTCAGACCGCATCGACTCGCTGACCTGGGGGTCAGCCCGCGCGTCTGTGTTGTTTGGGACGAGATCGTTTCTCGACGTACATCCGTTCGTCGGCGGACTTCAACACTTCGTCCGCAGTCATTCCACAGTGCGCCCACCCGATGCCGAAGCTGGCGCCCACCCGGACGGCCCGGCCCTCGGCGCGGATGGGCTGGATGATCTCGTTGCGCAGCCGCACCGCGAGGTCCTGGGCGTCGGCGCGGCCGAGCCCGTCGGCGAGGATCACGAACTCGTCGCCGCCGAGCCGGGCGACGGTGTCGCCGTCGCGTACGCCGTTGCTCAGGCGGCGGGCGACCTCGATGAGGACGGCGTCGCCGGCGTTGTGCCCGAAACGGTCGTTGATCGACTTGAAGCCGTCGAGGTCGCAGAAGAGCACCGCGAGGCCCTTGGTGCCGTCGTCGCGGTCGGCGGCGGGGGCGACGGTGTGCACGTGGTGGTCGTAGGCGTCGTACGCCTCCGCGGGCGGCGGGAAGGCGAAGCCGTGGCCGACCGAGTCGAAGGCGGGGTGGCCGAAGGCCGCGTCCTGCGACTCGATCCCGGCTTCGGCGGGATGCGGGGACGTGGACCGCTGGCACAGCCGGGCGGAGAGCCGGGCGCGCAGCTCGGCGGAGTTGGGCAGGCCGGTGAGGGAGTCGTGGGAGGCGCGGTGGGCGAGCTGGAGCTCGCGGCGCTTGCGTTCCTCGATGTCCTCGACGTGGGTGAGCAGGAAGCGGGGCCCGTCGGCGGCGTCGGCGACGACGGAGTTGCGCAGCGACACCCATACGTAGGTGCCGTCGCGGCGGCCGAGCCGCAGCTCGGCGCGTCCGCCCTCGGCGGAGGTCCGCAGCAGCGTGCCTATGTCCTCGGGGTGGACGAGGTCGGAGAAGGAGTAGCGCCGCATCGCGGAGGCGGGGCGGCCCAGCAGGCGGCACAGGGCGTCGTTGGTGCGCAGGATCCGGCCGTGCTGGTCGCCGCCCATCTCGGCGATGGCCATGCCGGAGGGGGCGTACTCGAAGGCCTGCCGGAAGCTTTCCTCACTGGCCCGCAGCGCCTGCTGCTCGCGTTCCAGACGGACCAGGGCGCGCTGCATGTTGGCGCGCAGCCGGGCGTTGCTGATCGCGATGGCGGCCTGGAAGGCGTACATCTGGAGCGCCTCGCGGCCCCAGGCGCCGGGCAGCCGGCCGTTGCGCGGCCGGTCCACGGACAGCACGCCGATCAGCTCGCCGCTCGTTCCGCCGCCCTGCGGGCCGGGCGCGTACATCGGCGCGAAGAGGCGGTCGGCGGGGTGCCACTCGTCCTCGAAGCGGGGCGCGGGCCCGTCGGTGTACCACTGGGGGACGTCGTCGTCGTCGAGGACCCAGCCCTCGGTGTGCGGTATGAACACCAGGTCGCCCCACCGCTCGCCCATACTCAGCCGGCGCTCCCAGGACTCGCGGGAGCCGACACGGCCGGTGATGAGCGCCTCGGCGGCGGGGTTGCCTGCCAGGGCGGCGACGACGAGGTCGCCGTCGGGGCGTACGAGGTTGACGCACGCCAGCTCGTAGCCGAGGGCGTTGACCGCGCCGTCGGCGACGGTCTGCAACGTGTCCGCCAGGCTGCGGGCCGTGTTCATGTCGGCCATGACCTGGTGCAGTTGTCGCAGGGACGCAAGACGGACGTAGGGTTCCGACTCGGTCTCCATGCTCGCCCTCCCCCCGAGACCTCGCAGCGAATCAAGGGTTCTCTTCGGCGTATCGTCCTAGTGGCTTCCCCGCCACTGAATCACAGCGCGCTGCCCACTCGGTACACAGGGTCAACAATTCTCGCCTCTTGTGACTCAAGTCACAGGCAAACGTGAGCAATTGCGTGGAGATTCTGCGTTCTTCTGCGTTCTTCTGCCTTCTTCTGCCTTCCTCTGCTTCCTCTGCCTTCTTCCGGTGCGTCCTTCCGCGGACCTAGGTCCCCGCTCGGGCCGAGGTCCGATGCGGTGCGCGGGCGGCGGCGACTAGCGTTTCGAACGTGCCGAACACTCCCGCTGTCACCTCGCCGATGATCCCCTCGCCCGCCGCCGGGCATGCTGAGGGGGTGAGCAACGACGAGTTCCGCGCGGCGATGTCCCGGCTGGCCGCCGGCGTGGTCCTGGTGACCGCGCAGGAGCCGCCGCTCGACCCGGACGACCCCGGCGCGCCGGGCGGCGAGGACGTCGGCATGACGGCCACCGCGTTCGTGTCGGTGTCGCTGAACCCGCCGCTCGTCCTGGTCAGCGTGCGCGAGGGCTCCCGCATGGACGAGGTGCTCGCCGAGCAGCCCCTGTGGGCGGTGTCGGTGCTCTCCGAGGGCCAGCGGCACATCGCCGGCCGCTTCGCCATGAAGGGCCGGCTCAGCGACCGGCTGCTGTTCCAGGACATCCCGTACGTCCGCGGCGAACACACCGGTGCGCCCCTGGTC
This sequence comes from Streptomyces sp. NPDC052682, assembly GCF_040678435.1. Taxonomy (NCBI): domain Bacteria; kingdom Bacillati; phylum Actinomycetota; class Actinomycetes; order Kitasatosporales; family Streptomycetaceae; genus Streptomyces; species Streptomyces sp. NPDC052682. The sequence goes on along the minus strand of NZ_JBFATS010000002.1, from coordinate 128,421 downwards.
GGCGGCGCCCTGGCCACCCTGGAGTGCCGCACGGAGCAACGGGTCACGGCCGGCGACCACACCCTGGTGATCGGCCGCGTCCTGACGGCCCACACACCGAACACGGACACCGGCCCGCTGACGTACTTCCGGGGCCGGTACCGGCATCTGGGCTGAACGGGGCCAGCCCGGGGACCCGGACGACCCGGGGACCGAACGACCCGGGGACCCGCACAGCCCCAGGCCCCGCACAGCCCCAGGCCCCGCACAGCCCGAGGCCCCCGGACGCCCGGTCCCCGAGCAGGCCGCGGCCCGGCCCGGGAAGCCCGGCGCCGCCGGCCGTAATCCCGTGGCCCTCCGGGGAACACACGGCCTAGCCTGCCCGCATGGCCCCCTCCGCGCTCCGCCTCGAAGAGATCACGCCCGCTCGTCTCGACGCCGCGCTCGGGATCCGGGTCCGGCCCGAGCAGGAGCACGCGGTCGCGCCGGTCGTGAAGTCGCTCGCCGAGGCGTACGTCCATCCCGGCGTCGCCTGGCCCCGGCTGATCGTCGACGGCGGCCGGCCGGTCGGCTTCCTCATGGCCTTCTTCGGCATCGACTGGAGCGGGCAGGGCCGCGGCCCCGTCCGTTCGGGGTTGTGGCGGCTGAACATCGACGCCGCCGAGCAGGGCAGGGGCTACGGCCGGTTCGCAGTGGAGTCGGTGGCCGGCGAGATCCGCCGCCGGGGCGGCACGGAGCTGTACGTCACCTGGCATCCCGGGCCCGACGGCCCGGAAGGGTTCTACCTGGGGCTCGGCTTCCGGCCGACCGGTGAGACCAACGGAGGGCAGATCGTCGGGGCGCTGGCCCTGTCGTAGGGGTCGGGCTACGTCCAGTCCCGCGCGGAGCGCCCCCGCTTGGTCTCCGAGCGCTGCTTCTTCTCCCGCAGCCGGCGCTCGTTGATGCCGCGCGGGATCCGGGTCGGCCGGCGCGGCTTGGGCGGGGGCGCGGTGGCCTCGGCGAGCAGCGCCGCCAGGCGTACGGCGGCGGCCTCGCGGTTGCGCCACTGGGAGCGGTGCTCGGAGGCGCGTACGGTGATCACCCCGTCCACCAGCCGCCCGGCCAGCCGCTCGAGAGCCCGCTGCTTCCACACCTGTGGCAGCGCCTCGGTGCGGGCCAGGTCGAAGCGCAGCTCCACCTGGGAGTCGGTGGTGTTGACGTGCTGTCCGCCGGGCCCCGACGACCGCGAGAAACGCCACATGAGCTCGGCCTCGGGGAGCGAGACGGAGCCGCGGATGAGATAGGGACCGGACATGCCGTACATGTTCCCGCCCCTGACCGGTCCACGTCACCTCAATAATCCGGACCGGGCCCGTTCGGTAAAGAAAGTAAAGACGCGGGAACCTCCGGCACCCCCCGCGGCGTTCCTTGGGGTAGCTGTAGCTTCGTGCCCGTACGCAACGAGGGAAGGGACTCCCAACAATGGCTGTAAGCCTGTCCAAGGGTGGCAACGTCTCGCTCACCAAGGAGGCTCCGGGCCTGACCGCTGTCACCGTGGGCCTGGGCTGGGACGTCCGCACCACCACCGGCACGGACTTCGACCTCGACGCCTCCGCGATCGCGGTGAACACGCAGGGCAAGGTCTACTCGGACGCCCACTTCGTGTTCTTCAACAACAAGCAGACCCCGGACAACACGATCGTCCACACCGGCGACAACCGCACCGGTGAGGGCGCCGGCGACGACGAGGCGATCAACGTCAACCTCGCCGCCCTCCCGGCCGACATCGACAAGGTCGTCTTCCCGGTCTCCATCTACGACGCCGAGAACCGCGGCCAGAACTTCGGCCAGGTCCGCAACGCCTACATCCGCATCGTCAACCAGGCCGGCGGCGCCGAGATCGCCCGCTACGACCTGTCGGAGGACGCCGCCACCGAGACCGCCATGGTCTTCGGCGAGCTGTACCGCAACGGCGCCGAGTGGAAGTTCCGCGCGGTCGGCCAGGGCTACGCCTCGGGCCTGGTCGGCATCGCCCAGGACTTCGGCGTGAACGTCTGACGCGACGCCCCCGTCCGAGGACATCCACGTCCGAGGACATCCGCGTCCTGAGAAGCCCCCGGTCCGGAAAAAGACCGGGGGCTCCGGTGTGTCCCGCGTTAGGTTCACCGCGTGACCCCCGGACCACCCCACCTGACCCTCGAGCCGCTCCCGCTCACCCGCGAGAGCGCCCCCGGGCCCGGCATCCCGGCCCCGCTGCTCGCCGAGCTCACCGCGCTGTACGTCTCCCACCGCGACTTCCACGCGCTCAGCGGCGACTTCCCCGACCCCGACGACATCCGCCCGGAGCAGGTGGCGGCCGCGCTGGCGGCCGAGCTGGCGCACCCGGACGCCGAGGTGCTGCTCGCCCGTGACGCCGGGCGCCTGGCCGGCATCGCGATCACCCTCGCCCACCACCCCGACCCGGCCGACCCCGACCCGTGGATCGGCCTGCTGATGATCGACGCGCGTCTGCACGGCCGGGGCTACGGCCGCCGGCTGGCGTCCCTCGTCGAGGACCGTTTCCGCGCCGCCGGCCGCACCGCCGTCCGCCTCGCCGTCCTGGACGGCAACGCCAGGGCCCTCGCCTTCTGGACGGCCCTCGGCTACCAGGTCATCGACCACCGCGCCGACCGCCAACGGGGCCGCCCCTGCGCGGTGCTGCTCAGGCGGCTGACCCCCTGAAGCCCGGTCAGGGCCGCTTCGGCCGCCCCTCCCCGTACAGCCAGTCCGCCCAGATCCGGCCGAAGTCCTCGTCGGGGGCCTGCCGTTCCACGTACGCGGTGAAGTCGCCCGTGCTCGCCGTGCCGTGGCGGTGGGCGGCCGCCCAGCCCTTCAGGATGTCGTGGAAGAGGTCGTCGCCGACGGTCTGGCGGATCTTGTGCAGGACCATCGCGCCGCGCCAGTACACCGGCGGGTCCGACAGGTGCGCGGCGCTCGCCGGCCGGGCGGGCGGGAACGCCCAGAGCGCCCGGTCGTCCTCCTCGGTGTCGAAGTAGTCGCCGGCGTACAGCGCGTCGAAGGTCTCCTGGGCGGTGTCGCCGCCGTGGTCCTCCTGCCACAGCCACTCGGCGTACGTGGCGAACCCCTCGTTGAGCCACATGTCCCGCCAGGTCCGCGGGGTGACGGAGTCGCCGTACCACTGGTGGGCCAGCTCGTGCACGAGCGTGTCGAGGTCGGGGGCGCCGGGGAAGAAGGGCCGGGTCTGGGTCTCCAGGGCGTACCCGGCGTCGTCCGGGCGGTCCACGACGGCGCCGACGGAGGAGAACGGGTAGGGGCCGAAGGTCGTCCCGGCCCAGTCCATCACCTCGGGGAGCCGCGCGAGCACCGCCCGGCTCGCCTCGGCCTGGTCCGGGTCGACGGCCGTGTACACGGGCAGACCGCCGCCGGTCGTGGAGCGGTGGATCTCGTACGCGCCGATCGCGACGGTGGCGAGGTAGCTCGCCATCGGCTCCGCGGTGTGCCAGGCGAAGGTCGTACGGCCCCGCTCGGTGTGCTCGGCGGTCAGCTCCCCGTTGGACACGGCCCGCAGGCCCTCGGGCACGGTGACGGTGATGTCGTACGCCGCCTTGTCGCGCGGGTGGTGGTTGCCGGGGAACCACGTCATCGACCCGGCCGGCTCGCCCAGCGCGACCGCCCCGTCCGCGGTGCGCAGCCAGCCCTCCTTCGAGTCGTCCGGGTCGGTGAGGGTCTTGGGGGCCCCGGAGTAGTGGACGGTCACGGCGAACGTCTCGCCCTCCTCCAGCGCGCGGGACGGGCGCACGGTGAGTTCCTGACCGGCGCGTTTCCAGCGGGCGGCCTCGCCCTCGACGGTGACCTTCCGGACCGTCAGGCCCTTCAGGTCGAGGTTGAGCGCGGACAGGTCCTGGGTGGCGCGCGCGGTGATCGTCGCGGTGCCGGTGAGGCGGCGGGGCCCGGGGTCGTAGGACAGGCGCAGGCCGTAGTGGGTGACGTCGTAGCCGCCGTTGCCGGCCTTCGGGAAGTACGGGTCCCGCAGCCCGGCGCCGCCGCGGCTGCCGTGGCCGCCACCCCCGCCGCAGGCGGTCGGGGCGAGGACGAGGAGGGCGAAGACGGCGGCAATGCGCGCGAACCGGGGCACGCTCGTGATCCTACGGGGACGTGACACCATCACCCCCGTGCTCGACATCGGCTACGCCCTCTCCCAGCGCTTCCCCGACCCGCCGCAGACCGACTACCGCCGCGCGGACGTCCGTGCCCTGCGGCACGACCTGTTCTGCGGCGACGTCTACCTCGCCGACACCGAGACGGACCGGGAGATCTCCACAGCCTGGGGATGGGTGCCGGTGCTCGACTTCGCGTGGGCGCTGTGCGACATCGTGGAGCGGCTGGACCGGGACCCGGCCGGCTCCCGCGCCTCCCGCCCGCAGCGCGCGGAACTCGACTTCACCGAGTCCACCGACCGGCTGCTGTTCGAGCGCCGCTTCGGCTGGGTCGACATCGCCTCCGACTGGATGCCCGCCGAGGAGTCCCCGCTGAGCTTCTCCCACGCCGAACTGCGCCGCGAGGCACGGGACTTCCTGCACGACCTGATCGCCGACCTGTGCGACCTGCACGAGGACCTCGCGGAGAACCCGGCGATCTGGACCCTCCAGGCCCGCTTCCCCAGGGTCCCGTGAACGTCCGGGAGCAGTGACGCGCATGACCGCACCACGCGTGACCTACACGATCGATTACAAGGTGAACCCGCCGGCCGTCGTACGGGACGGGGCACCGGGCCCGGAGGGCGTGACGGTCCGGCTCTCCCGCACCGCCGACGGCCCCGCCCGCGACCGCCTCGACTCGGTCCGCGGCTTCCACCTCCTCGCCGAGGACGGCACGTACCTCGGCCGCCTGCTCACCACCCAGCCCCTCGGCTACCGCCTGAGCGGACGCCCCGCCGTCTACGACGTCCTCGACGCCCGCGACGTCCCGCTCGGGCGGATCACGCTCCGGCGCCGCCGCGCCTTCCGGTGGGGCCGCACACGGTGGACGGTGGAGCCGGCCACGGGTCCCGTACTGCACGGTTTCCAGGGCCGGCTGGTGTGGTGGGCGCTGTGGTGGCCCCTGGGCGCGCCGATCCGCCTGGTGTGGCTGGTCATGGCCCTGCTGGGTGACGGGGACGACGGCTTCGGCCCGCCCCGGCGCATCATCTGGCGCGACGCCTCCCGCCGGACCCACCTCGTCTTCCGCGGCCTGGCCGGCACGTACGAGGTACGCGCCCCCGGCCTGGACCCCCGCCTGGTCAGCGCCCTGGTGGGCCTCCACCAGTCCCTGGACCCCAACGAGGAGGCACGGACCGCGTACGGCTGGTACTAGGAACGGCCCAGCTTCCGGTCCCGCGGTCGTCCAGAGGTCTGATGCCGCTGTGGCGGGCACGGAAAACGGCGCCGCCCGGCTCAGGCCCTGCCGAGGAGCCGCCGCGCGATCTGCAGGTGCTCCGCCTCCAGCGGCCGGCCGCCCTCGATCTCCCACAGGCAGTTCTGCAGGACGCGGCCCAGGGTCCAGGCGCGGGCCCGGGCGCGGTCCAGGCCGAGGACGCCGGTCATCGCGTCGAAGCGCGGGCTGATGCCGTCCGGGTCGAAGCGGTTGTACAGGGCCGGCAGCAGCTCGAAACCCGGATCGCCCGCCAGGGGCTTGGGGTCGATGGCGAGCCAGGGGGCGCGGTCGGCGGCGAGGACGTTGTCGTAGTGCAGGTCCCCGTGCAGGAGCCGGTCACCGGGGGTGCCGGCGACCTCCCGTACGGCGGCCGCGCAGTCGGCCAGCAGCCGGCGGGTCCCGGGGTCGGGGACCCGCTCCAGCGCCCGGGGAGTGCGCTCCAGCATGGCCCGGGCGAGGTCGCCGAGGCGGCGCAGACCGGGCGGGGCGGGGACGGAGGTCAGGTGGGCCAGGAGTCCGGCGATGACCAGGGCCGCCGCGCGGGCGTCCGGCAGGTGGCGGAGCATGCGCGCCGGATCGAGGCGCTCCAGCAGCATCGTGCCGGTGGCCTCGTCGTGGTCGAGGAGGCGTACGGCCCCGTCCCCGTCCCACACGCGCAGCGCGACCGGCTCGCCCTCGCTCTCCGCGTCGAGGAGCTGCAGCTTGAGCACCGCCGGGGTGCCGTCCGCCCGGCGCACCACCGGAAGGACCAGGGCGCACACACCCGACATCGACGGGCCGTCCGGACGCAGTCCCCAGCGGTCGAGGAATTCCGTCGCCAGGCCGGGCAGCCGCTGCACGAAGGCGCGGCCCCGCGCCCCGTTGTACTTCTCCTGCGACAGGGCCAGTTCCGCTGGGACGTCGATCACCTCACCCACGCTACCGGTGGGCCCACCGCGGGCCCTCAGGCCACCGACTCCGGCACGGGCGTACCCGCCGCGGTGCCGTGTTTCGGTGCCCCGGCCGTCACCATCGACCCCGCGACCAGGCCCGCCAGCAGCATGATCCCGGCGGCCCACCATAGGGCGACCGTGTAGCCGTGGACGACGCCCTCCCGTACCACCTCGGCCCGCCGGGCCGGGCCGTGCAGATGGGCGGTGACGTAGGCCGAGGTGCTCGTGGTCGCGATCGTGTTGAGCAGGGCCGTACCGATGGAACCGCCCACCTGCTGCGAGGTGTTCACGGTCGCGGAGGTCACCCCCGCGTCCCGGGGGGCCACCCCCGCGGTCGCCGTCGAGAACACCGGCATGAACGTCAGCCCCATCCCGAGGCCGATCAGGATCAGCGCGGGCAGGATCTCGGTGGCGTACGAGGAGTCCACGGTCATCCGCGTCAGCACCACCATGCCGCTCGCGGCCAGCAGCATCCCCGGTGCCAGCAGCAGACGCGGCGGCACGTGCGGCAGCAGCCGCGCCGAGATCTGCGTGGAGCCGACGACGATCGAGGCGGTCAGCGGCAGGAACGCCAGACCCGTGCGCACCGGCGAGTACGCGAGGACGGCCTGGAGGTAGTACGTCATGAACAGGAACAGCCCGAACATGGCGATCACCGCGAGCATCATGGTCAGGAAGCACCCGGCCCGGTTGCGGTCCCGCACGATGTGCAGAGGCAGCAGCGGCCGCTCCACCCGGGACTGCCACCACACGAACACGGCCAGCAGGACGGCCCCCGCCGCGAACGCCCCCAGCACCAGACCGTCCGACCAGCCCCGCGACTCCGCCTCGCTGAACCCGAAGACCAGCGCCACCAGCCCCCCGCAGCCCAGCAGCACCCCGGGCACGTCCAGCCGCGCCCCGGCATGCCCGGGCCGGTCGCGCAGCAGCGTGAGCGCACCGCACACCGCGGCCACCGCGATGGGCACGTTGACGTACAGGCACCAGCGCCAGTCGAGGTACTCGGTGAGCAGCCCGCCGAGGATGAACCCGATCGCCGACCCGCTGCCCGCCAGCGCCCCGTAGATCCCGAAGGCCTTCCCCCGCTCCCTCGGATCGGTGAAGGTCGTGGTCAGCAGCGACAGCGCCGAGGGCGCCAGCACGGCGGCGAACACACCCTGCAGGGCACGGGCCGCGAACAGCAGCCCCGCAGTGGTGGCCGCGCCCCCGAGCGCCGAGGCGGCGGCGAAACCCACCAGCCCGATCACGAACGTCCGCCTGCGCCCCACCAGATCGGCGATCCGCCCGCCCAGCAGCAGCAACCCGCCGAAGGCCAGCGTGTACGCCGTGATCACCCACTGCCGGTCGCCGTCGGACACGCCCAGGTCGCGCTGCGCGGACGGCAGCGCGATGTTCACGATCGTCGCGTCCAGCACGACCATCAACTGGGCGAGGGCGATCACCACCAGACCCCACCATCGGCGGGGGTCGGCGTGCACGGGAGCCGCGGCCTCGCCTGTCCGGGTGCCACTCATCTCGCCAGAACACCACGAGACGGGACGTGGCGCACCCGCCGGACCCCTGGCGTTCCCCCGTCCCGGTCACGCCGTCACGCCGCCACGGCGGCCGGGGCTGCAACGGCCCTCCCGGCGGTCACCGCCGCTCACCGGCCGCCACGCGGCCTCGGACTGCGACAGACTGCCTCGGTGCCACCGGCCACGACAGGTACCGCCGCGCCACGCGGGTCACGACGCCACGGCGCACAGACTGCCCGGGCCACCCGGCCCACCACGTCACCGCCACCACGGCCGCCACAGACTGCCCGGGCCACCCGGCCCACCACGTCACCGCCACCACCACACGGTCACGACGGCCACGGCCGCCACAACCTGCCTCGCCGCCCGGCCACGACGGTCACCGCTACGGGGGGCACGGCGCCGCGGTCGCCACCGACTGCCTCGCCGCCACGGCGCCGCCCGTCCCACCGGTCACCGCGACTGCCGTCACCGCTGTCACGGCTCCAGCACCACCTTCCCCACCGTCCCCCGCCCCTGCAGAGCCCGGTGCGCGGCGGCGGCCTCGGCCAGTGGGAACCGCTGGACCGCCGGCACCAGACGCCCCGCCGCGGCCTCGGCCAGCGCCCGCAGCTCCAGGGTCCGTACGGGATCCGGGCCGCCCGCCTTCTGCAGCATCACCGGCCCGAGCACCTGCTCGGACACCCCCTCGACGAGATACGGCGCCCCGTCCCGCACCCCCTCGCCGGACCACCCGAACACGATGTGCCGGCCGCCCGGCCCCAGCAGCCCGACGGCCTCCCGGGCGACCTGCCCGCCGACCCCGTCGAAGACGACCGTGGCACCCCGCCCGCCCAGGAACGCGCGCACCTTCCCCGGCCAGTCCGGCTCCGTGTAGTCCACGGCCAGGTCCGCCCCGTTGGCCCGCACCCGCGCGACCTTCTCCGGTCCGCCCGCCAGCCCGACCACCGTCGCCCCGGCGTTGCGGGCGTACTGCACCAGCAGCGTGCCGATCCCCCCGGCGGCCGCCGGCACGACGGCCACGCTCTGCGGCCCCAGCTCGGCGAACTGCACGATCCCCATGACCGTACGGCCCGTACCGATCATGGCGACGGCCTCGGCGAAGTCCAGGTTCTCCGGGACCTCGTGCAGCCGCCCGGCATCGGTGACGGCGAGCTCGGCGTACCCGCCCGGAGCGAACCCGAGATGCGCCACGACCCGCTTGCCGAGCCGGCTCTCCGGCACGCCCTCCCCCACAGCGTCGACGACCCCGGCCACCTCACGGCCGGGAATCGTCGGCAGCGCCGGCAGCTCGGGCAGCGGCCCCCGTATCCCCTCCCGCAGCGCCGTGTCCAGCAGATGGACACCGGCCGCCCGGACGGCGATCCGCACCTGCCCCGGACCGGGTCGCGGATCCTCCACCTCCTCCACGACGAGGTTCTCGGCCGGACCGAAGGCGTGCAGACGAACGGCGCGCATGGGACCCCCACTTCTCGACGACTGTCTCCCGGGCCCCAGTCTCCGGCCTCAAGCACGCTTGAGGTCAAGCTCCCGCCGGCCGAGCGCCAGCGACACCGCCGTCAGCGCACTGGTGAAGGACACCTCCGACAGCACCCCGGGAGCCGCCACCTGGTCCCCGGCCAGATACACCCCGTCGCCCCGGTCCACCGCCGGCCGGTCACGCCAGCTGCTCCCCGGCGGATCGACCGCCCCCGTACGCCCGTCCGCCACCGCCTCCCGCCGCCAGGCGACCCGCTCACGCCACCCCGCGAAGCCCAGGTCCAGCAACTCCTCCGCCCGCGCCACACCGTCGGCCTTCGACTCCTCCGGCCCGACCGGGATCTGACCCTGGATCACCTGCTCACCGGCCGGAGCGAGGGAAGGGTCCTGCGCCGTGAACCGCTCGATCCACCCCGGAGCGTCCAGGTCCGACACCACGAACGCGTCCCCGCGCCGCGTCCGCACCGCCAGGTCGACGAGCACGGTCCGCCCGCTCGGCCACACCAAGGACGCGTCCCCCAGCAGCCGCCGCGCCGCCGCCAACGAGGTCGCGACCACCACCGGCGTGTCCGTGGGCAGCGTGTCGACCCGCGCCAGCGTCTCCATCCGCACCCCCAGGTTCCACGCCCGTGCCGCCATCCGGTCGATGACGCTCCCCCACCCGCCCCGCGGATAGTGCGCCTCCGGCGGCACCCTCATGGCCCGCCGCAGCCGCTCCTGCACGAACGCGGCCGACAGCGCCCCGGGATCGTGGTGGAACAGCGCCACCGCCGCGTAGTGCGCGGCGGCCCGCGCCCCCTCCTCCCCCGCGACCCCGCTCGCCCAGGTCATGAAGTCGGCGTCCACCGGGGCCCGCTGAGCACTGCGCCGCAGCAGCTTCAGCATCGCGAAGGGCGGCGTACGGCGCAGCACCCCGCGGTGCCGCAACCGGAGCCGGGCCGCCTCCAGCGGCGGAACCGGGGCGAGCGGCCCGATGAGATTCCGCTGCTTCAGCCACGTCCAGTGCGGGCCGCCGCTGTACAGGGCGTGCGGCCCCTCGTTCGTCCGGTAGGGCCCCTCGGCGGTCCGCGCCCGCCCGCCGAGGGTGTGATGGGCCTCGTACACGGTGACCTTCGCGCCCGCCTCCGCTGCGGTGATGGCCGCGGTCAGTCCGGCGAACCCGCCGCCGATCACGGTGATGCGATGCATGACCCGGGATCTCCCTCTCGCTCCGGCCGCCCTCCTGGCGCCCGTGTCACGACTAGGACCGACCGAACCCCCCGGAATGTGACATGAGCCCCGTTTCCGCAGGTCAGAGAGGGTTGTCAGTGGGGAGGCCCAGCATGGACGGCATGGCATCCCGACACCTGAGGCGCGCCCGCCGCCCCGACCTGCGCCTGCCGCCCCTGGAACCGCACACCGGAGAGGCACTGGAACCGGACGGCGACTACGACGGCCTGCGCTTTCACGCCACGGACCTCACCGGACAGGACGGCACCGGAGCCCGCTTCCTGGACTGCGCCCTGGAGGCCTGCGTCCTGACCGAGACCCGCCTCGCGCACGCCCGCATCCTCGACTCGGCCCTGACCGGCCCCCACGGCGTCGGCACCGACCTCGCCGAAGCCACCCTCCGCGACGTCACCCTCACCGACGCCCGCCTCGGCGGCACCCAGCTGCACGGCGCGGTCCTGGAGCGCGTCATCGTCCGCGGCGGCAAGCTCGACTGCCTCAACCTCCGCTCGGCCCGCCTGCGCGACGTCGTCTTCGACGGCTGCGTCCTGGTCGAACCCGACTTCGGCGCCGCCCGCCTGGAACGCGTCGAGTTCGTCGACTGCACCCTGAAGGAAGCCGACCTCACGGCAGCGACCCTGACGGACGTGGACCTGCGCGGCGCCGCGCGTCTGGAGATCGCCCGGGGGCTGGACCGGCTGGCCGGAGCGGTGATCGGCACGGCCCAGCTACTGGACCTGGCACCGCTGCTGGCGACGGAACTGGGGATCAGGGTGGAGGACTGACACCGCCCGGGGTGGGTGGGCGGCTTGAGGGTTCCTCAGCGAACCGGACGCTTCTGAACCTCGCTCGGTGCGGCCGACCTGGCGGCCTGCTCGATCTTCGCCCAGTGGGCCGCCCGGGCCTCCTCGTCGATCTGCTTCTCGTGTGCGGCGCGCAACCCGGTCCGGCCGTCGAGGCCCTCGCGCAGGATGTCGGCGTGCCCGGCATGCCGGATGGACTCGCCGAGGACATGCACCATGACGGCGAACAGGTTGGTGTCGGCATGAGGCTCCGGCCACCACGGCACGTGGCCGGGGGCGTCGAGGGGAAGCGCGTTGATCGTCGCGTCCGAGTGTTCCCACGTGCGCCGGTAGAACCCGATGATCTGATCGCGGGTCTCGTCCTCGGCCGCCCACAGATCGCTGCCGTCGGAGTCCTGCCACCGGGGCAGCGGTTCCAGGGAAGGGCGGCCGAAGACCTCGCCGAAGTACCTGGCCTCGACGGTGGCCACGTGTTTGACCAGGCCGAGGAGGTTGGTCCCGGTCACCGTCAGAGGCCGGCGGGCGTCGTACTCGGACAGGCCGTCGAGTTTCCACAGCAGCGCCTCGCGGTCCCGCCGCAGTCTGCCGTGCAGATGTTCCTTCGCGAAGCCATCGATCATGCGGCATGAGCCTGCCACGGGCTGCTCGTGGCCTCAACAAACAAACCCCAGGTCAGACCGCGACTGACCTGGGGTCCGAGCAGAGCCCCCTGTCGGATTCGAACCGACGACCTACGCATTACAAGTGCGTTGCTCTGGCCAGCTGAGCTAAGGAGGCACCGCGTACCACCCGTACGCATGGGCGGCTCCACTGTACACAGCCGCCCTTTCCCCGAGCCACGGCGTTCCGCAGCGGACGACCGCCGGCGTGGATCAGTCCAGCTCGTACCGGAACGCGTACGCCACCTCCGTCTCCCCCTGCCGAGCGGTGAACCGCCCGCTCCCCCGCAGCCCCGCCAGCTCCCCGCTCCCCGACCCCGCCACGACCTCGAACGTGCAGTGCACCGTGCCGTCGGCGTCGAAGAAGCCCCGCTCCTGAAGGACGAAGCTTCCCGCACGGCCGTCGACGCGGCCGGTGATCAGCTCCATGCCGGCGAAGGAACCGGTCTTCTCCGTGACGTAGGCGATGGAGTACTCGCACTGCGTCGCGGCAGCCTCGATGCCGCCGTGGAAGGTGTTGGTCACCGAGGCGTGCGCCAGGCGCGGGCTGGTGTCGGCCGAGCCGACCGGGTGCTCCTTCCAGTCGGCGTAGGTGAAGTGGCCGTCGGTGGTGCTGGGGCTGGGCATGGGTGTCCTCCCGGTCGGGCACAGGGCGTGTTCCGTCTGCGGGACCAGCCTGTCCGCCGTACCTGACATCTTCCGTCAGGTACGGCGACCGGCCCCGGAACAATGGCCCGCATGCGAGCCGACCGTCTCCTCTCCCTCCTCCTGCTGCTGCAGAACCGCGGCCGGATGACGGCCCCGCAGCTCGCCGCGGAGCTGGAGGTGTCGGTGCGGACGGTGTACCGGGATGTCGAGGCGCTGAGCGCGGCGGGTGTGCCGGTGTGCGCCGAGCGGGGCCCGGAGGGCGGGTACCGGCTGGTGGACGGTTACCGCACGCGGCTGACCGGGCTGACGGACACGGAGGCCGCTGCCCTGTTCCTGGCGGGAATGCCCGGGCCGGCCCGGGACCTGGGGCTGGGGGCGGTACTGGCCAGTGCGCAGCTGAAGGTGCGGGCGGCTCTGCCCGCCGAGCCGGCCGAACAGGCCCGGCGGGTGCAGGAGCGGTTCCACCTGGACGCGCCGGCGTGGTTCCGTCAGGCCGATCCGGTGCCGTTCCTGGAGGTGATCGCCCGGGCGGTGTGGGAGGGGCGGGTGCTGCGGCTGCGGTACCGGCGGTGGCGGGGCGAGGTGGACCGGGAGGTGCGGCCGCTGGGGCTCGTGCTGAAAGGCGGTGTCTGGTACCTGGTGGCGCTCGCGGACGGGACGGCCGCGCGGACGTACCGGGTGTCGCGCGTGCTGGAGGCGGAGGAGACGGGGGAGGTCTTCGCGCGTCCGGCCGGTTTCGATCTGGCGGCCCACTGGGAGGAGTCCTCCCGGCGGCTGGAGGCGGCCCTGCACCAGGGCACCGCCCGACTGCGTCTCTCGCCGCGGGCGCAGCGCCTGCTGCCGATGCAGTGCGGCGCGGCGGGCGTACGGGCGCTGGAGAGCGCGGGGCCGCCGGACGCGGCGGGCTGGGTGGAGGTGGAGATGCCCGTGGAGGCGGAGGCGGTCGCGGTGGGCGACCTGCTGCGGCTGGGCACCGAGGCGGAGGTGCTGGGTCCGCCCGAGCTGCGGCGGGCCGTCGCCCGGGCGGTGGCGGTGCTGGCGGAGTGGTACAGCGGGGAGCAGGCCGCCCCGTAGGCGCGGGAGAAGCGGTCCGTCGAAAGTTCCCGCGAAATTCACAGCCCCCGAGGTACTGACAGACCAGGTGAACGCCAGGTACCGTCCTGACCCAGTTCACGTCGGTGGACTACATCGAACAAAACCACACGGATCCACCCGTCGTGGCACCACCTTCCTACAACGGATCGTCCGGCACGTTCCTGCCGGTAGAAGGGGGCCCATTCACCATGGCCACTGTCACGTTCGACAAGGCGACCCGGATCTACCCGGGTTCCGACAAGCCCGCCGTCGACGCGCTCGACATCGCGATCGAGGACGGCGAGTTCCTCGTTCTGGTCGGCCCGTCCGGCTGTGGAAAGTCGACCTCGCTCCGCATGCTGGCGGGGCTGGAGGACGTCAACTCCGGCGCCATCCGCATCGGCGACCGCGACGTCACGCACCTGCCGCCCAAGGACCGGGACATCGCCATGGTGTTCCAGAACTACGCCCTCTACCCGCACATGACGGTCGCCGACAACATGGGCTTCGCGCTCAAGATCGCCGGTGTGCCGAAGGCGGAGATCCGGCAGAAGGTCGAGGAGGCCGCCAAGATCCTCGACCTGACCCAGTACCTGGACCGCAAGCCGAAGGCCCTCTCCGGTGGTCAGCGCCAGCGTGTCGCGATGGGCCGCGCCATCGTGCGTGAGCCGCAGGTGTTCCTCATGGACGAGCCGCTGTCCAACCTGGACGCCAAGCTCCGTGTGTCCACCCGTACGCAGATCGCCTCGCTCCAGCGCCGCCTGGGCATCACCACCGTCTACGTCACCCACGACCAGGTGGAGGCCATGACGATGGGCGACCGTGTGGCGGTCCTCAAGGACGGTCTGCTCCAGCAGATCGACACCCCGCGCAACATGTACGACAAGCCCGCCAACCTCTTCGTGGCCGGCTTCATCGGCTCCCCGGCGATGAACCTGGTCGAGGTGCCGATCACCGACGGCGGTGTGAAGTTCGGCAACTCGGTCGTCCCGGTGGACCGCGACGCGCTCTCCGCCACCACCGACAAGACCGTGACGGTGGGTGTCCGCCCGGAGCACTTCGACGTGGCGGGCCCGGAGTCCGACCAGGGCCTGGCGGTCACCGTGAACGTCGTCGAGGAGCTGGGCGCCGACGCCTACGTGTACGGCACCGCCCAGCTGGGCGACGGCTCCAAGGACCTGGTCGTCCGCGTCAACGGCCGTGACGTGCCCGAGAAGGGCAGCCAGCTGCGCGTCGTGCCGCGCTCCGGCGAGACCCACGTGTTCTCCACCTCGACCGGTGAGCGCCTGTCCGACTGAGGTCACCCAGGTTGACGAACGAGGGCCCCGCAGATCCCTGCGGGGCCCTTCCTCGTGGTCGGCAGTTGTCGACAAATACCCCGGCACACCGGTCATTTCGAGCAGCGTGCGTCAACCCTTTACCCAATATCGGGCGGTCTCTCATCCCCCGAACCGGTGACTTAATGTCTACAAACCATCACTGCACGCTACCCTCACACGCGTGAAGCACTCCACCACCCCACAGACGCGACGCGGCCGGGGCCCCGCCCGACGGATCGGCCGCTCCCTCGCCCTCGTCCTCCCCGTCGTCCTGGTGCTCTCCGGCACCCTCGCGGTCACCCGGGTCAACTGGTCGGGCAACCACACCGGCCCGGTGCTGACCGCCGCGGACACCACCGTGTCGGAACGCTCCGCGAAGGCAGCCCCGCGCGCCCCGAAGGACGTGCTGCGCGAGCAGCTGCTGACCGAGCTCCAGAAGGAGAACCCGGGCGTCGCCCTCACCCACCTCCAGCAGGCCGTCGACGAGCACCCGTCGCTGGCGCGGCACTGCACGTCTCTCGCCCGCGCCCTCGGCCGCGCGGCGGTCCGGATCTACGGCCCGAAGGAAGCCCAGTCCTTCGCGCGTCCGGTCTGCGACACCGCCTACGCCTCGGGGGTCGCCGCCGCACACCGCTGAGCACACCGAACCGCCAGGTGGGAAGTGGGTCAACCGCGGATACGAGAACGGTCGTCGACGCCGTGTGAGCGCGGGACGCCACGTACAGTTCGGTCATGACCGATCCGAGTGCCGCGTCCCGCCCCGTTCAAGCCGTCGTCCTGGCCGGCGGCCAAGGCTCCCGGCTGCGCCCCTACACCGACGACCGGCCCAAGCCGATGGTCGAGATCCCCGGGACGGGGACGCCGATCATCGGCCATCAGCTGTCCTGGCTCGCCGAAGAGGGCGTGACCGACGTGGTCGTCTCCTGCGGCCACCTCGCCGAGGTCCTCCAGAAGTGGCTGGACTCCGCCGACCTGCCGCTGTCCGTCACCACGGTCGTGGAGACCGAGCCGCTGGGCCGCGGTGGCGGCCTGAAGTACGCCGCCGCGCACCTGCCCCACCCTGACCGGCCCTGGTACGCCACCAACGGCGACATCTGGACGCGTTTCTCACTGCGCGACATGGCGGACTTCCACGCCGAGCGGGACGCCGTCGCCACGCTCGCCCTGGCCCGCCCGCGCCTGCCGTGGGGCGCGGTGAAGACCGACGGCTTCGGCCGCGTCACCGACTTCATCGAGGCCCCGCCGTCCACGTTCGAGATCAACGCGGGTGTCTACGTCTTCTCCCCCGAGTTCGCCGCCCTGCTCCCGGAGCGCGGCGATCACGAGCGGACGACCTTCCCGCATCTGGCGCGGGAGCGCCGCCTGGCCGGTTTCCCGATCCCGCAGGGCTCCTACTGGCGGGCCATCGACACCGCCAAGGACCTGACGGAGGCGGCCAGGGAACTGGCGGCGCAGGGCCGCTGACCCGGACCGTCCCCGCGCACCACGGACACCCGCCCGGATACGCGCCCGGACACGCCGACGGGGTCCCGCACATCGTCCGTGCGGGACCCCGTCGTCGTACGGGTACGGCCGCCGTGGGTCTATCCCAGCAGGCCGCCCACCAGCCCGGGCTGTCCGGAGGACGAGCCGCCCGAGCTGGGTCCGCCGGTCGAGCCGCCGCTGCCGGGGCCACCGCTGCTGCTGCCGCCGGAGGCCGGGCCGGAACTGGTGCTCGGGGCCTGCCCGGCCGGGGAGGACTGCTGGGGCGGGGCCTGGCCGACGCTGCCCTGGGTCTGGCTGGGGACCGAGCCGCCGGTCGCGGTGCCGCTCTCCCGGGCCTCGCCCGGGGTGGTCGCGGCACCGGTGGACGGGGTGGCCGAGCCCGAGGCGGCGCCCTGCGTGGGGGAGGTGGCGGAGGCCGACGGGGTCTTCCTGTGCCGCGTGCCGGGCTCCTGCGGCAGCGGGGAGCCGGGCAGTTCGTTGCGCGGGGCCTCGCCGGGGCCGGGCACGACCACGCGGTCGGTGTCGCGGACGGCACCGCCGAGCAGCGAGCCGACGAGCAGGGTGATCCCGGTGGTGACGGCGGTGATCAGGGCGCCGCGGCGCAGCACGTAGCGGCGCAGGTCCCACAGGGCGGCGCGGGGTCCGAGGCGGCGCCAGGCGCTGCCGGCGAGGCGTCCGTCGACGGAGTACACGGGGGCGCCGGCGATGATCAGCGGAGACCAGGCGGCGAGGTAGATGATGTCGGGGGTCTCGTAGGCGGGGACGCTCTTCCAGCTGACGGTGACGAGCAGCGCGGCGGACAGCATCGCGCCGACGACGGCGGCGACGCGCTGCCAGCAGCCGAGGACGGTCAGGACGCCGACGAGAACCTGCGCGAAGGCGATGGCGAGGCCCGAGCCGATCGGGTGATGGAGCGCGAACTGGCGCAGGGGTTCGGCGACTTCCCAGGGGTGCAGGGTGTTGAGCCAGGTGACCATGGAGCCGCGTTCGCCGCCGTCGAAGTAGACGGGGTCGCACAGCTTGCCCATGCCGGCGTAGAGGGAGATGCAGCCGAGGAAGACGCGCAGCGGCAGCAGCACGATGCCGAGGTTCACGCGGCGGCCGGGGTAGTAGGCGTGCCGTGCTGGGTCGTCGCCGTGCCGTCTGCCCAGCCGGCCGGTCTCCTCCTCTTCGGCGGGGACGTCCCCGAACCGCTCGTCGCGGTAGGCGGGTTCGTCGTAGGCGCTGCCGACGTCGCGCATGGGCGGCAGCAGGCGCCGCTCGCCGGCGGCGGGCGCGCGCTGGGCGCCGACGACGGGGGTCTCGACGGTCCGGGTGAGGTCGTCCCGGCCGGGGCCGTCGCCGTAGCCGGTGCCGACCCGGGGGATGACCTGGGTGGCCCCGGCCTCGGAGGACGGCTCGTCGGCGTGCCGGACGCTTTCGCTCCGCACCGCCTGGAGGAGCCGGTGGGCGCCGGTGTCGTCCGGGGCGGACCTGCCGCTCCAGACGACGGGGCGCCGACGGGCCCCGTCGGCGCCCACGACGGGCATGCGGGCGGTGTCCTCGGCGGCGCTCATGTGCCGTGCGACCCGGGGGGACTGCATACGGCGCGACGAGGCGCCCAACTGCACACGGAAACTCGCGTGGTTGACGATGACCTGCGCCGGATCGCTCGGCACCTTCACCATGCTCAGCGCGGGAGCGTCGTCGAGTCCCGACGAGCGGTCCCCCGTGGGTGTGCGGGGTGTTCTGGTGTCCACACTCATCTAACCGAGTGACGTGGTGTTAGGACACTGCTTTGACCCGCCAGAACTGTCCGGACCGCGTCAAGCCTGCCCGGACCATCCGAAACACCCCGTACGGGGGAAAGCGGCGAACGTCTGTTCAGGCGCGGCGGCGGGCCGCCTCGTACAGCACGATGCCCGCGGCCACACCGGCGTTGAGCGACTCGGCGCCGCCGGGCATCGGGATGCGCACCCGGAAGTCGCAGGTCTCGCCGACCAGCCGGGACAGGCCCTTGCCCTCGCTGCCGACCACGATGACGACCGGCCCCTCCAGCGCGTCGAGCTCGCCGAGTTCCACGTCCCCGTCAGCGGCGAGGCCGACCACCATGATCCCGGCCTTCTGGTACGCCTCCAGCGCCCGCGTCAGGTTGGTGGCCCGGGCGACGGGCGTACGGGCGGCCGTACCGGCGGACGTCTTCCAGGCACCGGCGGTCATGCCGGCGGCGCGCCGTTCGGGCACGACGACGCCGTGCCCGCCGAAGGCGGCGACGGACCGGACGACGGCACCGAGGTTGCGCGGGTCGGTCACCCCGTCGAGGGCGACGATCAGCGGGTCCTCCCCGGCGTCGGCGGCGTTGTCGGCGAGGTCCTGCGGGTGGGCGTACTCGTACGGCGGGACCTGGAGGACCAGCCCCTGGTGGTTGAGCCCGTTGGTCATCCGGTCGAGCTCGGGACGGGGCGCCTCCATGAGGTTGATGCCGCCGCGCTCGGCGGCGAGCTGCAGCGCCTCGCGGACCCGCTCGTCGTTGTCGATGAACTGCTGCACGTACAGCGTGGTGGCGGGAACGCCCTCGCGCAGCGCCTCGACCACGGGGTTGCGGCCGACGACGAGCTCGGAGGTGCCCCTGGAGCGGGGGCCCTTGGCGCGGCTCTGGGCGCGGCGGGCCTTGGCCTGGGCGGCGCGCTGCTTGGCGTGGCCCTTGCGCATCTCGGCGGGCGGGGTCGGGCCCTTGCCCTCCAGGCTCCGGCGCCGCTTGCCGCCACTGCCGACCTGCGCGCCCTTCTTGCCGGACATGCGGCGGTTGTTCGCGGCCATGATCTACCTGTCTCTGTCTGCGTGCGTACGTCTGTGAAGTGCTGTTGTGCAATGCTGTGTGCGGTGTGCCGCCCGGGTACCCGGACGGCACAGCCGGTCACCCGGAGCTAGCGGGGGCCGAGGGTCCAGCGCGGTCCCTGCGGGCTGTCCTCGATGACCAGCCCGGACTGGCCCAGCTGGTCGCGGATGGCGTCCGCGGTCGGCCAGTCCTTGCGGGCCCGGGCGGCCTCGCGCTGGTCGAGGACCATGCGGACGAGGGTGTCGACCACGCCGTGCAGGTCCTCGCCCCGGTCGTTCTCCCCGGCCCAGTGCGCGTCGAGCGGGTCGAGCCCGAGCACGCCGAGCATGGCGCGGACCTCCGCCAGCCGGGCCACCGCGGCTTCCTTGTCGTCGGCGGCCAGCGCGCTGTTGCCCTGCCGGACCGTGGTGTGCACGACCGCGAGCGCCTGCGGCACCGAGAGGTCGTCGTCCATGGCCTCGGCGAACGCGAGGGGCACCTCGGGGGCGGGCTCGACGGCGCCCGCCTTCTCCACCACCCGCTGCACGAACCCCTCGATCCGCGCGAACGCGGACTCGGCCTCGCGCAGGGCCTCCTCGCTGTACTCGATGGTCGAGCGGTAGTGCGGGGTGCCCAGGTAGTACCGCAGCACGATGGGCCGCCACTGCTTGACCATCTCGGAGACGAGCACGGAGTTGCCGAGCGACTTGGACATCTTCTCGCCGCTCATGGTGACCCAGGCGTTGTGCACCCAGTACCGGGCGAAGTCGTCGCCGAAGGCCTTGGCCTGGGCGATCTCGTTCTCGTGGTGCGGGAAGATCAGGTCCAGCCCGCCGCCGTGGATGTCGAAGGCGGAGCCCAGGTACTTGTGCGCCATCGCCGAGCACTCCAGGTGCCAGCCCGGACGGCCCCGGCCCCACGGCGTCTCCCAGTCGGGCTCGCCGGGCTTGGCGGCCTTCCACATGGCGAAGTCACGCGGGTCGCGCTTGCCGGTGATGCCCTCCTCGGCGGGCTGGCGCAGCTCGTCGAGGTCCTGCTTGGACAGCTCCAGGTAGGAGGGCCAGGAGCGGACGTCGAAGTAGACGCTGCCGTCGGCCTCGTAGGCGTGCCCGCGCTCGATGAGGGTGCGCATCATCTCGACCATCTCGGTGACATGGCCGGTGGCGCGCGGCTCGTACGTCGGCGGCAGGCAGCCCAGCGCACGGTAGCCGTCGCCGAACGCCCGCTCGTTCTCGTAGCCGATGGCCCACCAGGGGCGGCCCTGCTCGGCCGCTTTGGCGATGATCTTGTCGTCGATGTCGGTGACGTTGCGGACGAACGTCACCTCGTAGCCGCGGTAGGCGAACCAGCGGCGCATGATGTCGAAGTTCAGGCCCGACCGGATGTGCCCGATGTGCGGTGCGGCCTGCACGGTGGCGCCACACAGGTAGATCGAGACACAACCCGGCTTTAGCGGGGTGAAGTCACGGATCTGCCGGGCGCTGGTGTCGTACAGGCGAATAGTCACGTGTCCCAGGGTAGTGGGCCGCACCCAGTGCCTCGCGACCTTCGCCGCAAGGGGGACGCATTCGTGACGTTCGTCCCCGGCCCGCGCGGAGCGCACCCACGGCCCAGCGGCAACCGTGCACCTTCGGCCGACGGCCCGCACGGCACACGCCGCGCAGTCGCCCCCACGCGGGGCGGCGGCTACCACACCGACGCCACGCACCCACCCGCGCGCAAGCCCTGGACGGACCACCGCCCCGGCCCGCCGGCGCCACGCGCCTGCCGGCCCCGGCACACCGGTCAAGCGCACCACCGCCAACGGCGCACCGCGCGCGCAACGCGTCGCCGCGACGACGGCGTCGGTGATGCCGTCGCGCCACGCAGTCCCCCCCGGCACGACGGCACCGGCCCGGGGTGACCGCCGTTCAGGACTCGGGGCGCGTCCGCACCACCAGGGCCGTGGCCACGGCCATCAGGCCCTCTTCGCGCCCGGGGAAGCCCAGGCCGTCCGTGGTGGCGCCGGAGACGGAGACGGGGGCTCCGGCCGCCTCGGAGAGGATCTTCTGCGCCTCCTCGCGGCGCTTGCCGATCTTCGGCCGGGGGCCGACGACCTGCACCGCGATGTTGCCGATGCGGAAACCGGCCTCCCGTACGATCCGGGCGGCCTCCGTCAGCAGGACCACACCGGAGGCGCCCGACCACTCGGGCCGCCCGGTGCCGAAGTGCTGCCCGAGGTCGCCGAGGCCCGCCGCGGAGAACAGCGCGTTGCAGGCGGCGTGCGCGACGACGTCCGCGTCGGAGTGGCCGGCCAGCCCGGGCCCCTCGCCCTCCCACTTCAGGCCCGCGCACCACAGCTCGCGGCCCTCCTCGAAGGCGTGGATGTCCGTGCCGATGCCGACCTGCGGCAGGACGACCTCGTCAGAAGCCATCGGTGAGCCTCCTGCGGGCCAGGACCGCCTCGGCGAGGACGAGGTCCAGGGGTCGGGTGACCTTGAAGGCCTCCTCGTGGCCGGGGACCGCCACGACCGTCAGCCCCAGCTGCTCGACCATCCCGGCGTCGTCGGTGACGTCACCGGTGACCTCCGTGTGCGCCCGGACGAGCGTCGCCCGGTCGAAGCCCTGCGGGGTCTGCACGGCGCGCAGCCGCCCCCGCTCCGGCGTGGCGACGACCGGCTCGGGCTCGCCGGGGGCCGCCGCGGGCTCGACCTGCTTGACCGTGTCGGCGAGCGGCAGCGCCGGGACGACGGCCGGCGCACCTTCCCGTACGGCCTCGATGACGGCGTCCACCGTGTCCACCGGCACCAGCGGCCGGGCCGCGTCGTGCACCAGCACGATGTCGTAGTCGGCGGGCAGCGCGTCCAGGCCGAGCCGGACGGACTCCTGGCGGGAGGCCCCGCCGGGGACGACGAGGAAGTCGGTCCGCTCGGGCAGCGCGTGCGCGTCGAGCAGGGACTTCACCTCGCCGGCGCCGTCGGGCGGGGCCACGACGATCACCAGGGACACATGGCGGGACGCGGCCATCGCGCGCACCGCGTGGATGAGCATGGGCGTGCCGCCCAGCGCGCGCAGCGCCTTGGGGGCGCCCGGGCCGAGGCGTACCCCTCGGCCGGCGGCCGGGATCACAGCCGCCGTACGCGGTCCCGTACGGGTCGCCGACGGCGTGGGGCGCGAATCGTCAGACATCGGTTCCTGTCAGGTTTGTGTGCTCGGCGTACGTGGGTATGGCCTGGGAGGTACCCCCTGCTCGTGGAGCACGGGGGAGTACCGGGCGCGACGCCTTGACCGGCCCCTTCCGTGAACTGGTCGAGCCGGCTGCCCGGGCCCGGCACAGCATCGCGCGGGGGCGTGAGGGACGGCACATCAGCCACCGTCACGGAGGACGGCGACTGCGTACGAACATGCCGCAGCGCCCGGCGACAGGAGATGCGTCATCGGGCACCGCGGCATTTCGGTGTACTGAGCGAAGTGCTGAACGAACGGGCTTCGCCTCGGATCAGGAGGCGAGAACCTCGTCGAGCAGGGCCTCGGCCTTGTCCTCGTTGGTGTTCTCCGCGAGAGCGAGCTCGCTCACCAGAATCTGGCGCGCCTTGGCGAGCATGCGCTTCTCACCGGCGGAGAGTCCGCGCTCGCGCTCACGACGCCACAGGTCACGCACGACTTCCGCGACCTTGATGACATCGCCCGAGGCGAGCTTCTCCAGGTTTGCCTTGTAGCGACGGGACCAGTTCGTGGGCTCCTCGGCGTACGGCGCACGCAGCACCTCGAAGACCCGGTCCAGCCCGTCCTGACCGACCACATCACGCACGCCGACGAACTCCGCATTGTCCGCTGGCACACGTACCGTCAGGTCACCCTGGGCGACCTTCAGCACCAAGTAGGTCTTGTCCACGCCTTTGATCTGGCGAGTTTCGATGGCCTCGATCAGCGCGGCCCCGTGATGGGGATAGACCACGGTGTCGCCAACCTTGAACGTCATGTGACAGGTACCCCTTCCGTGGCTATCCAGGGTAACACGGATACGGCGTCTTCTGAATGGCGTTTTCGCAGGTCAGGGCATATCTCGGGGCTTGACAACAGCGACAGGAACGTGCTTCGCGAGGTGAGCGGAACAAGGTATTCGCAGGTCGGAGCGGCTGTCCGGGTCAGGTGAAACGCGTACGTTACACACATCCGGGGCCCCGTCGAGGCGACCAAACATCCCGATATGTCCGGTTCCAGGCGTGCGACTTTCGCTACTCCGTTCGGTGCGCGGGCCCGCTTCCGGCCGAATCAGGAATTGATCACGCGGCGGCGGGCCGGGCGGACGTTGATCAATTCGGCGGGGCGGCCGCGCATTCCGGCACCGGAATTCGGCGGTAGTCCCAGCAAGACTTAGCCGTACTCCCGGCGGTCCTTATGTGAATGACCGGCGAAGCTGGACCCGGCGAGGCCCCGGGGACCGGCCAGTCGTCCCGGCGCGCGGGCGCCACGGCCGGTGACGGGTGCGGAATGGCCGGTGAGAGGGACGGGACGAAGGGTGTCGGGGGGTCGGGTGCGGCCGGGTGGGGGCGGCTCGGTAACCTAAGCCCGCTGACAGACACTTAGGGCGGCTTTACCCCTCGCCGCCGCCTCGCTCGAGTCAAGGAGTTGCCGCCGCCGTGAGCAGCAGCCTTCGACGCGGCGCCCTCGCCGCCGCCGCCATCGCGTTCTCGATCGCCTCGCTCGCCGCGTGCGGCGCCGGCCACAACGCCCAGACCCTGCAGATCCAGCCGGACAACGCGGCGACGACCGTCGGCGACCTCAAGATCCAGAACGCCATCGTCGTCACCCAGAAGGACCCGGAGGCGACGGGTCCGGCCATGGTCTCCGCCACCGTCTTCAACTCCGGCAGCACCGACCAGAAGCTGGAGTCGATCAGCGTGGACGGCGCCGGCAGCGCCAAGCTCACGCCGGCCAAGGGCGGCAGCCTCACCGTCCCGGCCCACGGTTCGCTGATCATCGGCGGCAAGGACAACGCCTCGGCGGTACTGCCCAGCGGCCGCGAGGCGCTGCAGGACGGCAACGTGCAGCAGGTCACCTTCACCTTCAGCGAGTCCGGCGAGGTCCGCCTGAAGGCGTTCGTCCACCCGGCCGACGGCTACTACGCCGCCTGGGGCCCGAGCGAGACCCCGGCCACGCCGGGCGCCTCCGCGAGCCCGTCGGAGAAGCCGTCCGCGGGCGCCTCGGCCTCGCCGGGCGAGACCCCGGGCGGGTCGGCCTCCCCGCACGACTCCGCGTCGGCGAGCGCCTCGGCCTCCGAGTCGCCGGCCGGTCACTGAGCCGTAACGCCTGAAGGGCGGGACCTCCGGGAGGTCCCGCCCTTCACGTACGTACGGACGGCGGTTCACGCGACGTACCGACGTACGACGTGGTGCCGGACGGTCTACGGCTCGAACTTGTAGCCCAGGCCGCGGACCGTCACCAGGTAGCGCGGGGCGCCCGGGTCCGGCTCGATCTTGGCGCGCAGGCGCTTGACGTGGACGTCGAGGGTCTTGGTGTCACCGACGTAGTCGGCGCCCCAGACGCGGTCGATGAGCTGCATCCGGGTCAGCACGCGGCCGGCGTTGCGCAGCAGCATCTCCAGCAGGTCGAACTCCTTCAGCGGCAGGTCGATCTTGGTGCCGTTGACGGTGACCACGTGCCGGTCGACGTCCATGCGGACCGGGCCGGCCTCCAGGGCGGCCGGGGTGACCTCCTCCGGCTCGCCGCGGCGGCGCAGCACCGCGCGGATGCGGGCGACCAGTTCCCGCGAGGAGAACGGCTTGGTGACGTAGTCGTCGGCCCCTATCTCCAGGCCCACCACCTTGTCGATCTCGCTGTCCTTGGCGGTCACCATGATCACGGGAACGTTCGAGCGGCCGCGCAGCTGACGGCACACCTCGGTGCCCGGCAGCCCGGGCAGCATCAGGTCGAGGAGGACGAGGTCGGCGCCGTTGCGCTCGAACTCGTCGAGTCCGTCGGGCCCCGTGGTCGCGACGGCGACCTCGAAGCCCTCCTTGCGGAGCATGTACGACAGGGCGTCGGAGAAGGACTCCTCGTCCTCGACGACGAGCACACGGGTCACGGAAGGACCTCCGGGGCGGAAAGCGTTTCGTACGCGGTGGTGTCGGTGGTTGAGTCAGGGGATGCGGCGGTGGACCGCCCGGCCTCGCCGTCGAGGCCTGCGTGTGCGTCGCGGGCGGGCTGCTGCTGTGC
Source organism: Streptomyces sp. NPDC052682 (assembly GCF_040678435.1). Lineage (NCBI taxonomy): Bacteria > Bacillati > Actinomycetota > Actinomycetes > Kitasatosporales > Streptomycetaceae > Streptomyces > Streptomyces sp. NPDC052682. The sequence goes on along the minus strand of NZ_JBFATS010000002.1, from coordinate 102,934 downwards.
CGCCCGGTCACGGGCCGACGCGGCCTCCGGCAGCCGCAGCGTGAAGGTGGAGCCCTGGCCCTCGGCGCTCCACACCGTGACCTCCCCGCCGTGCGAGGCGACCACGTGCTTCACGATCGCGAGGCCCAGTCCCGTGCCGCCGGTGGCGCGGGAGCGGGCGGGGTCGACGCGGTAGAAGCGCTCGAAGATGCGCTCCTTGTCCTTGTCGGAGATGCCGATGCCCTGGTCGGTGACGGCGATCTCGATCAGGTCCCCGCCGGGCTGGCTCACCCGGCGGGCGGCGATGCCGACGCGGGTGCGGGCCGGGGAGTAGTTGACGGCGTTCTCGACGAGGTTGCCGAGGGCGGCGGCGAGCTGGCCGCGGTTGCCCCACACGGCCAGGTCGGCCGTGCCTCCGGCCGCCATGGTGATCTGCTTGGTGCCCGCCTGGTGGCGGCAGCGGTCGATGGCCTCGGCGACCAGTTCGTCGACGCGGACCGGCTCGGCGTCCTCCAGCGGATCGTCGTTCTGCACCCGCGAGAGGTCGATGAGTTCCTGCACCAGGTTGGTCAGCCGGGTCGCCTCGATCTGCATCCGCCCGGCGAAGCGCTGCACCGCCTCCGGGTCGTCGCAGGCGTCCATCACGGCCTCCGACAGCAGGGACAGCGCGCCGACGGGTGTCTTGAGCTCGTGGCTGACGTTCGCCACGAAGTCGCGCCGGACCGCCTCGATCCGGCGTGCCTCGGTGAGGTCCTCGACCAGCAGCAGCACCAGCCGCGAGCCCAGGGGCGCCACGCGCGCGGAGACGGCCAGGGCCTCGCCCCGGCCGGTCCCGCGCCGCGGGAGGTCCAGCTCGACCTGGCGTATCTCCCCGTCCCTCCGGGTGTCCCGGGCCATCTGGAGCATGGGTTCGACGGCGAGCTTGCCGCCGCGCACCAGCCCGAGGGCGTAGGCGGCGGAGCTGGCCTTGACCACGGCGTCCGCCTCGTCGAGCACGACGGCGGACGAACGCAGGACCGACAGAACGGTGTCCACACCCGGCGGGAGCATGGGGTCGGCGTGCAGGGAGGTACGCGTCGGGCGCTTCTGCTCGCGCTCGCTCCAGCGGAACGCCAGCATGGCGATGACGCCGGTGAGCACCCCGGCGATCGCTGCCGCTGCGGCGACCGCCGCGTTCACGTCCATGCGTCCAGGTTAGGCATGGGGTAGGACATCTCCACAGCCGCCGGAGGGCGACCTCGAACACTCGTCGCCCAGAGTTCACCTTGGAGCCAGTAGCGGTTCATTTGGGATGACGGAAACGGACGCGTAGCGGGCGGACCGTGGGAGCGTGGGGTGCGAACCCCCCGGAAATGACGTACGAGAGGGAACCCTGATGCGGGACGCGTACCACGAGGAACTGGACTCGATCGGCGACGGTCTGGTGGAGATGGCCCGGCTGGTCGGGTCGGCGATCGGGCGCGCCACGACCGCCATCCTCGACGCCGACCTGAAGCTGGCCGAGAGCGTGATCGAGGCCGACGCCAAGGTCGACGAGCTCCACCACGAGCTGGAGGCCCGGGCCATAGCCCTGCTGGCGCGGCAGCAGCCGGTGGCGACCGACCTGCGGATCGTCGTCACCTCGCTGCGTATGTCGGCCGACCTGGAGCGCTCCGGCGACCTGGCCCAGCACGTGGCCAAGCTGGCCCGGCTGCGCTACCCGGACCGGGCGGTCCCGCACGACCTGCACGCCACCATCCTGGAGATGGGCCAGCTCGCCCAGCGCCTGATGGCCAAGGCCGCCGAGGTCATCATCACCAAGGACGTCGACCTGGCGCTGCAGCTGGAGCAGGACGACGACGCGATGGACCTGCTGCACCGCACCCTCTTCCAGCACCTGATGGACGACCGCTGGAAGCACGGCATCGAGACCGCCGTCGACGTGACGCTGCTCGGCCGCTACTACGAGCGGTACGCCGACCACGCCGTCGCGGTCGCCAAGCGGGTGGTGTACCTGGTCACCGGCGAACACGCGGACGAGCTCCAGGCGGACGTGCAGCCGGAGATCCAGCCGGTGACGGACGCCGAGGGCGCCTGATCGCGGTGGGCGGCCGCGCCGCTCATCCCGACGGCGCGGACCTTCCGTCCAAGGCGGGCGTGAGCCACAGTGCGCCGTTGATGCGCCCAGGCGGGCGGGCGTGCAATGGGCACAGGCACCAGCCTTGAGGAGGGACCATGGCCGAATCCCCCAGCACGACACCTGACCCCGCGCAGGAACGCCCGACCGAGCAGCCCGCCGAGATCAGAAACCTGACGCTGATCGCCGCGTGCGGCTGCGGATCGGGCTGCGGCTGCGGCTGCCAGTCGGGCAGTCCCTGTCAGTGCGGTTGAGGACACGGACGAGCGAGAGCCCCTGAAGGGCCCCGGCGCTGCACGCCGGGGCCCTTCGGCGTGCGGTGAGGGGCGGCGGGCCTCGGTGCGGTCGCCCGCCCCGGTACGGCGGGCGCACCATGGAAGGAGCAGAACAGGCCGGGACACGCTGACGAAGGAGGTGCGTGACCATGGCCAAGTTCATGGACGTCCACCACGGTATGAAGGGCATCACCGAGGAGCAGTTGCTCGAGGCGCACAACGCGGACCTCGCCATCGAGAAGGACGAGAAGGTCCACTTCGAGACAGCCTGGGCGGACCCGGAGTCCGGCACGGTCTACTGCCTGTCCGAGGCCCCCTCCGCCGAAGCGGTCCAGCGCATCCACGAACGCGCCGGCCACAAGGCCGACGAGGTCCACCCCGTGCCGCTGATTGTCCAGTAGGTCCGGCGGCACGACGCAGTCCCTGTGTACGACGCAGTCCCTGTGTTTTTCATAAAGCGATATCTAGGGCTCGAATCAGCAGGCACAAAAGGAAATAATCTAAGGAATCCTTCACCCGTTTGTCGCGCATCCGCCGTACCGGGCAGGCGTTAGTCGGAATACGACCGAGGCACCGGGAGAGGACTCACCGTGGGACGGGCAGTAAAAATGGGCACCTACACCTACATTCCCGCACCGCCGCGCTCACCGGCCACTGCCGACGGAACCCTCACCAAGGACGGGCGTCTCATCACCCTGACAACCACCGAGCCCATCCTGCGGGACTTCCTCGACGCCCTGCGGTCCCTGGAGGACGATCTGGGCCGGCGGTGGATGAGCGCGACGGGTCTGCCGACGTTCGCCCGGGCGGAATGAGCCGCCGTGGTCATGTACGACTACACCGAGTCCGGCACCGGCCGGCACCGCGCTCCTGCCGCCCCTCACCGGGACAGCCGGGACAACAGGGAGCGCCGGGGACCCCTGGTCCCTCCGGACTCCGCCTGGGACCCGGCCGAGGAACTGGCCTTCATGCTCCAGGAGACCATGCTGGAGGAGAGCCGGGAGCAGCGCCTGAGGAGGATTCCGCCCCCCCGGGACCAGAAGCCCTCGACGGACGGGTTCGCCGAGGGCTGGGACGGCCCCGGTGCCGGCCCGGACCGTGCGGACCGGCCGGGCGAGGACGGGCCCGGCGCCCCGCCGGATGCCGCGGACGTCTCCGCCGGTGCCCCGGCTACGGACAGCGGCCACCTGCGCGGGCTCCAGGACATCACCGCGGAGCTGCCCCCGCTGAAGGCGCCGTCGCGTGGCCATCGCAAGGCGCGCCGGCGCAGGGGCGCGATCCGCACGGTCAGCTGCGTCATCGCCGCCGGCGTGACGCTCATCGCCTCCGGGGTGAGTTACGTCGGCGGAGTGGCCTCGTACGACCCCCTGCGCCACGCCGGCGAGTCCGGCGCCCAGCACGGCATCGCCTCGTTGTGGCCCGTGCTGGTGTACGGCCCCTGGCTCGCGGCCTCCCTGTCGGTGCTGCGGGCCGCGCTGCACCAGCGCCGCGCGGTGCACTCGTGGTGTGTGGTGCTGGTCTTCTCGGCGATCGCGATCCTGCTGTCCGTCGCCCAGGCTCCCAGGAACGCCGTCGACATGTCGGCGACAGCCCTGCCCGTCCTGGCGTCGTTGGCCTGCTTCCAGCAGTTCGTCCGCCAGATCACCCTGACCCGTCCGCCGCACCGGACGATGCCGCGTCACCGCTTCCGGCCGTCCCGGGCGCGGAACTGCACCGGCCGGGAATAGCGGACGGGAAATGGGGCCGGGGTGGGCTCAGACCCGGTCCAGCGGGCGGTGCGGTCCGTCCGGGAGTTCCACCTCGATCGCGTCGCCCGGGCGGACGACACCCCCCACCTTCACGACGCTCATGATCCCGGCCTTCCGCACGACCGCGCCGGACTCGTCCCGGCCGACCACCTTCTTCAGCAGCCCTTCCTGGAACGCCTCGATCTGCACGCAGGGGTTGCGCAGCCCCGTCACCTCCACCACCGCCTCGTCGCCGAGGTGCAGCAGCGTGCCGACGGGCAGCCCGAGCAGGTCGATGTCGCGGGTGGTGATGTTCTCCCCGAGGTCGCCGGGCGCCACGTGGTGCCCCGCCGCACCGACCTCGGCGAAGAGCTCCTCGTGGATGAGGTGCACCTGGCGCAGGTTCGGCTGCGTGGGGTCCTGCGCGATGCGCGAGCGGTGCTTGACCGTCACGCCGGCGTGCACGTCCCCCTCGACCCCGATCCCGGCGATCAGCGTGATGCTGTCCCGGTTCGGCTTGGTGAAGGAGTACGTACCGTTGCTGCTGACCGCGGCCACCGTGGCGCCCATTTTCCTTGGTCCCCCCTGTTTCGCGCTGCGTTGCGTCGCAGCGACCTCTCTGTCAGGAACCTAACAAACGCGGCGCGATCCCGCCGGTCAGACGGCCTGCTTGTGCTGCCGCAGCTCGTGGACGGTCGCGGTGAGGGTGCCGTCGTGCTGTTCGTAGTGGGACAGGGCGATGCCCAGACCGAAGAACGTCGGTGCCCACTCGCCCACGAAGATGCCCCAGCGGTCGGCACGGGCGAGCCCGGTGCCGGGTTCGGCCTTGAGGCTGGTCATCCAGGCGGCGACGGTGAGGCCGATGGAGGCGAAGGCCGCCATGTAGGCGTGCTCGCTGCGGACGCCCATCTCGTGCATCTTCTTGATGATCATGCTGTTCTCCCGTCATGGGTCCGTGGTGGGGGTTGCCCTCCAGGGGTCACCCCTTGAGGGAGTGCCCCTCTTCACCAGATTCACCCCGATAAGCAGAAAATGCCCGTTATCTTCTGTTCTGTTTTCCTTTTCAACCTGCCGAGTCGTGTGGCTCCCCCACCGGCCGTGGTACTCCGGCGGCATGCAGACCTTCCTGCCCTACTCCGACTTCAGGGCCACGGCCAAGGCGCTGGACCGTCGGCGGCTCGGCAAACAGCGGGTCGAGACGTTGCAGGTCCTGCGCGGCCTCGTCGTACCGGGGTACGGCTGGCGGCATCACCCGGCGGTGCGGATGTGGGCCGGGTACGAGGAGGCGCTGGTCCGGTACGGCCTGGAGGTCTGCCGGGTCTGGCGGGAACTCGGCCACCAGGACAGCTGCGCGGCCACCCTGGTCGCCGACCTCCTGGCCTTCCGGCCCCATGTGCCGATACGCGAGCAGGACGCGTTGGCGGCCGCCGGGGAACTCCCTCCCTGGCTCGGCGACCCCGCCTTCCACCGCAGTCACCGGTCGGCCCTGGTCCGCAAGGACCCGGTCACGTACGCCCCGCTGTTCCCCGGCGTACCGGACGATCTGCCCTACGTCTGGCCGGCCTCGGACCGGCCGCGCGTACTCGGAACGGACTGAGTACCTGCGCTCTGGTCGCCGCCCGAACGGGCAGGAACGCTGGCCCCATGCGATCAGGACTTCCGAAGACCGTCATGTCCCGCCTGCTGCCGGCGCTCGGGGCGGCTGTGCTTGCGGCTGCCCTGTGGGCCGCCTGGCTGGGCTGGGACCAGCAACGCGACGTACACCCCGACGGCTCGTCGACCGGCCCGTACGAGCCGTGGCAGGTCATCGGCCTGGTACTGACGCTCCTGCCGCCGGTGTGCTGGGCGGCGGCCCGGCGCCACATTCCGGCAGCCGTCTTCGGCACCACGGCGGGCCTGACGGTCGCCGCCTACTACGACTGGTCGGACGACGCCACCGGCCTGTTCCTGATCGGCGTGCTGCTGGTCATGGCGGGGAGCCTGGCGGCGACCGCCGCGGTGAGCGGGGTGGTCGCGTGCGCGCGGCCGGGCCGCCGAGGGTGAGGGCCCGAGGGGGCAGGGCGGCACCGGTGGCTCGCAGGACAGCCGGCGGGCTCGCCCGTACGCATGACACGTACACGACCCCCTCTCTCACGGTGTCCCGCGGCATCCCCTACTCTTCGCTCACCCGCCACACACGGCCGACGGTCCGCACACCGGACGCACGGGTGGCGCCCACTCGCGCTCACCTTCGCCCCGGGGGTTCGACACCGTGCGTCTGCGTACTCTTCCGGCCGCCGCCGCCCTGGCGGCCCTGTTCAGCTCGGTGGTGCTCGCCGTACCGGCGTCCGCCGACTCCAGCACGCCCCTGCCGGTCTGGGGCGCGGCCGACACCGTCGTGGACGGCGTCCACCAGCGGGTCTTCATCAGCGACACCTACGACAGCCAGATCGTCGTCACCGACCTCACCGGCAAGGTCGTCGCCCAGCTCACCGGCCTCCCCCAGGTCCGCGACCTGGAGCTGAGCCCGGACTCCGGCACGCTGTACGCCGCGGTGTACGGCGCCGACAAGATCGTCGCCATCGACACCGGGCAGCTCACGCAGACCGCCGCGTACCCGACGGGCGACCACACGATCCCCTCCCGGCTCGCCTACGCCGACGGCAAGCTGTGGTTCGGCTACGGCGACCAGTGGGACTCCGGGCTCGGCGAGGTCGACCTGACCGCCCAGACGCCCACGGTGACCCTCGACCTGGCGGCCGGCCACGACTTCGCGAGCCCGCCGATGCTCTACGCCGACCCCGACAACCCGGGCACGCTCCTCGCCCTCGACGGGGGCATCAGCTCCGGCCCGATCGTCGTCTACGACATCTCCTCCGGCACCCCGGCGATCCGCGTCTCCGCCGACAAGGGCGGCTTCTACCACGACGCGGCCCTCACCCCGGACGGCCAGAACGTCGTCGTCGCCGGTCCCGGGGGGCGGGCGCTCACCGAGTACCGCCTCTCCGACCTGTCCGAGGTGCGCACCTTCCCGACCGTGTCGGCGCCGGAGACGGTCAGCGTCGCCCCCGACGGCACGGTCGCGGCCACCGTCCTCGACACCGACGACGTCGGCGACACCTATGTGTTCGGCACCGACCCCGCCCAGCCGGCCAGCGTCCGCAACCTGTCGCACTCCTGGATGCCCGGGGGCGGGCACTCCACCAGCTGGTCGGCCGACGGCTCACGGCTCTTCGTACTGACCGGCTCCAGCGACGCCATGCAGTTCCAGACCGTCGACGCCCCCCGCAAGTACGCCGCCACCCTCACGGTCGACGCCCCCTCGACGGCCACCCGCGCCACGTCCCTCACCGTCAAGGGCAAGCTGACCGCGAACCTGGCGCTGCCCGCGGGCACCCCGCTGCGGGTCACCCGCACCGACCTGGAGTCGCCGAACGGCACGTCCCTGGGCACCAAGTACCTGGGCGCGGGCGGCGCGTACTCCTTCACCGACACCCCGCCGGCCGGCGGCAAGGTGACGTACAAGGTGACGTACGCCGGTGACGCCACGCACACCGCGGCGACCGCCTCGGACACGGTCTCCGTCTCACGCGCCACGCCCACGCTGACGCTCGACAACAACGGCAAGGTGTACGGCTACGCCCAGTCCGTCACCTTCACGGCGCACCTCGGCACCACGTACAAGAACCGCACGGTGGAGATCTGGGCCAACCCGTACGGCGCCGACCAGCCCGACACCCTGGTGAAGTCCGGCACGGTCAACTCCAGCGGCAACCTCTCCGTCACCCTCACCCTGAAGCGGAAGACCAAGCTGACGGCCAAGTTCGCGGGGGACGCGCGCTACGCGCCGAAGACGGCGACGAGCACGGTCGGCACGAAGGTGAAGGTGTCCACGGCGCTCGGCGGCTCCTACACGACCCGCTCCGTCTGGAACCACACCTACTACTACTTCCACCAGTCGAAGGACCCGGTCGTCACGACCACGATGACCCCGTACCCCGGCCGCACGCAGCTGCTGCAGGTCCAGGTCTACTCCGGCGGTGTCTGGCAGACCACGGCCAAGCAGTACTTCACACTCGACTCGGCCGGCAAGTCCGTCGTCACGCTCACCGGGACCCCGCCCACCGGCTACCGCTTCCGGGTCCGCGACTCGTACATCAGCGGCTCGGGCGACAGCGTGAACACGACGACGTACGGCTCCTGGAAGTACTTCACCTTCACGAGCTGAGCGGGCCCGCCGGTGCCGCGCGGAAAACCGTTTGGCGGGTCAGGCGCCCACTGCTACGTTTCGGGTGGCCGTGCGAGGACGTGAGGAGGTGGTACCCGTGAACGCTGTATCGACATGGGTGCTCCCCTCCGGGGTCACGGTCGGGCGACAGGTCGTCCGGGAGCGCCGTCCGTGAGCACTCCCGAAAGGCACGACCATGCGCTTCACTTCCGAGCAGCGCCTTGACGACGGCGTTCTCGAACGCGAGTTCACTCTCGGCGAGATTCCCGGCACCCTGTGGACGCCCGCTTCCGCCGAACCGGCCCCGCTGATCCTGACGGCCCACAACAACGGCCTGCCCAAGGGGGCGGCCCGCCTGGTGGCCCGGGCCCGGTACACGGCGGCGCGCGGCTACGCGGTGGCGTCCATCGACGCCGCCGGGTGCGGTGACCGGCCCCGTTCCGCCGCCGACGAACAGGCCCGCGCCGAGCTGCGCCGGGCGATGCAGGCCGGCGAGCCGGTCGACGAGGTCTTCGAGTCCTTCGTCGGCCCGCTCGTCGAACAGGCGGTCCCGGACTGGCGGACCACCCTGGACGCCCTCCTGTCCCTGCCCGGGATCGGCGGCCCGGTCGGGTACTCGGGCTGGACCGCCGTCGGCATCCGGCTGGCGGCCCTCGAGCCACGTATCGCGGCCGCCAGTTTCTTCGCCGGGGGTTACGTGCCCCACGCCCAGCGCGAGGAGGCCCGCCGGATCACCATCCCGCTGCTGGTCCTGCTCCAGTGGAACGACGAGGGAAACCCCCGGCAGCGGGCCCTGGACCTGTTCGACGCCTTCGGCAGCAAGGAGAAGACACTCCACGCCAACCTGGGCGGACACACCGGCACGCCGTGGTTCGAACTGGAGGACACGGTGCGGTTCTTCGGGCGGCATCTGAGGTGACAGGGGCCTGCCCGGCCTGATCCCAAGCGCACTGAGGAAACCCCCCTCTGCGAGCATCGCAGGGAGGGGTTTCTTCCCTGGTGAATGAGCGGTGGCGTCCGATCCGACCGCTGGAAGTGCGATGCCAAGCCTGTCCGTGTGCGCGAACTGACTGGCAGAAGGTGACGCTGCCGGCCTCGGCCAGCCGGAACCGGGTGCCGGTGATCGCCTAGCTGGTGCGGGCCGACGAGGACGCCGTCCGGGGCTACTTGACCAGCCGGAAGGCGGGGTGCCCGGCCCAGGTCCGCAGGAACTCCGCCGTTCCCAGCGCCATCCCGTCGTCGTCCGTGAACCCCAACACCCCTGGAAGGCCGGCGACGACCGACGCCTGTCCGTCCAGCAGGTCGGCTTTGGCCACGCCCCCGATGACGTCCATGACAGCGGCGGTCAGCAGAGCCGTGGCCACGTGGTCGATCCCGCGATTGCAGCAGGCACTGACATTGACGGCATGAGTCGGTCTGAAGCCGAGGATGGCCTCCACCTCGGGCTCGTCCGCGTGCTCAGCCTCGAAGAGGCTCTCATCGCCGATACCCGGCCCCATCAAGTAGACCAGGAAGGGCCGGCGCCGGTCCTCGCGTTGCGGATTGCACCCCACCAGGGCCGTGAGCTCCTCGTCCGCGGAGGCGTTGCCGAGGAGTGGAAGCGGGAACGGCTTTCGCCAGTCCTCCTCTCGCCTGTCCTCGACGCCCAGTCGCTGTGCGGGCACGTTGACGTCGAAGAACCCGGGCCGCTTCTCGGCGAAGCGCGAGGAGAGCCCCACCATCAACGCGCGGAACTCCCGCAGCTCAGCCGGGGAGAGCGGCTCCGCCAGCTCGATCACCAACGTCGGACCAGACATGCTGGGAGCCTAGTTCGATCGGCTCAGCGGTCGCGCAGGTTCCCAAGCAGAGCACCAGCGCGACGGCCGCGAGGCGGCCCAGCACCACCAAGAAGCCCCCGCCCCGCGAAGAGACCGCAGGTCGGGGGCTTAATGGCGTCGGGCTACTTCTTCTTGCCCTGGTTCTTGACCGCCTCAATGGCCGCTGCCGCGGCCTCCGGGTCCAGGTAACGGCCTCCGGGGGTCACCGGCTTGAAGTCGGTGTCGAGTTCGTAGTACAGCGGGATGCCCGTCGGGATGTTCAGGCCCGCGATGTCCGTGTCGGAGATGCCGTCCAGGTGCTTGACCAGGGCGCGCAGGCTGTTGCCGTGGGCGGCGATCAGGACCGTGCGGCCGGCCAGGAGGTCGGGGACGATGCCGTCGTACCAGTACGGGAGCATGCGGATGACGACGTCCTTGAGGCACTCCGTGCGGGGGCGCAGCTCCGGCGGGATCGTCGCGTAGCGCGGGTCGTCCGCCTGGGAGAACTCCGCGCCGTCCTCGAGCGGCGGGGGCGGGGTGTCGTACGAGCGGCGCCACAGCATGAACTGCTCCTCGCCGAACTCGGCCAGGGTCTGCGCCTTGTCCTTGCCCTGCAGGGCGCCGTAGTGGCGCTCGTTCAGGCGCCAGGAGCGGTGGACCGGGATCCAGTGGCGGTCCGCGGCCTCGAGGGCGATCTGCGCGGTGCGGATCGCGCGCTTCTGGAGGGACGTGTGGACGACGTCGGGCAGCAGGCCGGCCTCCTTGAGCAGCTCACCGCCGCGGAGGGCCTCCTTCTCGCCCTTCTCGTTCAGGTTCACGTCCACCCAGCCGGTGAACAGGTTCTTCGCGTTCCATTCGCTCTCGCCGTGGCGGAGGAGGATCAGCTTGTACGGTGCGTCGGCCATGGCCCCGAGCGTAATCGAACCCCCTGATCGCTCGCGCGGGCCGCTCGCTGGGCGGACGGCCGGCGGGATCTGTTAATTCGGTGGTCGCGCCGTACGTGGTGTTCGTAAGGTTCAGGCGTCGACTGCGCCTGTTACAGCAACCTGTGTGGGGGATGCATGCCGTTCGTCCGTGCCAGACGTGCCGTCCGGGAGTCCGTCTCCGGTCTGCCCCGCGCGTTCTGGTGGCTGTGGACCAGCACGCTCGTCAACCGGCTCGGCGGCTTCGTCGCCACCTTCATGGCGCTGTACCTCACGCTCGACCGCGGCTACTCCGCCTCGTACGCCGGTCTGGTCGCCGCCCTGTACGGGCTCGGCGGGGTGATCTCCTCGCTGGGCGCGGGCGTGATGACCGACCGGCTGGGGCGGCGGCCCACCCTGCTGGTGGCGCAGGCGTCCACCGCCGTGTCCATCGCGGTGCTGGGGCTGGTGCGGGACCCGGTGTCCATCGCGGTCGTCGCGTGTGCCGTCGGCATGGCGTCCAACGCCTCCCGGCCCGCCGTGCAGGCGATGATGGCGGACATCGTGCGGCCGGAGGACCGTATCCGCGCGTTCTCGCTGAACTACTGGGCCATCAACCTCGGGTTCGCCGTGTCGTCCATGGGCGCCGGGTTCATCGCCGAGGTCAGTTATCTCGCCGGGTTCCTGATCGAGGCGGGGATGACGATGGTGTGTGCCGTCCTGGTCTTCCTGAAGCTGCCCGAGTCGCGGCCGGCGGGCGGGGCGGCCGCCGGGAAGGAGGGGCCGGGCGGGGATGCGGGGCTCGGGGCCGTGGTGCGCGACGGGCGGTTCATGGCGGTCGTCGGGCTGTCCTTCCTGGTCGCGATGATCTTCCAGCAGGGGTCGGTCGGCCTGCCGGTGGCGATGGGCCGGGCCGGGTTCAGTCCGGCCGACTACGGCATGGTGATCGCCCTCAACGGTGTCCTCGTCGTCGCCCTCCAGATTCCCGTCACCCGGTTCATCGAGCACCGGGACCCCCGGCGGCTGCTCGTGGTGTCGTCGCTGCTCGCCGGGTACGGATTCGGGCTGACCGCGTTCGCCGGGTCGGTCGGCGTCTTCGCGCTCACCGTCTGCGTGTGGACCCTGGCCGAGATCGTCAACGCCCCGACCCAGACCGGCCTCGTCGTCCGCCTCTCCCCCCTGCACGGCCGGGGCCGTTACCAGGGCATGTACACCCTGTCCTGGTCCGTCGCCTCCCTGGTCGCCCCGCTGCTGTCGGGCTTCGTCATCGACCGGTTCGGCGCGCAGTGGCTGTGGGGGACGTGCGCGGCCGTCGGGACGGTGGCCGGGGTGGGATACGGGGTGCTGATGCGGAGACTGCCCGCGGAGGAACCCCTCCCGCAGGAGGCGGGGGAAGCCTTGGCCTCGCGGAGGGTCCAGGATTCTCAGCAGGCCACCGCTTCACAGGCCGTGCCGGGCTCCCCGCAGGCCACCTGAGCCGCTGCCTCACGGATGCATCCGCGCCCCCTTCACCACCTTGTCCACGGCGTTGCGCGGCCCGTACACCGCCAGCCCCACCAGGTCCAGTTGTGCCGTCGGGACGGCCCGTACGGCCGCGCGGTTGTCGTGGTCGTTGCCCGTGGTGAAGAGGTCGGAGGTGAACAGGGCGCGCGGCAGGGCGCGGGACAGGGCGCGGGCGTGGGCCGTCGTCAGGGTCTCTTTGGCGCCCTCGAAGACCAGGACGGGCTGGCGGAACATCGGCAGGTAGGGCACGCCGTCCGCGTCCTCGTACGGGTCGCCGATCACCTCGGGAACCCGGGTGCCCAGGCCGCTGACCAGGAAGGCGGTGACGTTGAGGCGCTGCCAGGGTGCGAGGTCCTCGCGCAGCAGGACGGCGATCTTGGTGTCGAAGCGGAGGGGTTCGGTGCTCATGGGCACCAAGGCTGCCGTCGGGGCCCGGACGCGTCTTGTACGTTCTTTGCATGGGCTCCCCGGACACCGCCCCTGGGCAGAACGTCTCCGCCTGGCGCCCGCGCGTGCCGGGCGTGGTCGAGGTGCTGCATGCCCGGTTCACCGAGTACGCGTATCCGATGCACGTGCACGACGCGTGGACGCTGCTGATCGTCGACTCCGGGGCCGTGCGCTACGACCTGGACCGGCACGAGCACGGCACCCCGCACGACACCGTGTCCCTGCTGCCGCCGCACGTTCCGCACAACGGCTCGCCGGCGACGCCGGGCGGTTTCCGCAAGCGGGTGCTGTACCTGGACGGCACGCATCTGCCGGAGGACCTTGTCGGGGCCGCCGTGGACGGTCCCGACCTGCGCGATCCCCTGCTGCGGCGGCGCGTCGGGCAGCTGCACGCGGCGCTGGCGGAACCGGGCGACGAGCTGGAGGCGGAGAGCCGGCTGGCGTTCGTCGGGCAGTGGCTGCGGGAGCGGTTGCGGGACCGGTCGCGGTCCGCGGGGCGGGCGTCCGCGCCCCGGCGTGACCCGGTGCTCGCGCGCCGGCTGCGCGAGCTGCTCGACGCACGGGTGGTGGAGGGGCTCGGGCTGGCGGAGGCCACCGGCCTGCTGCACGCCCATCCCGCCCATCTCGTCCGGGCGTTCAGTGCCGCGTACGGCATCGCCCCGCACCAGTACCTGATGTCCCGCCGCGTGGGCCGCGCCCGCCGGCTGCTCCTCGAGGGAGCGGCACCGAGTCAGGTCGCGGCCGCCACGGGGTTCTACGACCAGTCCCATCTCACCCGTCACTTCCGCAAGTTGGTGGGGGTGACCCCGGGGCGGTACGCGGCGACGGCGGTGAAAAAGGCCTCGTCGTCCACAGGTGCGCGGTCGTAGGGTCCGGGCGTGGACTGGCATTCCTGGCATGACGCCTACGACTCCCCCGGCTCCGTTCTCGCCCGGCGGCTGGCGCTCGTCCAGGCGCAGGTGCGCCGCGCCCTGGACGAGGCCCCGCCGGGGCCGCTGACGGCCGTCAGCCTGTGCGCGGGCCAGGGGCGGGATCTGATCGGCGTGCTCGCCCGGCACCCCCGCCGGGCCGACGTGCGGGCCCGGCTGGTCGAGCTGGACGAGCGGAACGTCGAGGCGGCGCGGGGCGCGGCCCGGGCGGCGGGACTCGCGGGGGTGGAGGTCGTCGCGGGCGACGCCGCGCTGACCGACCACTACGTCGGCCTGGTGCCGGCCGACCTGGTGCTGGTCTGCGGCACGCTCGGCAACGTCACCGACACCGACGTCGAACGCATCCTGGACTACTGCACCCGGCTGTGCCGGACCGGCGGCACCCTGGTCTGGACCCGCAACCGCAAGGCCCCCGACCTCGTCCCGCAGGTCTGCGCCTGGCTGGAGGAGCGCGGCTTCGAACGCCTCGCGGTGTCCGATCCCTCGGTCCGGCAGGCCGTCGGCGCCCACCGGTTCACCGGCGATCCGCGGCCCCTGGTCGCGGGCGAGCGGATGTTCCGGTTCGTCGGGTACGACCGGCTGCGCCGGGCCTGAGGACGTCAGTCCTCGGTCGGCCGCTGCAGCAGGTGCGCGAAGGCGTCCAGGTTCCGCGTCGGCTCGCCGCGCGAGACGCGCCAGGCGTACTCCTTGCGGATGGCGCTCGCGAAGCCCAGTTCCAGCAGGGTGTTGAAACTGCCGTCGGCCGCCTCCAGGACCTGGCCGAGCAGGCGGTCCACCTCGTCCGGGGTGACGGCGGACAGCGGGAGGCGGGCGGTGACGTAGATGTCGCCGTGCTGGTCCACGGCGTAACTCACGCCGTACAGCTTGAGGTTGCGCTCCAGGAGCCAGCGGTGGACGGCCGCCTCGTTCTCGTCGGGGTGGCGGATGACGAAGGCGTTGAGGGAGAGGGAGTGGCGGCCGACGCGCAGCGAGAGGGTCGTCGACAGTTTGCGGGTGCCGGGGAGTTTGGCCACGTACGTCCCGGGCTCGGGGCTCTCCCACTCCAGCTCGGCGTCCTTCAGGACGCCCTCGATGACCTGTGCCGCCGCCTTGTGTGCCTCAGCCATGGTGGGAGCGTACGCGACGCCGGTGCGCCTGCAGCGCGGCCGTGTAGACGTCCGCGGTGGCGGCGGCCGCGGTGTCCCAGCCGAAGGACTGGGCGTGCCGGGTGGCGGCGGCGCCCATACGGTCCGTCAGCTCCGGCCTGTCGGCGAAGTCGCGCAGCACGCGCGCGTAGTCGGCGGGGTTGTGCCCGCGGACGAGGAAACCGGTCTGCCCGTCCCGTACGGCGACCGGCAGGCCGCCGACCGCTGCCGCGAGCACGGGGGTGCCCGCCGCCTGGGCCTCTATGGCGACCAGGCCGAAGGACTCGCTGTAGGAGGGCATCACCAGCAGGGAGGCCGCCCGGAACCAGTCCGCGAGCTGCTCCTGGCCGACCGGCGGGCGGAACCGTACGACGTCCGCGATGCCGAGGCGGGCCGCGAGTTTCTGCAGCCCTTCGGGTTTGGCGAGGCCGCTGCCGCTGGGGCCGCCGACGACGGGCACGAGGATGCGGGAACGCAGCTCGGGGCGCTCGTCGAGCAGCACGGCGACCGCGCGCAGCAGCACGTCGGGGGCCTTGAGGGGCTGTATACGGCCGGCGAAGAGCGGGATCAGGGCGTCCTGCGGGAGGCCGAGCCGGGCCCGGGCTGCGGCGCGGCCGTCGGCGGGGGTGAAACGGGTGAGGTTGACGCCCGGGTGGACGACGGCGACCTTGGCCGGGTCGGCGGCGTAGTGCCGGACGAGTTCGTCGGCCTCCTCGGCGGTGTTGGCGATGAGCCGGTCGGCGGCGGCGACGATCTGGGTCTCGCCGATGACGCGGGCGGCGGGCTCGGGGGTGTCGCCGTCGGCCAGGTTGGCGTTCTTGACCTTGGCCATGGTGTGCATGGCGTGCACCAGGGGCACGCCCCAGCGCTGGGCGGCGAGCCAGCCGACGTGGCCGGAGAGCCAGTAGTGGGAGTGGACCAGGTCGTAGTGGCCGGGGCGGTGGCCGGCCCAGGCCTGCATCACGCCGTGCGTGAAGGCGCACAGCTGCGCCGGGAGGTCCTCCTTGGCGAGGCCCTCGTACGGCCCGGCGTCCACGTGCCGGACCAGCACGCCCGGGGCGAGCTGCACGGTCGGCGGGAGGGCGGCGGCGGTGGCGCGCGTGAAGACCTCCACCTCGATGCCGTGGGCGGCCAGGCGCTGCGCGAGCTCCACGATGTAGACGTTCATGCCGCCGGCGTCGCCGGTGCCCGGCTGGTGCAGCGGGGAGGTGTGCACGGAGAGCATGGCCACGCGGCGTGGCCTGCGGTGCAGCCTCAGGCGCGGCGATGCGGCCGGGGAGCGCCGCCCGAGCCTGCCGATGTACTGGCTCACGTGGCGTTCCTCCTCGCTTGCGGGCATGCCGGTCGCAGGGCGCACGAGCCCTTCGAAGAGGGGCAACACCGGAAGGGGCTGCCCCATTTCCGCCGGGGGCGGCTTTTGCCGAATCATTACTGCTGGTCGCTCAACCGTTCGACGCCGGGATGCGTGGACTGCCGGGTCGCTCGCCTGCGTGGGCGGCGTGGACGCTCCCTTACCCTCGTATCCGTGACAGCCCGCGCAGTGCCCCTCCCCCAGGCTCGGATCCGCCCGGGGACGCCCGTCGTGGGGACGGTGACGCGCGGGACGACCAACCCCAACCGGCTGCGCCGCATGGACCGCTGGATCGCGGCCACGCACGGCGCCGAGCTGCGGCGCGGCGCCGACCCGGTCGCGGTCGACCTCGGCTACGGGGCGGCCCCCTGGACGGCCGTCGAGCTGCTGGGCCGCCTGCGGACCGTGGCGCCACGCGCGCGTGTGGTCGGCATCGAGATCGAACCGGCCCGGGTCGCGGCGGCCCGGCCGTACGAGCGCGAGGGCCTGGCCTTCCGGCACGGCGGGTTCGAGATCCCCATCCCCGAGCGTCCGCTGCTCATCCGCGCCGCCAACGTCCTGCGCCAGTACGACGAGAGCGAGGTCGCCTCCGTCTGGGCCGGACTGTGCGCCCGGCTGGCCCCGGCGACCGCGCACTCGGGCGGCGGGCTGCTGGTGGAGGGGACCTGCGACGAGATCGGACGCCGGCACGTGTGGGTCGCCCTCGGCCCCGAGGGCCCGCGCACGGTCACCTTCGCCACCCGGCTGGGCTCCCTGGAGCGCCCCTCGGACCTGGCGGAACGGCTGCCGAAGGCGCTCATCCACCGCAACGTCCCCGGCGAGCCGGTGCACGCCTTCCTGCGCGACTTCGACCGCGCCTGGGCCGCCGCCGCGCCCTACGCCGCCTACGGCGCCCGGCAGCGCTGGATCCGCGCGGTCCAGGACATACGCACCGACTGGCCGGTCACGGACGGACCGGCCCGCTGGCGCCAGGGCGAAGTGACCCTGCGGTGGGAGGCGTTGGCGCCGCGGGGGTGAACGGGGCACCGCCCGTGCGGGGGAGCGTCCCCCACCGCGGAACGATCTCTGTGAGTCGTTCGTCACACTCACCGGGGGCCCGTCATGACAGGACCGCGGCCAGGAAAGGCCTGCCGGAGGGACCGGCGGGTGTACGGACTCTGTCGTTTCGGGCGCGGGCATGGCAGCATCCCCCAGACGCCGTAAGTTACTGACCGTTAACCACGTGGGGGGATGGGCTATGGGAACGGGCAAGCGCGGCCTGATCACGGCGGCCGTGACCGTGGTCCTGGCGGTCACCGTGCTGGCGGCCCCGGGCACGGCGTTCGCCGCCCCCGACCCCGGCCCCTCCCCCAGCGCGTCCACGAGCCCCGCACCGTCCACCAGCCCGGCCCCCGCGCCGAACAAGGACCTCGAAGCCGTCCGCAAGAAGCTCGACAGCCTCTACCGCGCGGCGGCCGTCGCCACGGAGGAGTACAACGCCGCCGAGGAGAAGGCGAAGCAGCAGTCCGCCGAGATCGCCCGGCTGGAGAAGAAGATCGCCGAGGGCCGCGAGAAGCTGGCCGAGCTGAAGGACCGCGCGGGCGCCGCGGCACGCGCCCAGTACCGCACGGGCGGGCTGCCGCCCGAGGCCCACCTGATGCTCAGCGACGACCCGCAGGAGTTCCTCGACGGCACCCGCCGGGTCCGCCAGGGCCAGCACGCCGCCAAAGGCCTGCTGGGCGAGATGACCCGCACTCAGGAGGACTTGGAGCAGTACGCCAAGGACGCCACCGCCCAGTGGAAGAAGCTGGAGGCGGGCCGCAAGGCCAAGGCCACGGCACAGAAGAAGATCGAGAAGCAGATCGCGGCGGCCGAGAAGCTCGAGTCGGAGCTGGCGAAACAGGAGCGCGAGCGCCTCGCCGAACTGGAACGCGAGGCCGCTCAGCGGGCGCAGACCGCCTGGCTCGACTCCGGCGTCCTCGACGAGATCACCGGCAAGGCCACCGAGCAGGGGAAGAAGGCGGTCCAGTACGCCACCGCCCAGCTCGGCAAGTCGTACCAGTGGGGCGCCGAGGGCCCCAGGACGTACGACTGCTCCGGGCTGACCTCACAGGCCTGGGCGTCGGCCGGGCGGGGCATCCCGCGCACCTCGCAGGAGCAGTGGAAGCGGCTGAAGCACATCGCCGTACAGGACATGCGCCCCGGCGACCTCATCATCTACTTCGACGACGCCAGCCATGTCGCGCTGTACATCGGCGACGGCTCGATCGTGCACGCCCCGCGCCCGGGGCGGACCGTGACGATCGCGGGGGCGGGCTCGATGCCGATCCTCGGGGTGGTCCGGCCGGACGCGTAGGAACCGCCGGGGGGTGACCGCCCTCCGTGACGTGGACCACGTGACCCACCCCACGCCCAACACCCCCGAAAACCCCGCGCGGACGTGACGTTCGTCATCCCCGCGACACACATTCCCTGTCCAACTGCTACGGATATCGCGGCATATGACAGTGGCCGAGGGCCCAGCGGCGTGCCTCACACCATTCCGCTGCGGTGCCGCGACCCGCTATGGTCCCCGTCGGTGGGTCGAGACCCCTCGCCCCCGCCAGCCCTCGGGGGGAGGGAAGGAACTCAGGACAATGCCCGTACCCGTACCGCGGCAGAGAGCGATCCCGGCCGTGGAGAGTGGTCAGGCGCAGGCCGCGTCCCTGAGCGACGGCGCTCCCAAGGACTCCTTGGGGACCGCCCCGCGCAAGGAGGCCAAGGTCGAGAAGACGGACCAGGTCGAGAACCACACCACCCACACCAACCTGACGCTGCTGCTCATCGAGGACGACCCGGCCGGCTCGCCGATCGTGCCCGACCTGCTCGACCAGGCCGGCAAGCCGATCCGCGTCCGCACCGCGCGCAACCTCACCGAGGCCGAGCGGCTGCTCACCGACGACGTCCACTGCATCCTGCTGGACCTGGCGCTGCCGGCGCCGGGCCGGGCGGGCGACGGTGACGACGAGCTCGCCGTGCTCAAGCACGTGCTCGAGCTCGCGCCCCGGCACGCCGTCCTCGCGCTCACCGCGTCCGGCGACGCCGAGCGCGGCGCCGAGGCGGTGCGCGTGGGCGCCCAGGACTACCTCTTCCGCGACGAGCTGGACGGCCGGCTGCTGAGCCGGGCGATCCGCTACGCCGTGGAGCGCAAGCGGTCCGACACCGCCGAACGGCGGCTCGCCGAGGGCCGGATGCGCGCCCAGGAGAACCGCCGGCTGCAGCGCGGCCTGCTGCCGACCCCGCTGCTGGAGGGCTCTTCCCTGCGGTTCGCCGCCCGCTACCGCCCGGGCCGCTCCCGGGCGCTGCTCGGCGGCGACTTCTACGACGTCGTGCGCACCCAGGACGGCACCGTGCACGCCATGATCGGCGACGTCTGCGGCCACGGCCCGGACGAGGCCGCCCTCGGGGTGGAGCTGCGCATCGCCTGGCGGGCGCTGACGCTGGCGGGCCTGTGCGGCGACCAGCTGCTGGGCACGCTGCAGCAGGTGCTGGAGCACGAGCGTGCCGACGACGAGATCTTCGCGACCCTGTGCACGGTGGACATCGCGCCGGACGGCCGCCGCGCCGGGCTGTGCCTGGCCGGCCATCCGGCACCGCTGCTGGCCCGCCCGGGCCAGGCGCCGCGGCTGCTGCCGTACGACAACAACGGCCCGGCCCTGGGCCTGCTGCCGGGCGCCCGCTGGCCGCGTATGCAGGTGGAGCTGGGCGCCGAGTGGAGCCTGATGCTCTACACCGACGGACTGATCGAGGGCCGGATCGGTGAGGGCCGGGAGCGGCTCGGGCAGGACGGCATGGTGGAGATGATCCGCCGGCAGCTGTCCGAGGGGTTGCGCGGTGAGGAACTGCTGCGGGCCGCGGTGAACGAGGTGCGGACGCTCAACGGCGGGGAGTTGACGGACGACGTGGCCGTGCTGCTGCTGGACCGGGAGGGCTGAGCGGACCCGCTCCGCACCGTCCCGCTCGGCGCCGGCCCTGGCGTCGCAGCGCTCAGCGCCCGCCGTTCCAGGGGCCGTACGGGCCGTCGCTGCTGGAGCCGCGGCGGCTGCGGCCGCCGCCGGGCAGGCTGCGGAGGGCCGGGCGTACGTCGACCATGTACACGATCGTCGCGACGAGGCCGATGACCGGCAGGAACGACAGGATCGGGAAGAGCAGGTCCACCACGAAGGCGATGCCGAGGATGATCATCCAGAACGGCTTGGTCTGCTTGTCGGCCGCGCGGTAGGCGTCCTCGCGTCGCACGGCGGCGTCGATCAACGCGAAGCCGCTGAAAAGGATCAGGGCCATGCTCAGCAGCCACATGAACCCCGCGAAGCCCTGCATCAGCACAACGCTCACCACCCGACTCGGCTCGTTCCTACGCGGTCACCGTACCCGTACAACGGGCCGGGCACCCCGAGGGTGCCCGGCCCGCTCGCCTGCCGCCGCTT
Source organism: Streptomyces sp. NPDC052682 (assembly GCF_040678435.1). Classification (NCBI taxonomy): domain Bacteria; kingdom Bacillati; phylum Actinomycetota; class Actinomycetes; order Kitasatosporales; family Streptomycetaceae; genus Streptomyces; species Streptomyces sp. NPDC052682. Next base: position 82,133 of record NZ_JBFATS010000002.1, on the reverse strand, counting down.
ACTTGGCGGGCGGCGTCGTCTTCTTCGCGGTCGCCGGCTTGCGCGCCGGGGCCTTCCTGGCCGGGGCCTTCTTGTCGGCGTCCGGGCCGGCCTGGGCCTCGGCGGGCTTGGCCTCGGCGGGCTTGGCCTCCTCCTTCACCTCGACCGGCTCGGCGTTCGGCTCGACGGCCACGGCCAGATCCTCGATCCCCTCGGCGGCCTCGCCGCGCCAGGTCTTCACGGCCTGCTCACCGTGCTCGGCGACCTTCTCGTAGGCCTCCCGGGCCTTGACGGCGTACTCGGCGGCCACGCCGACCGAGCGCAGCGCGAGGTCCTGGGCGGTCTCGCCGAACTTCTTCAGGTCCTTGTCGAGAGACCCGAGGAACTCGTTGACCTTGTTCTGCAGGGTCTCCTGCGTCTCCTTGACCCGGACGGTCGCCTTCTCCTGCACGGCCTTCGGGTCGGTGTTGCGCACGGCCTCGATCCGCGCCGGGGTCTCGGCACGCAGCTTCTCCACCAGGGCCGGCACCTTCTTGGCCTGCTGCAGGGCGAGGTCGGCGGTGCCGGCGGCGAAGTACAGCGGGGTCGGGTTGCTCAGGGTCTTGCGCAGGTCGTCGGTGATGGCCATGGTGATGGTCCTCCCGGATTCGTTTCGGCTGGGGGTCTGTGGGTCCGCAGTCAGGTGGCCGGTGCCCTGGTCCGGCTCAACCGGCCGCCTGCTGCGGGCCGTTGTCACCGCCGCCGACCGTGCGGGGACGGCGTACGGCGGGGTCGGCACGGTCGCCCGTGCGGGTACGTCCTACGGCGGTGCCGCTGTCCGGAGTGTCCGGGTGCGCCGCATCCTCACCTGCCGCGTCGGCCGGATGCTCGCCTGCGAGGCCGTTCTCCTTGCGGAAGGACTCGTAGATCTGGAGCAGCACCTGCTTCTGCCGCTCGGTCAGCGTGGGATCGGCGAGGATGACCGCCCGCGTCTCCACCGCGTCCCGGTCCCGCTCGGCGTCCAGGATCCCGGCACGGACGTACAGCGTCTCCGCGGAGATCCGCAGGGCCTTGGCGACCTGCTGGAGCACCTCCGCGCTCGGCTTGCGCAGCCCGCGCTCGATCTGGCTGAGGTACGGATTGGACACACCGGCGGCGTCGGCGAGCTGCCGCAGCGACAGCTGCGCGTTGCGCCGCTGCTCGCGCAGGTACTCACCGAGATTGCCGACGTTGAGCGATGCCATGCCTCCACCTTGCCCCACCCCCGCTAACTTTTGCAAGCACGCCGCTTGCAAAAGTGCGCCACGCCACGCGGGAACCGCCCGGTCGGCCGAGACGGGATCAAGGATGGGGCAAAAGGATTCCCGCATGGTTTTCGGTGCCGTTTTCGGCGTGTTGCGCCGCCTGCGCCGATAACATGTTCGAACTCATGGTGAGCGCATTTATCAACCATCTTGCATTAATTCGCCCATAACCGACCAAATCGGCCACAGCATTGATACCCATAGCCTCGCGAGACACCTCGCGGACAGACAACACACCTGCGCCCCCCGCCTGGCGCCGGCCGCGCGTCATCCTGTGGGCCGCGGCCGGTGCGGTGGCCCTCGGGTTCCTGGTCGCGCTGGAGATCGCCGCCCGTCGCTACGGCATACCAGGGCCGATCACCAATCAGGCGCGGGAGGTGATATTCGCCCCCAAATCGGGGCCGTTGCTGTACGCCAGCATGGCGCTGACGATGGTGGTGCTCACCTGGCGGCAGCGGTTCATCGCGGCTGCTGCCGCGGTCGGCATCGACCTCGTCTTCCTTCTCGCGCGGTGGGTCCTCGGCATCTGGCCGCCCACCGGCCACCCGTTCGGCAACGGCGCGTTGTGGGTGATCCTGGCCGTCGCGGTCATCGCCGTCACGCGCCGCACCGGACAGGAACGCGTGCTGCTGCTCAAGGGGGTGGGGCTGGGCTTGCTGCTGGTGGCCGGCCGCAAGACCGGTGACGCCTGGCTGCTCATCACCTCCAAGACCCGCCCGACGGTGCTCGACCCGTACGTGGCCACCGCCGACCACGCCCTGGGTGACCCGTCCTGGCTGGTGGGCCGGCTCGTCGACGCCACCGGCCCGGTCGGCGCCCATCTCCTCGACTGGGTCTACATCCAGCTCGCCGTGGCCGCGGTCGTCGTCGCGGTGTACCAGCTGCGCCACGTGGCCGCCGAGCGCCGCTTCCCCGCCCACCACCTGGTGCGCACCTTCCTGGTGATCGGCCTCCTCGGACCCGGCATCTACATGATCTTCCCGGTGGTCGGACCGGTCTTCGCCTACGGCGCCGACGGCGGACACTGGGCGGCGGCGAACCTGTGGCCGACGACCCCGCCGGCCGGTGCGCCGCACCCGATACCGTTCGACCAGATCACCCCCCGCAACTGCATGCCCAGCCTGCACACGGCCTGGGCCACCACCATCTTCGTGCACTCCCGCAGGGGCCCCCGGGCGCTGCGCCTGATGGGCACCTTCTGGCTCATCGCCACGCTCGCCGCGACGCTCGGTTTCGGCTACCACTACGGGGCGGACCTCATCGCCGGCGTGGTGTTCGCGCTGACCATCGAGGCTGCGCTGCGCGCGGCCGGCCGCGGCTGGGACCGGTCCGCGGTGCAGCTCGTCGCCTGCGGCACGACGGTCTTCGCCCTGATGCTGGTGTCCTACCGCTACCTGCCGGTGACGATGGCCGCGTATCCGTGGGTGTTCGGGCCGCTGCTCCTGCTGGCGATGGCGTCCGTGGTGTACGGCTTCGTACGGGCCATCGAGCGGTGGGAGCCGAAGACGCCGGCGGTCCCGCGGCCGGAACCGCAACCGGAACTGGCGTGAGTCAGGCTGGGTAGTCGCCGACAGACGGTGCCCGGCCCGGCTGCCCGGCCTGGACAGGGCTGCCCGGCCCGGGCACCGTCGGCCCCTCCCGACGTCGGAAAGCGGAACCCGTGCACACCGAGTGGACCACCACCCCCCTGACCGCCGAACTCGTCCGCGGCGCCCTCGACCTGGAACGCACCGAACGCGGAATCCTGCCGCACCGGCTGCCCGCCCGGGCCCGCGCCCAGTGCCCCGACGAGCAGCTCGCGACGGCCGAGTCCCAGCCCTCCGGCGTACGGCTGGTGTTCCGTACGCCGGCCACCGCCGTCGAACTGGACACGCTGCCCACCAAACGCGCCTACGTCGGCGCCCCGCCCCGCCCGGACGGGCTGTACGACCTGCTCGTCGACGGCCGGCTGACCGCCCAGGCCACCGCCGGCGGCGGGCACACCGTGACCATCGACATGACCACCGGCACCGCCGAGCACCGGCCCGGCCCGCCCGCCACCGTGTCCTTCACCGGCCTGCCCGCCGGGATGAAGGACGTGGAGATCTGGCTGCCGCACAACGAGACCACCGAGCTGCTCGCCCTGCGCACCGACGCCCCCGTCCAGCCCGTGCCGGACCGCGGCCGCAGGGTGTGGCTGCACCACGGCAGTTCGATCAGCCACGGCTCCGACGCCGCGAGCCCGACGGGCATCTGGCCGGTGCTCGCCGCCTCCCTCGGCGGCGTGGAGCTGATCAACCTCGGGCTGGCCGGCAGCGCCCTGCTCGACCCCTTCACCGCCCGCGCCGTACGGGACACCCCAGCCGACCTGATCAGCCTCAAGGTCGGCATCAACCTGGTCAACCTGGACCTCATGCGGCTGCGCGCCTTCACCCCGGCCGTGCACGGCTTCCTCGACACCGTCCGCGAGGGCCACCCGGACACCCCGCTGCTGGTGGTCTCCCCCATCCTGTGCCCGATCCACGAGGACACCCCGGGCCCCAGCGCGCCCGACCTCGACGGACTGCGCGCCGGGCAGCTGCGGTTCGCCGCGATGGGCGACCCGGCGGAACGCGCGAGCGGGAAACTGACCCTCGGCGTCATCCGGGAGGAGCTGTCCCGCATCGTGCGGCAACGGGCGGCCGACGACCCCCACCTGCACTACCTCGACGGCCGCGACCTGTACGGCGAGGCCGACCACGCCGAACTGCCCCTGCCCGACCAGCTCCACCCCGACGCCGCGGCCCACCGCCGGATCGGCGAACGCTTCGCCGCGCTGGCCTTCGGCGCGGACGGCCCGTTCGCGGGCTGACGGCGTCGCGCCCCGGCGGCTAGCGTCCCGGCATGGCCGACGAGGAGTTCCACCACCCCCGGCTCGCCGCCCTGTACGACCACCTCCACCCGGACCGCACCGACCTGGCGCCCTACCTCCGGCTGGCGGCAAAGTCCGGGGCGCGCCGGGTGCTGGACATCGGCTGCGGCACGGGCGTGTTCGCGCTGCTGCTGGCCGGGCGCGGGGTGGAGGTGGTCGGCGTGGACCCCGCCGGGGCGTGTCTCGACGTGGCCCGGGCGACACCGGGCGCCGACCGGGTGCGCTGGATCCACGGTGACGCCACGGCCCTGCCGCCGTTGCGGGTGGACCTGGCCACCATGACGGCGAACGTCGCCCAGGCGATCGTCACCCCCGAGGCCTGGCAGGCGACCCTCCAGGGCGCCTGCCAGGCCCTGCGCCCGGGCGGACGGCTGGTGTTCGAGACCCGGGACCCGGCCCGGCGCGCCTGGGAGGACTGGCACCGCGAGGCCACGTACCGCGTCACCGAGGTCCCCGGCGTGGGCACGGTGCGCAGCTGGGTGGACGTACGCGGCGTCGACGGGCAGCTGGTCACCTTCCGCTGGACGTACGTGTTCACCGCGGACGGGCAGGTGCTGACCTCCGACTCGACCCTGCGGTTCCGCGGCCGCGAGGAGGTGGAGGCGGACCTGACCGCACAGGGGTACACCGTCGAAGCCGTACGGGACGCCCCCGACCGCCCCGGCAAGGAGCTCGTCTTCCTCGCCCGGCGGCCGGAGGCATGACCGCGACCCGGAGCCGCGCCACCCGGACCTCGCGGTGCCGCGCCGCATGGCCGGCCGGCCGGTGACCAACACCCACTTTTTTGTGGGTACTTGGCTGGGTGCGGGCGTACGGCGACCCTGGTGGTGGGCGGCCGGTGAGGTGCCGGGCGGGCAGGGGACGGAGGTGACGTACGCGTCAGGAGGCGGGCCGGGAGACTCCCGCCTCGGTCTCGGCCAGCCGCTCCAGGCGGCGGTGACCCCAGTCGGAGAGCGGGGCCAGCGCCTCGGCGAGTTCACGGCCGAAGGGGGTCAGCGAGTAGACCGTCTTCGGCGGCAGCACGTCGTACACCTCCCGGTGCACCAGCCCGTCCTCCGTCATCTCCCGTAACGCCTGGGTCAGCACCTTCTCGGTGAGGCCCGGCACCTGCCGGCGCAGCTGCCCCGGCCGCCGCGGGCCCGACTCCAGCAGCCACAGCAGGGTCGTCTTCCACTTGCCGTCGATCACGCTGATCGCGGCGGTCACTCCGCAGACGCCCGGGTCCTGGCGGCGGCGCGTCATCCTCGCCCCTTTCGTCATCAATTGCCGTAATACAGCTAGGAGTTGAAGCGTGTCTACGTACAGCACCACCCCGTCCCCGGGGCATTCCTCCCGGGCCGCCGTCACCGTGCTGGGGCTCGGTCCGATGGGCCGGGCGCTGGCCGGCGCCTTCCTGGACGCGGGGCTGCGCACCACCGTCTGGAACCGCACCCCGGGCAAGGACCGCGAGCTGCTCGACCGGGGAGCGGCCGGCGCCCGGACCGCCGCCGAGGCGGCCGCCGCCGGTGAGGTGGTCGTCGTCTGCGTGGTGAACTACGACGCCGCCGACGCCGTGCTGCGGCAGGACGAGGTCGCCGCCGCCCTGAAGGGCCGTACGGTCGTCAACCTGACCGCCGACACCCCGGCCCGGGCCCGTGAGACGGCCGAGTGGGCCGCCGCCCACGGGGTCCGTTACCTGGACGGCGCCATCATGGTGCCGACCCCGGTCATCGGAACGCCCGGCGGGGTGTTCCTGTACAGCGGCCCGCGGGACCTCTACCGCGAGGTCCGCCCCGTGCTCGACGTGCTGGGCGGCAGCCACACCCACCTCGGCGAGGACATCGGCCGGGCCGCCGCCTTCGACATCGCCCTGCTCGACGTCTTCTGGACGTCGATGGCGGGCTACGCGCACGCCCTGGCGGTGGCGAAGGCCGAGGGCATCACCGCCCGGGAGCTGGCGCCCTTCGCCCAGGGCATCGCCGCGATCCTGCCGCCGCTGTTCGCGGAGTGGGCCGGCGACGCCGACGACGGCACCTTCTCCGGCCGCCTCAATCCGCTCACCTCGGGGGCGTCCTCGATGGCCCACATCGTGGCGGTGTCCGAGTCCCACGGCATCGACGCCGGCGTGATGCGCGCGACCGAGGGCATGGCCCGCCGCGCGATCGGTCTCGGACACGGCACGGACGGTTTCGTGCGGGTCGCGGAGGTCATCAGCCGCCACCTTGGGTGATCCCCCGGGGCCGGGGGACGGCTCCCTCCCCGGCCCCGGAACGTCACCCTTCGAACCCGCCCTCGGCCAGGGTCCGTTCGATCCGCGCCCGGTGCGCCGCCTCCCAGTCGTCCAGGGACTCGGCGGCCTCCTTGGCGAGCTTGTCCCGGGCCCCGGCGAGGATCTCCGCCCGGCGGTCACCCGGCACGACGACCACGCCCTCCTCGTCGGCCACGACGACATCCCCCGGGGAGACGGACACCCCGCCGCACCGCACCCGCTCCCCGAGCGGCCGTACGGCCGACTTGGTGCCCGGGATCGGGATGACCCCGCGCGCGAACACCGGGAACCCGGCCTCCCGCACCTCGGCCAGGTCCCGGATCAGCCCGTCGGCGACGAAGGCCGCGACGCCCCGGCGCTGCGCGACCGCGCACACGTTGCCGCCGGCCAGCGCGTAGTCCAGGTCGCCCGACTCCACGACGACGACCGAGCCGGGCTCGGCCCGGTAGACGGCCGCGTGCAGCATCAGGTTGTCGCCGGGCGGGCACCGCACGGTGAACGCCGGCCCGGCCACGCGCGGCACCGGGCCCCACAGCGGACGGATGCCGATGTCCATGACCTGGGCGCGGCCCAGCAGGTCGGCGAGGGTGGTGGTGGGGAGGTCCGCGAACGCGGCGATGCCCCGGTCGCTGACGCGGTCGGTGTCGCTGGCGGTGTCGCGGTCGGTGTCGATCTCCGTGTCTGCCATGCCCGCACCCTACGCCCGCTGTCAGAACGGCAGTTGGCCGCTGAGCACCACGTCCAGCCGTGACACCGCCCGGGTCAGCACCACGTACAGCCGGTGCAGCCCGCGGTCCTCCGCCGCCGCGATCGCCGCCGGCTCGACGGCCACCACGTGGTCGTACTCCAGGCCCTTGACGACACTCGCCGGCACCACGGTCACCCGGGCGCCCAGGTCCTCCGGGCCCGCCGCCGCGACCCCGGCCGCCGCCAGCGCACGACGCACCCGGGGCACGTCCGCGTCGGCCGCGACGACCCCGACGGAGCCCTCCCGGGCGAGTGCGTCCCGCACGGCGGCCACGACCTCTCCCGGCACCTCACCCGGAGCCGCCCGCCGGATGCGCACCTCCCCGTCGCCGCGCAGCGACGTGGCGGGCGGGACGTCCACGCCGAGCCGGCCGAGCAGCCGGTTGGCGAGGGCGACGACCGCCTTCGGCACCCGGAACCCGGTGGTCAGCGCCACCACGGGCGCCTGTGGCCTGCCCAGGTGCGCAAGGACCGTACGCCACGAGCGCGCCGCCCACGGGGTGGTGCCCTGTGCCAGGTCGCCCAGCACGGTCAGGGAGCCGAAGGCGGACCGGCGGGCGACGGCCCGGCACTCCATCGGGGAGAGGTCCTGCGCCTCGTCGACGACCACATGGCCGTACCCCGCCGGGTGCTCGATCAGCCCGGCGACCTCGTCGAGCAGCACCAGGTCGGCGGCCGACCAGCGCGCCGAGCGCCACGACCGAGGCGGCCCCGCCCACAGCAGCGCCTTCTGCTCCTCGGCGTCCAGCACCCCCTCGGCCGCCGCCGCCAGCACGGCGGGGTCGGACAGCAGGCCGGCGACGACCTCCTCGGGCCGCACCCGGGGCCAGACGGCGTCCAGGCAGGCGGTCACCGGCCGGGCCCGCTCCATCCGGCGCAGCCACGCCCGCGTCCGCGGCCCGCCCCGCCGTTCGGCCTGGTCCCGCAGTTCCGCCACGATCCGGCTGCGCACCCGCTCCCGCCCGACCCCGTACAACGGCCGCTCGTCCCGCACGCCCGCCACGATCCGCTCCAGCTCCTGCGCCCCCACCCGCCAGCGGTACGACCCGTCCGGCACCTCGAGGGGACCGGCGCCGCCGGGCACGCGCGCGTACAGCGCCCGGCGCAGCACCTCGGCCATCCGGGCGTCGTGCTTGACGACGGCGGTCCGCTCGTCGTCGGCGCCGGTCACCGGATGCCGGGCGATCTCGTCGCCGAGCGTCGACTGACGTACGCCCGTCTCCCCGAGGGAGGGCAGCACCTCGGAGATGTACGACAGGAAGGTCGGGTGGGGGCCGAGGATCAGCAGGCCGCCCCGCCGGAGGCGCTGCGGGTGGGTGTAGAGCAGGTACGCCGCCCGGTGCAGCCCGACCGCCGTCTTGCCGGTGCCCGGCGCGCCCTGCACGCACACGGACACGGCGAGGTCCTCGCGTACGAGGTCGTCCTGCTCGGGCTGGATCGTCGCGGCGATGTCCCGCATGGGCCCGACCCGGGGCCGCTCGATCTCCCGGGCGACGATGCCGCCGGGCCCGGCCTCCCCTCGCGCCAGGTGCTCGTCCTCCAGCCCGGTGAGGTCGGCGGACTCGCCCCGGCTGCCGGGCGCCCACCCGAACCGCCGCCGCACGGCCACGCCCTGCGGATCCCGCGTGGAGGCCTGGTAGTAGGCGCGGGAGACGGGGGCCCGCCAGTCGACGACGAGGGGCGGCTCGGCCGGCTCCTCGGTGATCCGCAACCGCCCGATGTGGTACGTCAGCCCGGCGTGCTCGCCCCCGCCCGGGCCGAAGTCCAGCCGGCCGAAGAACAACGGCCCGTCGGGCAGCTCGCGCAGTTCCGCGGCCCGGCTGCGCAGCCGGCGTCCGAGGACCTCGGCGTCGGCGCCGGAGGCGGAGACGTCCTCGCCGGTGACGACGTACTCCCGGGCACCGTCGGCCATCGCCGCCAGGGCGGCACGGCAGCGGTCGTGGTGGGCGCGTTCGCGGGCGAGGGCGGGCGGGAGGGCGGGGTCGGGTGACGTCATGCCGCCGAGCGTACGGTAAAAACGTAACTCGGTCACATTTTTTACTGAGCCTCACTCAGGCGAACCGGGGCAGCCCTCCCGCCAGCAGCCCGAACGCCCGCTCAGCCGCCGCCACCGCGTCCGCCCGTACGTCCGCCGCCCGCTCCCCCGCCGCGATCCGCCGCCAGTTCTCCTGCGCGAGGACCCGCCGCACGGCGACGATCTGCCCGGCCGCGAGCCGGGCGTCCAGGTCGCCGCCCAGCGCCTCGGCGAGCGCGGCCTCGGACCGCTCCAGATGGGCGTACAGCCGCGCGACCAGCGCCGGCGTGCCGTACAGCAGCTGGTGGAAGGCGAGCACCTCGGGATCGTCGCTCAGCCCGGTGACCGGGTCCCCCTGCTCCAGCCCGCGCAGAAAATGCCGCCGCAGCGCCGCCAGGGGCGAGGGCCCCTCCCCCACCACCCGCGCGGCCTCGCCCTCGTGGTCGGCGATCCGGTACAGGACGAGGTCCTCCTTGGCCGGGAAGTACCGGAACAGCGTCGGTTTGGACACCTCGGCCGCGGCGGCGATCTCCGCGACGGACACCGCGTCGAACCCCTTCTCCAGGAACAGCCGGACGGCGACGTCCGACAGCACCTGGTACATCCGCTGCTTCTTGCGCTCACGCAGGCCGGGTGGGGTCATGGGGGGAGCCTACGCAAGCGGAGGGTGACCACGACAAGGGTCAGCCCGGCAGGTCACGTCGCGGTTCTCCGTGGGTGCGGCACCATCGCGCGAGAGCGGCCGTGATCTCGCGGGGGTCCGGCACCCTGTCCAGCCCCAGGGGCACGGCGGCCTCGGCCAGGACTCCACGCAGTCTCAGTGCGGACCGCGCGAGGTGCCGCCCGTGCTCACCCTGTCCGGGTTCCAGGGACAGCGCCACGCGGATGACGTCGGTAAACACGGACTGCGCCTTCTTGTAGGAGAGGAGCCGCCCGAGATCCTGCTCCCAGCCGTTCGAGCTGCCGCGGCGCACCTTCTCGACCGTGCGGCACCACTGCTCGGTCAACCTGCGAGCCTGCCAGGTCGGGTACCGCATCAGGTGGAGGTGGGTCGCCAGGTCGTACAGCGGATCGCCGAGCATCGCCAGTTCCCAGTCGATCGTCCACAGCCGTCCGCGCCGATCGACGATGAAATTCTCCCGGTGCAGATCGGCGTGCAGCAGGCAGAAGGGGCGCTCCCGGAGACCCGGCACCTGCTTCCTGAGCTTCTTGAAGGAATCCCCGTCCACACCGAGCTCACCGAAGAGCGCTTCGAACCTTTGCAGGTTCCGCAGGTAGACGTTCTCCTCGGTGAAACACACGAGCCGCTCCAGGAAGCCGTCGGTGTCACCGTCCTCCGGTCGGTCCTCGCCGGTGCAGCGTCGCTTGACTATCAGCGTTTCCGCAGTCACCTCGGCCAGCTGCCGGAACACCTGCGCGATCTGTCGGAGGAGAGGTTCCGGCACGGGCAGGCCCGATTCCCACAACGACCCGAGCGTCCGGCCCTCGATGAAACGCTGCAGGCGCAGACCGCCGAACTCCAGGATGTCCGGGATACCCGTGATGCGGCCGCTCAGCGCGTCCAGCAACTCCTCTTCCGAAGCGAAACACCGTCGGTCGAACCACAGGAGCTCGGTGCGCGGCTCCCGGCATTTCCAGCGAACCGGCCGTGCCGTTCCCGCGCCGCCGGGCAGAGGGAACACGTACGTTTCGTGGTGGTAGCCCTGGAGCGGCCCTTCGACCACGCTCGCGTCCCCACACACCTGGAGGGCATGCCGTCGAGCGCTGGAAGCTGGTTCCGATGACATGGGGCCGTTTCTCTTGCGTGGGAACCTTCCGGAGGGTACAGATGTGGCAGCAAAGTACTCCGCGGTCACGTGTGGCTCACGTCAAACGCCGCTCTTCGCCGAAGTTGTTCCACCGAACGGTTACCGGACGGGCCCATGTACGCCCGTCGATCCCCTCTCGACGCGGATCGAACGGTGACCTGCGGTGCCCCCCGCAGCGCCCGCCGTGAGCCACACTGAAGCCGGCGAGCGGGAGGAGACCGATGGGCGACGCACGCGACGAGCAGGAGGCCCTGCGACGGCTTCTCGGTGACGCGCGCGCCGTGCTGTTCGACTTCGACGGACCGGTCACCCGGCTGTTCCGCGGGGTGTCCACCGCCCCCGTCGCCCAGGAGATCAAGGCGGCGGTCCGCGAGATCTGGGGCCCTCTCGACCCTGACGTCGAGGCGTGCGAGGACTCGCACGGCATTCTGCGGCGCATCCGTGACATGTACGACCGTCCGGCCCCGGTCTCTCGCAGCCGCAGGGCGCTCGCCCTGGCGGAAGCCATCGTGACCCGGTACGAATACCAAGCCGTCGAGGCGGCCGAGCCGACGGCACGTTTCACGGATCTCGTCGATGAGCTGCTCAAGCTGAAACTGACCCTGGCGATTGTGAGCAACAACGCCGAGGGACCGGTCTGGGAGTTCCTCAAGCGCCTGGGCATGGAGTCGCGGTTCGAGACGGTCATCGGGCGCGACCCGTACGAGCTGCGGCACATGAAGCCCGCTTCCTACGCGGTGGACCGCGCGGTGCAGCACCTGGGGCTGCTCCCTTCCTCGTGTCTGCTGGTGGGAGACCAGCTCACCGACCTCGAAGCCGCTCGCGCGGCGGGCACCCGCTTCATCGGATACACCTCGCGGCAGGAGCGCGCCACACAGATGTGGGAGCGCCTGGCCGACTGGGTGGTGCCCTCCCATGAACCGGTCATCGTCGCCGCGCGAGCCCTCCGAAAAGGCAAGTGACCTTCTGGCGCTGTGGACTTGACCACGGCATCATGGGGGCCACCACGCTCGACAGACATGGCCGTCGTCTCGTGTCTGCGGCGCGCACAGGGGAGGTGGCGGGTGTCTCCGCGCGATCCGGGTGACGGCCGGCCTTCCAGACTCCAGCGCGTGCAGCACGCCCTGAGCGAGTGGAAACCCCGTCTCATCAAGTGGCTGCTGGCCTTGGTCGCCGTCCTCGGTGTGGCCGCCGAGATCATCGATCCTCTAGGGGACGCCCTCAAAGGCCAGGGCTTCCTGGGCGGTTCGTTCGCCGCACTGATCGCCCTCATTCTCTTCGACGCGGTCAGCGAGTCCGAGCCCCGCGAGGTGTCGGGTGTCTACGTCCTGGCCAATCTGAACGACCTGGCCGCTCCTTTCAGGGAGGCGTTCGAGGCGCGCCAGGTCCGTATCGACTTCTCCGGCTTCACTATGCAGACGCTGATCGGCCTGCTGCGGGAACCACTGGAACGCCTGGCCGACGAGGAAGTACGCACGCAGGAACTCCACCTGCGCATCATCATCGCCCATCTCAATCTGCCGATGAGCCTGCCCGGACGACTTGATCCCGCTCCTGAGGCCTCCGGTCTTCCCGCCGGCACGGTGTTCTTCGCGGACTTCGCGGAGAACCGTCAGCGCATGCGGGACGATTTCACCAAGCCCAACTGGAACCAGCTCAAGGATCTCCTGGACCGGGTGCACCAACGAAACCCGCACATCGCCATCACGTGTGAGGTCCGCGAGTCGCCGCAGATACCCGAGCGCAAGGTCTACATCCTCAACCAGGAAAAGCTGTTCTATGCGCCCTACGGGATAATGGACACCCGTATCAACTGGCGTGACAACTCCTACCGGATCCTCGACGCCGCGGGCTTCGGCCTGCGTTACGGGAAGGCCCGGATCATCGGCTGGGACCGGCGCGCGCAGTCCCGCTCCACCCAGGAGATCGCGGAGCACCACATGGAGTGGCACCGGAACCTGTGGGAGAAGCTGGGGTACATCAAGTCGCAGAACCCCGTGATCCCGGAACCCCGGTGGGTTCCGCCCGAGGAGCGGGCCGGGCGATAGGCCGGGCGGCGACCTTGCCGATCTTGCCGTTGGCCTTTTAGGTCCTGGAGCGTGGTGCGCAGCGACACCAGATGCCGGTCCGCGATCTTCGGCAGCCGTCGGCGCACCCGAAGGTCGGCCGCGTTCCCAACCGCAGGTGAGTGTCCAGCGATTCCGAGGTGAGCGTGTAGACGTCGAGGTCGACCTCCTGGTGCTGGAACACCCGGTCGATGAACCACCCGAGGTCCGCCATGCGCACCGGAGACGCCCCGACCGCACCGGAGACCGGCTGCCGGATCACGCGGGACCCGCTCCCCTGACGGGACTCGAGCCAGCCCATCTCGTCACGCGGAGCGACCACCTCACAGCAACCCGTCCAATGGGCAGTAGGGAAGTTGCCGGGCTCCAGGATCGGACGGGCCGATGGCTCAGGCTTGGCCCCTCAGCACGGTCAGCACGGCCTCGAGGGACCCCACGATGCACGCAGGATCCACCCCCGCCGCCACCAGCGCCTCGGCCGTCCTCGCGGTGCGCGCGTAACCCAGGAAGGGCACACCCGCGTCCTTTGCGGCGGCGAAGTCCGTCGGGGCGTCGCCGAGCATCAGGGCCCTGGCCGGATCGGCGCCCAGGGCGTTGAGGGCCTGGAGCAGGCAGTGCGGATGCGGCTTCATCAGGTGGAGGTCACGAGTGCGCCCGTAGATCGACGAGAAACAGCCGGTGAGGCCCCGGCTGGCGAGGTAGGCGGCGGCCGCACGCGCCGAGTTGTTGGTGGTGACGGCGAACCGGGCACCCAGGGCCGACCACGTCCTGATCAGTGGGTCGGCGTACGGAGTGGGGAACGCGCCGGCGACCGCCTTCAGTTCCTGGCCGGTGAGCCAGTCCTCCAGTTCCGCGGTCAGATCGCTGTCCGGGTGCCGACTGTCGACCCCGCCCAGGACGGCTTGAGGGTCCTTCTGGACGCGCTCCTCCTCCGTCAACAGCCCGCCCAGCCCCAGCCGGTCGATGAGCCCCACCAGCTCCTTGGCCACTCCCTCCGCCGGATGCCCCGCGAACAGGCGGCATATGGGCCCGTCCAGGTCCCACAGGACGTAGCGAACGGGAGCGAGCAGTTTCTGCAGTTCCTCAGTCGATGCTGTCACCGGTTCAGTCTGCGTCGCATCACGGGTCACTAGAAGAGTGTCAGGTCGGACGTGATGGTTTCCCAGAGGGCGTCGAACCACTTCTGGGACTCCACCACGAAGGCCGCGTCGCGCTGCCCCGCCCGCTTCTCGAACGAGAACAGCAGGGACTCCGTGCCGAGGACGTCGTACATGTCCATCGTGCCGCTGTCCGTGAACTCCTCGCGGCGGGTGACCATGTAGTACGCGATCAGGGCTTCTTGTTCGTTGAGGAGGTACAGCTTCACCGGCGGGGTGAACGGCAGCGCGCGGAACGTCACCCGGACCTCCACGCCGTGGGTGGAGCGCAGCGCGTACAGGTTGTGCCGCAGCACCTGCCCTTGCGCGTTGCGCTGGGCCAGCCAGCGCTCGTGGACCGGGTCGTCGTCGCCGCGGTCCTCGACGGAGATCGGGAACGCCAGGTTGATGTCCCGGGACGGCAGCAGGATGCGCACGTCGATCGACTGAGGGCGGATGCGGCCCTCGTGGATCAGGCGGAGCGGCTCGGCGAGGGCCAGCATCAGGGTCTCGGCGGTCAGGCACGCCGCGTCGATGCGCACGCGCGGCACCGAGAAGGCCTGCGCGAGCCGGGGCGCCAGCGCCACCATCGTCGGCTGCGGCTCCCCCCGTTCCCCCGCCGGCTCGGCGATCCGCGGCGGACTGCCCTTGCTCACGTTGGTCAGCAGGCCGTCCTCGTGCAGCACCCGCAGGGCCTGGCGCACGGCTGAGCGCTCCACCCCGAACTCCTCGGCGAGTTCGGCCTGGGTGGGCAGGCGCTCCCCCGCCTTCAGCTCGCCGGCACGGATGCGTTCCCGCAGGACATCGGCGATTTCCTGCGGCGTGAGTCGTCTGCTGCCGTTCACTGCCACGCTCTCCTGGGCCACGACCAAACGCTACAACTCTGATCCATCTGAGGGGAGTTGTTTGAAAGTTGTTTATAACTAGGGACCAAGCGGGGACAACTTAGTCAGAGTTGGTCGCCAACTTGGGGGAGTTGGCGGAAGTTTTGCTTCCGAAGTTCGCCCCCCGTCGCCCCACCACCGCGCACCACCCGCCCACCACCCGCCCGGGAAGCCCGAAGGGGGAATGAACCGTGCCCGTCCTCGCTGTCCTCTCCGCCGTCTTCGTCATCGGCTTCGAGCAGCTCGTCCAGTGGAAGTACGGCGCCACCGGCATCGTCGGCCTGCTCCTGCTCACCGTCGGCATCAAGGCCAAGAGCCCGGCGATCAGCTCCGCCGGCGCGGTCGTCCTCGCCCTGCTGATGGCGGGCCCCGCCCTGTGAGTGACGCACCAGCCGGGGTGCCGGCCCCTGGGAGACGTCAGCTCGTGAGCTTCAGCTCCGAACTGATCGTCTCCCACAACGCGTCGAACCACAGGTGGGACTGCTCCACGAACGTCGCGTCGCGCGGGCCGGCACCCGGTGCGAAGGCGAACAGCATCTGGCGGATGCCGTGGGCGTCGTACATCTCCAGGTGCTCCTGGCCGATCTCCTCCTCGCGGCGCGTCAGCGTGTAGTAGGCGAACAGCGCCTCCGTGCCGTTGAGCAGGTACAGCTTCACGGGCGGGGTGAAGGGCAGCGCGCGGAACCTCACCCGGACCTCGATGCCGTGGGTGGAGCGCAGGGCGTGCAGGTTGTGCTGGAGGACCTGTAACTGGGCGTTGCGCATGGCCACCCAGCGCTGGTGGATCGGGTCGTCGTCGCCGTCGCGGCCCTCGACGGGCACCGGGAAGGCGAGGTCGATGTTCCGGCTCGGCACCAGGACCCGGACGTCGATCTTGGCCGGTTTCAGCTGTCCCGCGTGGATCTGGCGCAGCGGCTCGCCGACCGCGAGGGTGAGGGAGACCGAGGTCAGGCACACGGCGTCGATCTCGACGTGTTCGGCGGCGAAGGCGGCCGCGATCCGGGGCGCGAGGGCCACGGTGGTGGGCAGGGGCGGCGCGGAAGGGCCGGTCAGCGCCCTGACGGGGTCGGGGGCGACGGTCGCCGGGCTCCCTTTGGAGACGTTGGTGAGCAGCTGCTCGGACTGCAGGATGCGCAGCGCCTCGCGCACGGCTCCGCGCTCGACACCGAACTCGTGGGCCAGCTGAGCCTGGGTGGGCATGCGTTGTCCGGGGCGCAGCGCTCCGGACCTGATCCGGGCGCGCAGCTCGTCGGCCACCTCGCGATGTGTCCTCTGTGGCCGCTGCGACCTCTTCCGCCCACTGACGGAGGCGTGTTCCGGCTCCACGCACAAACACTACAACTTCCCGCCATCTTCCGGCAGTTCAGCGAAAGGTGGTTATGAGCCGCTTCCAAGCGGAGATAAGTACAGTGAAGTTGGTCGCCAACTTGGGCGACATGGTCAAACTTCGAGAGGTGTTGGCACACCGTGCCAGGTTCCCTTCCGGAGGGGAGCCGGGACCCCGGCCGGTGCGCTCAGCGGCCACCGCACACCACGCAACGGCACAGTCACAACTTCACATCGACAACCGAACACCGTCCGCACAGCCACAACCGAACAACAACCACAACTCCACAGCTCGCTACGGATGAGCGTTCCAGTCGTCGGCGGAAGGGAGCGGTCCTCAGAACAGGTCCGGGCACCACGGTCGCCTGGACGTACGCAGCAGGGCGTCGGCCTTCCGGGCGGCGCCCGCTCGTTCTTCCCGCACCCGGCCCAGCGCCGCCAGCCGCACCGCCGACTCGTCGCCCAGCCACAGCGTGGCCAACTCGCCCACCTCCAGCGCCAGATCGGCGCTCTCGGTGGTCGGCACACAGCAGGCGCCGTCCTCGGCCGCCTCCAGCCGGTACCGCCCGCCGGTCAGCCCGTCCCGGTCGGCCACCTCCAGCACCAGCGTCCCCGGCCCCGCGTACGTCCGCGCCTGAAGGGCCCGAACGACGTCCAGGATCCGCACCCACAGCCAGTCCGCCTGCGTGGTGACGGCGGCGGCGCGCGGGTCCGGCAGGAAGAACGGCAGCAGGTCGTCGGGGGCCCGCCAGCCGCTCTTGACCTTGGTGATCCAGTCGATCGAGCACAGGTAGTGCCACAGGGCGCGCTCGGCGGCCGGGGTCACCCCGATCAGCCAGTTGACGCTCGCCGTGTTCAGCGGCTGCTTGCCGTCCCCCCACCGGTCGTCGGCCTCGTAGGAGACCATGCCCTCGACCTCGCCGGCCGCCGAACGGTAGACGGCGTAGAAGGGCTCGGTCCACGACTCGGAGAACCGGAGGGCGCCGGTGTTCAGCTTCCACCACAGCGCCTCGCGGCTGACGGCGCCCGGCTGGGCGGCGCGCAGCCGCTCGTGCAGCTCGGGGCCCAGCTTGCGGACGTCCTCGCCGTCCACGAGGTCGACGCGGCCGCCGTCCCGCGGACCCGCCCAGCGCGGGTCGAGGCCGGTGCGCGGTACGTCGACCGTCCACTCGCAGGTCCAGGTGGCCGGGCCGAAGCCGTACCGGCCGTAGATCGGGTACTCGGCGGCGATCAGCGTCGCGACGACGTCGCCGCGCTCCTTCGCGGCCGCCAGGTCCTGGCTCATCATGCGGGTCAGCAGGCCGCGGCGCCGGTGGGTGGGGCTGACGGTGACGTTCGAGACGGCGTCGGCGGGCACGGTGGCGCCGCCGACGGCGGTGAGCTCCTGGGCGAAGGACCGGAAGGTCGCCACACAGCGCCCGCCGTCGAAGGCGCCGAGCAGCCGGCCCGGCACGAACTGGGCACGGCGGGCTTCGAGGGCCTCGGCGGAGACGGTGGGTTCCCGCAGGAACCCGGTGCACAGCGCGCGGGTCCAGTCGGCGAACTCGGCCTCGGTGACGGCGCGTACGTCGATGCTGTCGGGGTGGGGAGCCATGGGCTCACGGTAGGCGGCCGGGGCGCGGCCGCCCCACCGGTTTTCCGGCGGTCCGCCTCAGAACGCCGCCCGGACCTCCCCCACCTCGCGGCCCCCGCCCAGCAGCGGTGCCCGGCCGATGCGCTCCAGCACCGGCGCGTCCACTCCCATCCGCTCCAGCGCCCGGGCCAGCACCGGCCCCAGCGCCCGTGCCGCGCCGTCCTCCACCTTGAAGGCCAGGGCCCGGCCGTCCGGCAGGGCCACCGCCTGGACCGCCTCCGCGCCCATCTTGGACAGCGCGCCCGGCACCTCGCGCATCAGCCAGGTGTCGTGGCGGCGGGTGCCGGCGACGTACTCGGGGTGGGCGCGCATGGCGTCGGCGACGCGCCGCTCGGCCGAGCCCGGCTCGGCCCGCACGAACGCCCGGTACGCCCGGGCCAGTCCGGTGAGGCTGATCGCCGCCAGGGGCGCCCCGCAGCCGTCCGTGCCGACGGCGGCGACCCGCTCGCCCGCCGCGTCCTCCACCACCCGGTGGATGAGTTCCTGCAGCGGGTGGTCCGGGTCCAGGTAGGACTCCAGCGGCCAGTCCCGCAGAGTGCAGGCCGCCAGCATCGCGGTGTGCTTGCCGGAGCAGTTCATCACCACCCGGTCCCGCGCCCCGCCCGCCGCGAGGTACGTCTCCCTCTCCCGCGCGTCCAGCGGCAGGTCGGGCGGGCACTGCAGCGACTCGGGGCGCAGCCCGTGCTCGTCGAGCATCTTCTGCACCAGGTCACGGTGGAAGGACTCCCCCGAGTGGCTGGCCGCGGCGAGTGCCAGGCGCTCCCCCGACAGGTCCAGGCCCGCCTTCAGCACGCCCGCCGCCTGCATCGGCTTGTTGCTGGACCGCGGAAAGACGGGCGCCGTCACCTCCCCCAGCGCCAGCTCCACCGCCCCGTCCGCGTCCAGCACCACCAGGGCGCCCCGGTGCCGTCCCTCGACGAACCCGGAGCGGACGACCTCGGCGAGAACAGGGGATATCGCGGACATCGGCGGTGGCCTCCCGGACGGAACGTGACCCGCTCCGGCGAACGGCCCGGGGTCGCCGGGCCGGATACGTCACAGGAGCAGGTCGTCGACTTGTGCTTCTCCTTCACGGTACCGACGGGCGATCTCCGCGCTGCACTCGTCGGCCGTCCGCTGCAACCGCTGCCGACGGCCCGAGACCTGCCGCTCGTAGCGCACCAGCCGGCCCATCGCCGCGTTGAGCTCCGGGTCCGTGCGGGCGGCCAGGTCGGACAGCTCCACCTCGGCGAGCATCTCGGCGGCCAGCCGCCGGGACTCCTCGCCCTGCGGTGTGCCCAGCGTCACATGGCGGGCCGAGGAGCGGTGCCTGGCCGGGGCGTCCCGCAGGATCTCCGGCAGCCGCTCGACGACGGACCCCTCCGCCGGTGCCGACACCGAGGCCTCCCCGGCCGGCGCCCGCCGCGCCAGTTCGGCGCGCAGGATGTCGATCCGCCCCTGCAGCAGCCGCCGTACGTAGCTCAGGTCGGCCTCGTCGCGCTGGGCCTCCCGGCGCAGGCCGCGCAGCTCCGCCAGGCTCAGTGCGGCCAGGTGGTGCCCGGGTGCGGCCCCGGCTGTCCGAGCGGGCTGGGACGTGTCCCCCGGCATCGGCGGGCTGTCCGTACGCTGGGTGGGCGGCCGGTGGTACTCCAGCTCCCCCGCCCCCGCGCGGATCCACGAGACAGCCCCGGGCTGCTGCCCGGTACTCGATGTGCTCATGTGTCTCTACCGTCCCCTCGACCGGCGTGTGAGAAAGCATCGTGCCACCCCAAGTGGCCGCATAGTGACCGAGTGCCCACGATCCTCCCCAGATGGGGGCACAAGGAGGAATAATCAGCCGACTGGGGTCCTGCCGCGGACCGCCGTCGGGGTGCGTGGCACCGCCCGGCATCATGGTCCATATGCGTGCGGTGGTGCAGAGGGTGGACGGCGCGAGCGTCGTCGTGGACGGCGAGACGGTCGGGACGATCGAGGGCGAGGGGCTGTGCGTCCTGGTCGGTGTGACCCACGAGGACACCAAGGAGAAGGCGGCACAGCTGGCCCGCAAGCTGTGGACGCTGCGCGTGCTGCACGACGAGAAGTCGTGCAGCGACGTCGGCGCACCGCTGCTGGTGATCAGCCAGTTCACTCTTTACGGCGATGCCCGCAAGGGGCGCCGGCCCACCTGGAACGCCGCGGCTCCGGGGGATGTCGCCGAGCCCCTGGTCGATGAGGTGGTGGCCCAGCTCAGGGGGCTCGGCGCGACGGTCGCGACCGGGCGGTTCGGGGCGCAGATGCGGGTGTCGCTGACGAACGACGGCCCGTTCACGGTGCTGCTGGAGATCTAGGCCCCGCCCGGCCTACGGCTCGACCACGACCTCCTGGGCCGCCGCCGTGTCGCCGGCCATCAGGTGGGCGTCGACCGGGACATTGCGCTTGACCAGGGCGAGGGCGACGGGTCCGAGTTCGTGGTGGCGTACGGACGTCGTCACGAAGCCGACCTTGCGGCCGTCGGGGCCGTCCTCCGCCACGCGCAGCTCCGTGCCGTGCGGCGGCAGGTGCACCTCGCTGCCGTCCAGGTGGAGGAAGGCCAGCCGGCGCGGCGGCTTGCCGAGGTTCTGGACCCGGGCGACGGTCTCCTGGCCCCGGTAGCAGCCCTTCTGCAGGTGCACCGCCGAGCCGATCCAGCCCAGCTCGTGCGGGATGGTGCGGTGGTCCGTCTCGAAGCCGAGGCGGGGCCGGTGGTGCTCGACCCGCAGTGCCTCGTGGGCCAGCAGCCCGGCGGGCGGGCCGGCCTTCTCGGCGTAGGACTCCAGCTCGGCGCGGGGCAGGAAGAGATCACGGCCGTACGGCGTCTCCCGTACGACGACGTCCTCGGGGACCTCGGCGATGGAACCGGCCGGCAGGTGCACCACCGCGAAGTCGGCGGTGCGGTCGGCGACCTCGACCCGGTAGAAGAACTTCATCGACTCCAGGTACGCGACCAGCGCCTCCTGGGTGCCGGGCTCCACGTGCGCCCAGACCGTCTCGCCGTCGTCCACCAGGTACAGCGCGTGCTCGATGTGGCCGTGCGCGGAGAGGATGAGCGCCTCGGTGGCCCGGTGCGGCGGGAGCTCGCTGACGTGCTGGGTGAGCAGGAGGTGCAGCCAGCCGAGCCGGTCCTCGCCGGAGACGGTGACGACGCCGCGGTGGGAGAGGTCGACGAAGCCGGTGCCGTCGGCGAGGGCACGCTGCTCGCGGAACAGGTCGCCGTAGTGGGCGGCGACGCCTTCGTCCACACCCTCGGCGGGAACGGCGCCGGGCAGGGTCAGCAGGGGGCTCTTCATACGCACAAGCCTACGACTCGGTAGTTGAAGCCTTGAGAGTGCAGTCCTCGCAGCGGCCGAAGATCGCGAAGTGCTTCATGTCCGTGTCGAAGCCGAACTCCTGGCGCAGCTTGGCGGTGAACTCGGCGGCCACGCTCAAATCCGCCTCGATGACGTTGGTGCAGTCGCGGCACACCAGGTGGATGTGGTGGTGCCGGTCGGCCAGGTGGTAGGTCGGCGCGCCGTGCCCGAGGTGGGCGTGGCTGACCAGCCCCAGTTCCTCCAGCAGCTCCAGGGTCCGGTAGACGGTGGAAATGTTGACCCCCGACGCCGTCTTCCTCACCTCGCTGAGGATGTCGTCGGGGGTCGCGTGCTCCAGGGTCTCCACGGCTTCGAGCACGAGTTGCCGCTGCGGGGTCAGCCGGTAGCCGCGCTGCCGCAGATCGCTCTTCCAGTCGGTGCTCACCACAGCACCGAGTCTAGAGCTACTTGAAGAAGGCGATCCCGTCGTCGGGCAGGTCGTCCGGGAGGGCCTTGGCCCAGCGCTCGACCTCCTCGGGGGTGACGACCTTCTTCAGGTGCGCCGACATGTAGGGACGCAGCTCGACCTCGGGCGTCTGCTTCTCGCCGACCCACATCAGGTCGCTCTTGACGTAGCCGTACAGCCGCTTGCCGCCGGTGTAGGGCCGGGAGGCGGCCGTACGCGCCACCGCGTCGGTCACCAGGTCGATCTGCGGCTTCTTGTCGGCCAGCTCGCCGTACCAGATCTCGACGACACCGTCGTCGCGGGTCATCGTGACCTCGACCTTGCGCTCGGCGTCGATGCGCCAGTAGCCGTGCTCGGACTCCAGCGGCCGGACCTTGTTGCCGTCCTTGTCCAGCACCCAGGTGTGCGAGTGGTACTCCAGGAAGTCCCGGCCGTCGTGCGTGAAGGTGACCTCCTGACCGAAGTTGCACTTCTCGGCGCCGGGGAAGTCGTGCACGCCCGCGCCCGCCCAGTTGCCGAGCAGGAAGGCGAGGGGGACGAGGTCCTTGTGGAGGTCGGACGGGATCTCGATCATCAGCAGCAGTTCCTAGAGGTGGGTCAGCGCTGGCCCTGGTACAGCTTCTTCACGGTCAGCCCGGCGAAGGCGAGCACGCCGACGCAGACCAGGACCAGCAGGATTTCGAAGAAGAGTTCCACGGGGTGCTCCTTGAGCGGGGTGCGGATGGATGCACAGGGCCGGGCCCCAGCTTACGCGGCCGGACTCCGGCGCTGTCGTGTGAGGTGGGTCAGCCCAGCAGCTGGCTCTGCAGGGTCACCGTCTGCTGGAAGGGCACCGCGGGCGCGGCTTTCTCGCGGGACTGCACCACGAGCGCGAGGGTGTCGCCGGCGGCCAGGTAGGCGTGCCGGACGTGCTCTACGCCATACGGCTCCTGCTCGTCGTACGGCGTCCGCTGGACGTTCTCCACCTGCGCGGCGTCGGGGAACGCCTCATCGTGCCCGGACATCGCGGTGCCTCTCAGCTGGTACCTCGGCTGGCCGTAGGGGGCCAGCCAGGGGCCGAACAGCTCGTCCGTGACGGCCGCGGTGTCGAACTGCAGCAGGTAGATCCGGGTGCGGGTGCCGTCCTGGGTGGTCCAGCCGCGGGCGGCGATGTGCCGCAGGCCGTGGTCGGTGAGCTGCCGGCGGATCTCCTCGGCGTCCTCCTCGGAGGCGTACTGGGTCAGGAAGTCCTCGGTCGCCAGCCAGCCGTCGCCGCCGCGCAGTTCCTTGTCCTCCTCGGCGCCCTCGGGCGCGGGCAGCAGCAGCGCGCGCAGGTCGGCGTAGTGCGTGTTGGCGCGGTTGGACGCGGCGAACGGGCCGGGACGGCCGGGGGGCAGCGGCGGCCTGGTGAGGGCCGGATACGTCCAGCGCCCGTCCGACTCCGTGGCCAGCCCCGGTACGTCGGTCCGCTCCAGGCGGGTGATGCCGTACGCGGTGGCGGCGCCGACGGCCGCGAAGACGGCGACGGCGGCGCTCCAGCGCAGCACGGCCCGCAGCGCCCGGCGGTCCCGGCGGGCCGGCGGCGGTGCGGCGGGCGGCTCCTGAGGCAGAGGGGCGGCGGCGAGGTTCTGCTGCTCGGTCATACGGCCTTCCCCGGGTCGGAGATGCGGTCGAGCTGCTGGGTGACCAGCAGCGCGGCCTGCTCGGTGTCGAGTGGTTCCGCCCCGTCCGCGACGGCGGTGACCAGGACGTTGCCGACAAAGGCGGAGCAGACCATCGTCTCCAGGTCCTTGTCGGCGTCCTTCGGCGGCAGGAAGCAGCGCGCGTTGTCGTGGCCCTTGATCGCCGGGCCCTTTCGCAGCACCTTCAGGGCGTCCAGGAACTCGCTCTGGAAGTCCGCGATGTCGCGCACGGCCGCCCTGTTGCCCATCTGGGCCAGCTCGATGCGCAGGGTGAAGGCGTCACCGGTGAAGGCCGGGGCGAGGTCGGTGGTGCTGACGTAGCTGCGCATCGCCAGGCCGGTGATGCGCTGCCGGTCGATCGACTTCTCCAGCCGCTTGCGCTGGGAGCGAGGCAGGCCGCTCAGCGACTCCTTGCGCAGGGCGGTGGCCTCCTGGCCGCTCAGGGCGGCGTCCGACCCGAACGCGCCGAGGTCCGGCCCGCGGCCCCACGTGGTGCCGTAGGGCACGAGCATCGCGGCGAGCCCGGAGGCGGCCGCCTTGCCGTCGCCTGCGCCGGTGCTCTCCCGCGGGGGCTCCTCCGTGGCGGAGTTCTCCTCCGGGAACTTCCACACCGGCGCTCCCGCGTCCCGGTCGGCGCCGCTGACGGTCACCCCGGTGCAGACGGCGCCGCCGGCGACGGCGAGCGCCAGCACCACGGACGCGCCGACCGCGGCGACCCGCCCGCGCCGACGTACGGGCGCGCCTGCGGCCTCGGCAGCGGTCTCGGCAGCGGTCTGCGCCTCGGGCTGCCCGGCCGGCACAGGCTGGGGTTCGACGGCCGGGTGGTTCCGGCCGGACTGGTTCTCGGTCACAGCCGCTCCAACTGCCGCTCGGCCAGATCCATGATCTTCGCCTTGGGGATCGGGCGGGTGTCCGAGATCCAGACCTCCATGGCGATGTCACCGCGCCAGGCGAAGGCCTTCGCGGTGTAGTCCGGCCGGTAGCCGGGCTTGGTCTCCGGCCGGGTGGCGACGAACACGCGCCCGTTCCGGGTGCCGGGCAGTGCCCAGGTGCGGGCGTCGTCGTCCCGCGCGTCGGCCCCGTACTGGTTGCCCTCGCTGTTCTCGACGGCGCCGAGACGCTCCTCCTGGCGGAACTGCAGGAGGCGGATCTCCACCACGTACGTGCCGCCGACCTCCCAGCCCGTGACCGCGGCCCGCCGGAACTCGTCGCTGACCAGCGCCCCGAACGCACGGTCCGGGTACTTGTGGAAGGCCGCGTAGCCGTCCAGGTCCAGCCAGCCGTCGTCACCCCTGAGGTACTCGGCGTCCCTGGCCCCGCGCGGCTTCTTCAGCAGCAGCTCGCGCAGGTCGCCGTCGGTCTTCACGCGCCGGTCCTGCGCGGCGGTGAGCGGCTCGGGCGCCTCGCCCTTCGCCTGGGCCAGCACCGGCTGGGACAACGGGGGCAGCTCGGTGGGCTCGCGCCCGGCCTGGACGAGGTAACCGGCGCAGGTCCCGGCGACCACCCCCAGCGCGGCGGCCGCACCGATCAGCGCCGCGGCCCGCCCGCGCCGAGCGCCCGTCCCTTCAGGTCGTTCCAAGACATCCCCCCACGAAGGTCGGCGCGCACGTCCGTCACACGCGCGCACAGGAGACCCCCGGGCGGCGCCGGTGGTTGTGGGAGGAGTTGATTACGATTCGGTCATGGCGAAGAAGCTCGTGATCAAGGTGACGGCGGGGGCCGATGCCCCCGAGCGCTGCTCCCAGGCGTTCACGGTGGCGGCGGTGGCCGTGGCCAGCGGCGTCGACGTCTCCCTGTGGCTCACCGGGGAGTCCGCCTGGTTCGCGCTGCCCGGCCGTGCCGCCGAGTTCGAGCTGCCGCACGCCGCCCCGCTGCCCGACCTGCTCGAGTCGATCCTGGCGGGCGGCCGGATCACCCTGTGCACGCAGTGCGCGGCCCGCCGCGAGATCACGGAGAAGGACGTCATCGAGGGCGTACGGATCGCCGGCGCGCAGGTCTTCGTCCAGGAGGCGCTGGCGGACGGGACACAGGCGCTCGTCTACTGAGACAGGCCCGGGTGGTACCCGGCCGCTACCTGGGCCGCTTCCTGCCGTCCAGCTCGTCCCACCAGGCATCGGAGACCGGGTCCCCGGACGGGTCGTCCCACCAGCGGTCCTCCGGGCCCCGCCGGTTGGCGACCATCGCGGCGACGGGCGGGATGACCATGGCCACCACACACATGCCCACCGCGGCCGGCACGGACCACAGGCGTACCACGCCCCAGGCCAGGACGAAAAGCCCGACGCAGGTGCCCATCAGGGCGAAGTAGGCGTGCCGCCTGCGCGCGTACATGTCTTCAGGGTAGATCCGCGTGCCCGGCCCTGGACATGCCGACGGGCCGCACCCCAGGCGTCCAACCCGAGGGGTGCGGCCCGTCGGCCGATGCGTGCCGTACGACGGCCGTCAGACGGCGATCGCGACCTCCGCCAGGCCGCCCTTCTGGGCGACGACCGTGCGGTCGGCGGTGGCGCCGGGCACGAGGGCGCGGACGGTCCAGGTGCCCTCGGCCGCGTAGAAGCGGAACTGTCCGGTCGCCGAGGTCGGCACCTCGGCGGTGAACTCGCCGGTCGAGTCGAGCAGCCGCACGTAGCCCTGCACCGGCTCGCCGTCGCGGGTCACCTGGCCCTGGATCGTGGTCTCACCGGGCTTGATCGTCGAGGCGTCCGGCCCGCCGGCCTTCGCTCCACACATGTCGTTCTCCTGAAGGGGGTCGGATGGGGTCGGTCGGGAGGGGTTACTTGTTGGCGCCGAGCTCGATCGGCACGCCGACGAGGGAGCCGTACTCGGTCCAGGAGCCGTCGTAGTTCTTGACGTTCTCCACGCCGAGCAGCTCGTGCAGCACGAACCAGGTCAGCGCGGAGCGCTCACCGATACGGCAGTAGGCGATGGTGTCCTTCGACAGGTCCACGTTCTCCTCGGCGTAGAGGGCCTTGAGCTCCTCGTCCGACTTGAAGGTGCCGTCGTCGTTGGCGTTCTTCGACCACGGGATGTTCCGGGCGGTCGGGACGTGGCCCGGGCGCTGGGACTGCTCCTGCGGCAGGTGGGCCGGGGCGAGCAGCTTGCCGGAGAACTCGTCGGGCGAGCGCACGTCGACCAGGTTCTGCGAGCCGATCGCGGCGACGACGTCGTCCCGGAAGGCCCGGATGGACGTGTCCTGCGGCTTGGCCTTGTACTCGGTCTTCGGGCGCTCCGGCACCTCGTCGCCGGGGACCAGCTCGCGGGCGTCGAGCTCCCACTTCTTGCGGCCGCCGTCGAGGAGCTTGACGTTCTCGTGGCCGTAGAGCTTGAAGTACCAGTAGGCGTAGGACGCGAACCAGTTGTTGTTGCCGCCGTACAGGACCACCGTGTGGTCGTTGGCGATGCCCTTCTCCGACAGGAGCTTCTCGAAGCCCTCCTGGTCGACGAAGTCACGGCGGACCGGGTCCTGCAGGTCCTTGGTCCAGTCGATGCGGATCGCGTTCTTGATGTGGTTCTTGTCGTACGCGGACGTGTCCTCGTCCACCTCGACGATCGCGATGCTGGGGTCGTCCAGGTGCTCCTGAAGCCAGTCGGCGTCGACCAGGACGTCGCTGCGGCTCATGCTCTTTCTCCTCCGGGGCAGTTGCGGGGGCGTGCGAGATCTTCAGGGCGCGCGCCCATGCCGAGGGCGGCGCACGGGTGCCCTGGCAGCAGGGCGTCGAGGGATACGGAAGCCGGGCTTCCGCTCAGAAGGGGCGACAGAGCATGGCGGCAACGCGGCACAGGTCCACTGCCCGCCGCTTCGTGAGATCCGCCTGTCGCTTCATGGTCCCGATCGTAGGGACGGTCGGGGGACCGTGTCACCGGTGTGTCGCATGCTGAGACGCGATCGTCCGCGATGCGGGATCAGAGGGCGATCCGGGCGGGCGTCGCACGCCGCCCGGCCCCCGTGTACGCGGTCGCCCCTGCCCCGCGGACGACGTCGTCTCGCCTTTCGGACAACCGTCGTCCACCGCCGCTCCGGGGACAGGTCCTACCCGGCCAGCCGGACGTCGGAACCCTTCACCGTGATCTCCACGCCGTTCCGCGCGGCCTCGACCTTGTCCAGCCGGATGCCGCCGGGCAGGCCGTCGATCTTCTGCTGGAAGTCGGTGATCGACCGGACCCGGTTCTCCGCGAGGGCGACCCCGCCGAAGCTGGGCAGGGAGTCGGCGTGCGCCCGGACGGTGTCCCCGTCGACGACCGAGACCGAGCTGAGCACGGACACCGGCTTGGGCAGCTCGGTGCCGAGCACGGTCGCCTCCACGTCGACCTTGATCTTGCCGTTGCCGCCGTCGGAGAGGCCGACGACCTTGGCGGTGACGCCCGGGGCGACCTGGGTGGCCTCGGACTTGGCGGCCTTGAGCAGCTCGTCGTAGGAGACGAACGCGGTGCCGGTGGCGCTGGCGGCGGTGGCGGAGCTGTAGTCGCCGGAGAACTCGACGCCCTTCATGTCGGCGCGCAGATCGTCGATACGGATCTTCTTGGCACCGTCGCCCGTGGCGGCCTCGTACGTGTCGATGCCGACCTCGACGTCGTCGAGGGAGCCGGAGGCGACCTGGGTGAGGAACGGGAAGCCCTTGATGGACACGTCGGGGGTGGTGGCGAGGTTCTCGTTCGCCTTCAGGCGGTCGGCGGCCTCGTCCTCGGCGAAGTTGACGGCGACGCGGTCGGCGACGACGAAGAGGCCGGCCAGGACGATGACGATGATCGACAGTATTCGCAGTGCGCGCATGCGGTTATCCCCACCTGGGCGGTCAACGGCGGTCCCTCGACGACCGAGTGGCCGTCCACAGCGCGAGAGTAACCCTGGGGAGGGGTCGGGCCAGGGGATTGTCGATCAGCTGTGACAGGTGGGTTGGGGGTGTTGGCCGGGCGCTGGGGGTTGCTTTACCGGGGCTGCGGGAGTGCTGGGTGCTCGTGCCCGGGCGCTGCGGAGTTGCTGGGCGCTCGTGCCCGGGCGGGGCGGGTGGGCAACCCGGCGCTGCGGGGTGCCGCCCGCGCCCACCCGTGCCGCCCCAGGCGGCACGCATGCCCGCGGCTTGCGGCCATCGGCGCAGGCCGCAGGCCGAGAGCGGGCACCCCGGTCCAGCGCAAGCGCGCCCGGCCCCAGCACGTCTCCGGATGCGCAACGGCACCCACACCCGCGGCTTGCGGTCACCGGCGCGCCACCCGACACCTCCTGCCCCGACCCCCGCCCCGGAGGCCCGGCCAGGGCTACGTCAGTGCGCGGCCCAGGATGTAGACCGCCGGGGCCGCGGCGGAGAGGGGGAGAGCGACGCCTGCGGTGAAGTGGACGAAGCGGGACGGGTAGTCGTAGGCGGCCACGCGGTGGCCGATCAGGGCGCAGGCCGCCGCTCCCGCGCCGAGCAGGGCGCCCGGCGTTCCCAGGCCGGTCATCGCCCCGGCCGCGAGGCCCGCTCCGGCCGCCGCGAGCAGGGCGAGGCACACCGAGGCCGGGGTCGGCAGCGGGACGGCGCGGGCCAAGAGCGCGACCGCCACCGCGGCCGCGCCCACCGTCACCGCGTCCGCCTCGGCCGCGAGGTAGCCGCCCGCGACGATCGCCAGCGCCGCCGCGGCCACCGTCGCCATCAGGCCGTACATCCGCTCGTCCGGGTCGGCGTGGGAGCGCAGCTGCACGACGAGCGCCAGCAGCACCCAGACCCCCAGCGTGCCCAGGATCGCCGCCGGCGACCGGCCGGAGGCCAGCAGCGCGGCGTCCGCCGCCAGCGCCCCCGCGAACCCCAGCGCGATGCCCTGCCGCGCGGGCCACATGCCGTTCAGGCGGAACCAGCCCGCGGCCGTCACCGCCTGGAGCACCACGAGCGGCACGAGGAGCGCGTACGTCCCGACCGCCGCCGCACCCGCGAGCAGCAGCCCCAGCAGCGCGGTCAGCGCGGCCGGCTGCATCCCGGGGTCGATGATCGGCGAACGCCCCTCCGCCCGGGCCCGCTGCGCGTCGGTGATCCGCGCGTTGCCGCCCACGGTGGCCGGACCGTACTCCGGAGACGCCACCTGCCCCTGCGGCTCAGGCACAGGCTGCGGCTGCGGCTGGGGCTCAGGCTGCGGAGAGGCCGGTGCGTACACCGGCGGCTGCGTCTGGGTCTCCCACGTCTGCCCCTGCCACTGCTGCGTGTACTGCTGCGCCGCGTACGGATCGTCGTAGCCCTGCTGGTCCTGGTACTCCTGATACCCCTGGTAGCCCTGCGGCCCGGGCCACGCCTGGGGCTGCGGCTGCGGCTGCGGCTGCCGGTGCTGTGCTCCGTACGGGTCGCCGTACGACTGGTCGGTCATCGCTCATCCTCCTGCGAACGGCGGGAGCACCTCGACCGTGCCGCCGTCTGCCAGCCGTACCGTCTCATGTGCGCGGGTGCCCACGGGGTCGCCGTCGACGAGGAACGAGCACCGCCGCAGGACCCGGGTGAGCTCACCGGGGTGTCGCTCGCGCACCGCGTCGAGCGCCTCGGCGAGGGTGGCCGCCTCGTACGGCTCCTCGGCCACCTGGGCCGCGGCCTTCGCGGCGGCCCAGTAGCGCACCGTGACCTTTGGCATCGGTTCCTCAATCAGTTCGGCGACGGACACCGCCAGGCTAGCCCGCCCGGCGGACGGCCCACTCCCCGATCCGGTGCAACAGCCCCTCGCCGGCCGCGTTCTCGGCGTGCCCCATGCCGGGCTCGATCCACAGTTCGCCGTGGTCACCGGCGGCGGTGGCCAGCATGCGCGGGTGGTCGAGGGGGAAGTAGCCGTCGCGGTCGCCGTGCACGATCAGCAGCGGCGTCGGCGCGATTCTCGGCACCGCCTCCACCGGTGACAGCGGAACCGGGTCCCAGTGCCGGTGGTGGATGCGGGTGCGGAAGCCGTAGCGGCCCACCAGCCGGCCCTCGGGCCGGGTCACCAGCCAGTGCAGGCGCCGCATCGGGGCGGTGCCCCGGTAGTACCAGCGGGCCGGTGCGCTGACGGAGACCACCGCGTCCGTGCGCCCCTCGTGTTCCCGCCCGTACAGCGCCGCGTGCCGCAGCGCCACGGAGCCGCCCATGGAGAAACCGACCGTCACCACGCGCGCGTGCCCCAGCTCCCGCGCCCAGGCGACCGCCGCCGCCAGGTCGAGCACCTCGCGGTCGCCCACCGTGGACCGGCCGCCGGACAGTCCATGGCCCCGGAACGAGAAGGTCACCACGGCCCCATGCCGGGCGAACACCTCCGCCACCCGCCGCACGTGCGGCCGGTGCGCGTCACCCGTGAACCCGTGGGCGATCACGAACACCGGGTGACGGGCGGCCGGCCGGGAGGTGTCGTCCACCATCGCGCCGGGTTCGTATACGGAATCGATCCGCACCCCGTCGGCCGTGTGCAGAAACGTCCGCAAAGGTGCCCTCCCGTGTGTCTCGCCATGCGGACGAATCATGGATGGATCGGTCGATCGCGCCACATGACCTGCCGGATGGGTGCCCATGTCGGCTATTCTGCTGGGCAGAGGACTCGGGCAGCGTAGCCCCCGGGTCCTTTTGTGCTTTCGGAAGCGTTGTATACGACGCGGGAAACCGCAGGTGTACGGGGCCCCGGGATCGCAGAGCAGGCTGTGCCGCAAACGTCCTCGCACGGGACCGAGGAGGAACCAGACGTATGAGTTCTCTGCTGCTCCTGACCAATGCCCTCCAGCCGTCGACGGAGGTGCTCCCCGCCCTCGGCCTGCTGCTGCACACCGTGCGCGTGGCTCCGGCGGAAGGCCCCGCCCTGGTCGACACCCCGGGTGCCGACGTCATCCTCGTCGACGGGCGCCGTGACCTGCCCCAGGTGCGCAGCCTGTGCCAGCTGCTGCGCTCCACCGGCCCGGGCTGTCCGCTCGTCCTGGTCGTGACGGAGGGCGGCCTGGCGGCCGTCACCGCCGACTGGGGCATCGACGACGTCCTCCTGGACACGGCCGGCCCGGCCGAGGTGGAGGCCCGCCTGCGCCTGGCGATGGGCCGCCAGCAGATCGTCGCCGACGACTCCCCCATGGAGATCCGCAACGGCGACCTGTCGGTGGACGAGGCGACCTACTCCGCCAAGCTCAAGGGCCGCGTCCTGGACCTCACTTTCAAGGAGTTCGAGCTCCTGAAGTACCTCGCCCAGCACCCCGGCCGCGTCTTCACGCGCGCCCAGCTGCTGCAGGAGGTGTGGGGCTACGACTACTTCGGCGGCACCCGGACGGTGGACGTCCATGTACGGCGGCTGCGTGCCAAGCTCGGCCCCGAGCACGAGTCGCTGATCGGCACGGTCCGGAACGTGGGCTACCGGTTCGTGACCCCCGAGAAGGTCGAGCGCGCCGCGGAGGAGACCAAGGCGAAGGCCGCCACGAAGACGGACGAATCGGGCGAGGCGGCCGCTCTGGACGCGGCCGAGGCCCGGGCGAAGGCCTGACGGCCCCGGACCGGCGGACGCCCGGCGGACAGGGAAGCTCCCGTACGCCCTGCCCAGAGCGGGTATATCCGCGTAGACTCCGCGCGTGGCCAAGGTGACTCGGGACGATGTGGCACGACTGGCGGGGACGTCCACCGCCGTCGTCAGCTACGTCATCAACAACGGACCCCGGCCGGTCGCCCCGGCCACCCGCGAGCGTGTCCTCGCCGCGATCAAGGAGCTGGGCTACCGGCCCGACCGGGTCGCCCAGGCGATGGCGTCCCGCCGCACGGACCTCATAGGCCTGATCATCCCCGACGCCCGCCAGCCCTTCTTCGGGGAGATGGCGCACGCGGTCGAGCAGGCCGCCTCCGAGCGCGGAAAGATGGTGCTGGTCGGCAACACCGACTACATCGGCGAGCGCGAGGTGCACTACCTGCGGGCCTTCCTCGGGATGCGCGTCTCGGGGCTGATCCTGGTCAGCCACGCGCTCAACGACCTGGCCGCCGCCGAGATCGACGCCTGGGACGCCCGGGTCGTGCTGCTGCACGAGCGGCCCGAGGCCATCGACGACGTCGCCGTCGTCACCGACGACCTGGGCGGCGCCCGGCTCGCCGTCCGCCACCTGCTGGAGCACGGCTACCCGTACGTCGCCTGTGTGGGCGGCACCGCCGAGACGCCGGCCGTCGGCGACCCGGTCTCCGACCACGTCGAGGGCTGGCGGCGCGCGATGGAGGAGGCCGGGATCCCCACCGAGGGCCGGCTCTTCGAGGCGCCCTACAACCGCTACGACGCCTACCAGGTGGGCCTGCGCATCCTGTCCGGGCCGGACCGCCCGCCCGCGATCTTCTGCTCCACCGACGACCAGGCCATCGGCCTGCTGCGCGCGGCGCGCGAGCTGCGCATCGACGTGCCCGGCGAGCTGGCGGTGGCCGGCTTCGACGACATCAAGGAGGCGGCGCTCGCCGACCCGCCCCTGACGACGGTGGCCTCGGACCGCTCGGCGATGGCGCGGTCGGCCGTGGACCTGGTCCTCGACGACGGGCTGCGGGTGGCCGGGGCGCGCCGGGAACGGCTGAAGGTCTTCCCGTCCCGCCTGGTGGTCCGCCGGTCCTGCGGCTGCGCGTAGCACCGTCGCCCGAGCGCCTTTATATCGGGCATACGAGGTTCTGCCGGGCTTCTCAGGAAGCACTCAGCAAGCTCTCATGGTCGGGCGACAAGCTCGGGGACATGACCGAGAGCTTCCACCGCAGCGGCGAGTACGAGAACCCCTACGAGGGTCAGCAGCAGGCCCCGGTGAACCCCGAGTGGCCGCCCCCGCCGGCGTACGCCCCGGCGCACGCTCCGGCGCCCAAGAAGCGCAACCGCGGCCCCGTCGCCCTGGTCGCGGCCGTGGCGATCGTCGCCGCGGCGGTCGGCGGCGGCACCGCGTACGGCATCCAGGAGCTGGCCCGCCACGACACCGTCGCCGCCTCCAGCTCCACCAGCACCACCGTGGTGCCCTCCAGCCAGAAGGGCACGGTCGCCGGGGTCGCCAAGGCGGTCAGCCCGAGCATCGTCGAGATCAACGCCGCCACCGGCTCGGGGTCCTCCACCGGATCCGGCGTGATCATCACCGGTGACGGCGAGATCGTCACCAACAACCACGTCATCGCCGGGGCCTCGCAGATCAAGGTGCGCACCAGCGACGGCACGTCGTACACCGCGAAGGTCGTCGGCACCGACAGCAAGAAGGACCTGGCGCTGATCAAGCTGGCGGGCGCCTCCGGCCTGAAGGCGGCCACCCTCGGCAACTCCGACGGTGTGCAGGTCGGCGACCAGGTGGTGGCGATCGGCTCGCCCGAGGGCCTGACCGGCACCGTCACCAGCGGCATCGTCTCCGCGCTGAACCGGGACGTCACCGTCTCCACCGACGAGGGCCGGCAGCAGCAGTGGCAGCAGGGCGGCGGCTGGCCGTTCGAGTTCGGCGGGCAGCAGTTCAACGGCGACACCGGCTCGGACACCACGACGTACAAGGCGATCCAGACGGACGCCTCCCTCAACCCGGGCAACTCCGGCGGCGCGCTGATCGACATGAACGGCAACATCATCGGCATCAACTCCGCGATGTACGCGCCGTCCGGCTCGTCCGGCTCGTCCGACGCCGGCAGCATCGGCCTCGGCTTCGCCATCCCGGTCAACACCGTCAAGGCCGACCTCGCCAAGCTGCGGGCCGGTGCGCAGAGCTAGGAGCCCGGCATGATCAAGCAGGTCACCCACCCGGGGCCCGGCGCCGGCCCGGCCGGTCTCGCGCTCGCCCTGGCGGCCGCCGCAGAGCTGCACGCGCCGCGGACCCGGGCCCCGGAGGTGGCGCCGGACCGGCCGGACCGGGCCTCGCGGGCGGCGCGCGCCCGGCGCCGTCGTACGGCCGCCGCACGCGGCTGAGCCCCGCGCGCGCTCCCGCCCACGCCCCCGTCCGCGCCCCGGGGACCCGTGCGACGCTGAGCACCGCAGAATGAAGGCCGGCACGACGCACCAGCCCGGCCCCTGTTCCCCGCAGACGAGGAATCCCACGCCATGAGCCCCGCAGAAGGCGACCGTGACACCCGGCGCATCCTGATCGTCGACGACGAGCCGGCGGTGCGCGAAGCACTCCAGCGCAGCCTCGCCTTCGAGGGGTACGACACGGAGGTCGCCGTCGACGGCGCGGACGCCCTGGAGAAGGCGGCGGCGTACCGGCCCGAGCTGATCGTCCTCGACATCCAGATGCCCCGGATGGACGGTCTGACCGCGGCCCGGCGCATCCGCGGCGCCGGCGACACCACCCCGATCCTGATGCTGACGGCCCGCGACACGGTCGGTGACCGGGTGACGGGACTGGACGCGGGCGCGGACGACTACCTGGTCAAGCCGTTCGAACTGGACGAGCTGTTCGCCCGGATCCGCGCCCTGCTGCGGCGCAGCTCCTACGCGGCGGCCGTCGGCGCCGGCACCGAGGACGACGGCGACGTGCTCGCCTTCGCCGACCTGCGCATGGACCTCGCGACCCGGGAGGTCACGCGGGGCGGGCGGCCGGTGGAGCTGACCCGTACCGAGTTCACGCTGCTGGAGATGTTCATGGCGCACCCGCGCCAGGTGCTGACCCGGGAGCAGATCCTGAAGGCGGTGTGGGGCTTCGACTTCGAGCCGTCCTCCAACTCCCTGGACGTGTACGTGATGTACCTGCGGCGCAAGACCGAGGCGGGCGGCGAGCCGCGGCTGGTGCACACGGTGCGCGGTGTCGGCTACGTGCTGCGGCAGGGCGGCACCGAGTGAGCAGGCGCGGTCCCGGCACGCTGCTGCGCCACTACCGGTCGCTGCCGATCCGCTCGCGCCTGGCGCTGCTGGTGGCGGCGGCGGTGGCGTTCGCGGTGGCGGCGGTGTCGGTGACGTGCTGGTTCATCGTGCAGGGGAAGCTGTACGACGAGATCGACAACGACCTCAGGTCGTCGGTCAGCACCCTGCGCTCCGACGACTTCCAGGTGCTGACAGGCACCTGCCGTGCGACGCCGTCCGACTCGCTGGGCGTGGGGCCGCGGTCCAAGAGCTACGGGCAGCTCGTGCGGGCCGACGGCAAGGTGTGTCTCTTCCCCAGCTCCACGGCCCAGGTGCGGGTCACCGGCTCCGACAAGGCCGTGGCGAGGAACCCCGACCCCAACGAGGACGACATCCGCGACGGCACCGACAGCGACGGCACCAAGCTGCGCGTGCTGACCACCGCGGTCGTCATCAAGGACGGGCCCGTGCCGCAGGGCGTGGCCGCCGACTACGCCCTCGTCCTGGCCGTCCCCCTCAAGGGCACCCGGTCCACCCTCAACGAACTCGCCCTGATCCTGCTGCTGGTCTCCGGCGTGGGCGTCCTGGGCGCGGGCGCCGCCGGCCTCGCGGTGGCCCGGGCCGGGCTGCGGCCGGTCGACAAGCTGACCGAGGCCGTGGAGCACGTGGCCCGCACGGAGGACCTGAACATCCGCATCCCGGTCGAGGACGACAGCGAGGACGAGATCGCCCGCCTGTCCCGTTCCTTCAACTCGATGACCTCGGCCCTGGCCAGCTCCCGGGACCTGCAGCAGCAACTGATCGCGGACGCGGGTCACGAGCTGCGGACGCCCCTGACCTCCCTGCGTACGAACATCGAGCTCCTCACCCGCAGCGAGGAGACGGGCCGCCCCATCCCGGAGGCCGACCGCAAGGCGCTGCTGGCCTCGGTGAAGGCTCAGATGACGGAACTGGCCGCCCTGATCGGCGACCTCCAGGAACTCTCCCGTCCCGAGCAGGGCCAGCACGCGGGCAGGACACAGATCGTGGCCTGGCAGGACATCGTCGAGTCGGCCCTGCGCCGCGCCCGGCTGCGCGGCCCGGAGCTGACGATCACGGCGGACGTGCAGCCGTGGTACGTACGGGCCGAGCCCTCGGCGCTGGAGCGGGCGGTGGTCAACGTCCTGGACAACGCGGTGAAGTTCAGCCCGGGCGGCGGCACGATCGAGGTCCGCCTCACCGACGGCGCCCTCACGGTCCGCGACCACGGCCCGGGCATCCCCGCCGACGAACTCCCCCACGTCTTCGACCGCTTCTGGCGCTCCCCGTCGGCCCGGGCACTGCCCGGTTCCGGCCTGGGCCTGTCGATCGTGGCCCGCACGGTGCAGCAGGCGGGCGGAACGGTGGCGTTGGGACCGGCGGAGGGCGGGGGGACGGTGGCGACGATCCGGCTGCCGGGGGCGGCTGCTCCTCCGCCGGAGGTGCCGTGATCACTCGGGCAGAGCGCGCCAGTCCTCCTACCAGGGCGGCCCCAAGAACTCCTCGGTCACTCGCCGGGCTCCAGCTTTCGCGTGCTGTAACGGATCCTTGCGACCTCGTCGATCAGAGCCTTGGCCTCAGCGCTGTCGGTTGCCTCCGCCGCGCGGTGCTGCAACTCGGTCACGTGGGCGTCCAGCTTCGGGTCACGCGCGATGGCGTACTCGCACCACCAGCGGGCCATGAAAGCGGGCACGGGGCGAAGGTCGTACGTGTCGGCGATCGCGCGCTTCCAGTGTCTGTCGAAGTCGGGGAGGAGCTGGGGAGCGTGCTCGGCGATGGCCTCACGCAGCGCCTTCGGGGTCCGCTCGGGCAGGGGAGGGACAGCGGGAGGTGCGTCCGCCACGGAGGCGGTA
Organism: Streptomyces sp. NPDC052682; assembly: GCF_040678435.1. Lineage (NCBI taxonomy): Bacteria > Bacillati > Actinomycetota > Actinomycetes > Kitasatosporales > Streptomycetaceae > Streptomyces > Streptomyces sp. NPDC052682. Next base: position 45,128 of record NZ_JBFATS010000002.1, on the reverse strand, counting down.
GTCATGTTCTCTGCCATGACCTCACGGTGAGGGAGCGGCGGTCCCACCTCTTGCATCCTTGACGCCCCAAGGAAGTTCGGGGTGTTGGTCATGATCTCCGCTTGTCGAGCCGTGCGCGGCGCGCGAGCGTATCCGCTGGCGTCTGGCGTGGACATCGGGCAGGCTCGCGCGCATGGTCTCGGTACTGCAGAACGTGGCGATCGACTGTGCGGATGCCTACGAGCTGGCCCGGTTCTGGAGCAGGGTGACCGGCAGTCCCCTGCATCCGGACGACAGACCGGGTGATCCGGAGGTGCAGGTCATGCTGGCGGAGGGTCCGGTGCTGTACTTCAACCAGGTGCCCGAACCCAAGACGGTCAAGAACCGCGTCCATCTGTGCCTGCGCCCGGAGACCTCGCGTGAGCAGGAGGTGGAGCGGCTGCTGGGCCTCGGCGCGACTCTTGTCGCCGACCTCCGGAATCCCGATGGCTCTGGCTGGGCGGTCCTCGCCGATCCCGAAGGCAACGAGTTCTGCGTTCTGCGCAGCGAGTCCGACCGGGCCGCCATGAGTGTCAGCTCTTGATGCCCGCGAGGAACGACGCCCACGAGTCCGCCCCGAACACCAGCACCGGGCCGGCCGCGAGCTTGCTGTCACGGACCGGGACTGTGCCGGGGCAGTTGTCGGCGACCTCGAGGCAGTCGTTGGCTCCCCCCTCGCTGTAACTCGACTTGCGCCACACGGCGGTGCTGAGGTCAGGGGCTCGGTTCATGCACTGCGCCTCCGTCAGCTCTTCACGCTCGCCAGGAACGACGCCCACGAGTCCGCCCCGAACACCAGCACCGGGCCGGCCGTGAGCTTGCTGTCACGGACCGGGACTGTGCCGGGGCAGTTGTCGGCGACCTCGACGCAGTTGTTGTCTCCCCCGTCGCTGTAGCTCGACTTGCGCCACACGGCGGCGGTGAGGTCGGGGGTGTTCGTCATGATGTGCACTCCTCCAGTACGCCCCTGATGAACGCGAGCGAGTCCGACGGGGACAGCGCCAGGTCGCGGAGCCGATCGTAGGACGATCGCTCCCGAAGAACCTCGTCCGGATCCTCGATCAGTCGACCGGTGCTGTTGCCTTCCGTGTAGGCGACGCCGCTTCCGTCCCGCTGCCAGAGCAGCGTCAGCGATCCGTTCATATGGTGGTGCGCCCCCGCCGAGAACGGCAGTACCTGCAGCGCCATGTTGGGCCACAGCGCGGCGGTCTCAAGATGCAGAAGTTGGTCCTGCCAGGTCTTGCCCTGGGCAGCCGGGCGGCGGAGCGCGAACTCGTCCATGATGATCCGCACCTCGGGCTCTGGCTTCTGCCTCAGCAGGTGCTGACGTCCGAGCCGTGCCGCCACTTGCTCCTCGACGGCCTCCTCGCCCTGAGCCGTTGTCTGCGCCCCAGACAACACCCCCCGAGCGAAGTCTTCGGTCTGCAGAAGTCCTGGAATGCCCGGCGAGAACTTCCACATGATCCGTGCGGTCGCCTCCAGCGCCATGAACTCCCTGTACTGGTCCTTGAACGCATCCAGCCGAGCCGCCTTCCAGTGGCTCAACAGCAGGTCACCGGTGCCGTAGTAGCCGTCCAGGTCCTCCATGACCGTCACCTTGGACAGCCGCTCGCCCGACTCCAGGCGGCTCAGATAGCTCTTCTCGTAGCCGGTCTCGTCGGCCAGTTGCCCCAGTGACTTGCCTGCCTTCTCCCGCAGGACCCTGAGCGTCTGCCCGAGCATCGCCCGCCCGGAAACCGGCTGAGCGTCAACCCTCTCGCCCACGTCACCCCTCCCCGTTGCCTGCACGCCAGACAACACCGAACCTCTTCCGCAGCGTACGGGCGATGAGTGACGATCGGGGCACGAACGGTAATCACCGCTCGTCACCCCACCCCCGCCGCGCCTCCGAAAGGGCACCGCCATGCCTCTGCGTCTCCGACTGCGTCTCGCCTGGCTCTGTGAGACGGTCCTGCTCGTGCTCGTGCGGCTTCTGCTGCCCGCCGAGGGGCGCCATCGGGCCACCGCGCCCCCACCACCGCCGAGGCCCCCGCACTCCCCGCCCCCGGCCGTCGAGCCCGTCTGGTTCGACACCCCGCTCGTGCGTCCGTACCTGCCGGCCGCCGAGGCGATGGAGGTGTCCGCGTGAGGCTGCTGCCCTGGACGAGCCCCGACGGCAAGCCCTGCTACCTCAGCACCGACAACCCCCGCAGCCTGCTCTCCCGGCTCGCCGACGACATCGAGGCCGCCCACCTGCGCTCCGCCGCACAGGTACTGGAGGGCTCCAGAGCCGTCCTCGCCGACGCCAAGGCCGGTGAGCGGGCCGTGCGGTTCGCGCTCACCCGGGCCGCCGAGTCCCTGGAGGACGTCCTGCGGGTCGCGGTCAGCCGGGGGGCGCGCCTCGACGCGGAGACGGTGACCGGCACCCGGCAGTAGCCGGGGGCAGGGCGGCAACCTTTCCGTGCGGGGTGGCGACTGGTCCACCGAGCAGGACCAAATCCCCCCGCAAAGAACGGATTCGCCGCATGAGTGAGCTGCGCAGCAAGGCCCGGCACCGCAGAAGCAGGACCGCCCTGGCGGTCGGGGTCCCGCTGGCCCTGACCGCCGCCGGCACGCTGGTCTACGGAGCGGACCTCGGCGTCCTCGACACCCAGCAGAAGGCCTCCGCCGCCACCGCCGCCGTCCCGGCCTGGGCGACCGCCACCGCCGACGGGTTCGCCTCCGTCGACGCCCTCGGGCAGCACGGGACGTACGGCGGCCGGGGCGGGCAGATCGTGACCGTGAAGACGCAGGCCGAGCTGGAGAAGTACGCCACCGCCGCCGAGCCGTACGTCATCGTCGTCGCCGGGACGATCACCATGAACCCGGTCGGCAAGGAGATCAAGGTCCGGTCGGACAAGACCATCATCGGCGCCGGGACGTCCGGGCAGATCGTCGGCGGTGGTTTCTTCCTCGGGCCCGGCGTCCACAACGTGATCATCCGGAACCTGACCATCCGGGACACGTACCAGGGCGTCTGGAACGACAAGGACCACGACTTCGACGCCATCCAGATGGACGGCGCGCACCATGTGTGGATCGACCACAACGACCTGCGGCACATGGCCGACGGGCTGATCGACGTCCGCAAGGACAGCACGTACGTGACCGTCTCCTGGAACAAGCTCAGCCAGGACAACAAGGCCTTCGGCATCGGCTGGACCGACAACGTCGTCACCGACATCACGGTCCACCACAACTGGATCCGCGAGACCGAGCAGCGCAACCCGTCCACCGACAACGCCGCCCACGCGCACCTGTACAACAACTTCCTCGAGGACGCCCCCGGCACCGGCATCACCTCGTCGTACGGCAACTACGCGCGCGGCGCGACGAAGATGGTCCTGGAGAACTCCTTCTTCCAGGGCATGAAGAACCCCGTCATCAAGGACGGCACCGCGACGATCGTCCAGCGCGGGAACCTCTTCTCCGGCACGAGTGGGCGCAACGAGAGCGGCGGGACGGCCTTCGACCCGAAGACGTACTACTCGTACACGCTGGACAAGGCAGCCGACGTGCCGGCACTGCTCAAGTCGAGTGCCGGGCCACGTGGTTCCATCGGTACGACGGCGGCCACCGCCAAAGCGGCAGCGGCCACGACCCTGACCGTCGCCAAGGACGGCAGCGGCCAGTACACGACCGTGCAGGCCGCGGTGAACGCCGTACCGGCCGGCAACCCCTCACGGGTCGTCATCAACGTCAAGCCGGGGACGTACCGGGAGACGGTGAAGGTGCCCTCCAACAAGCCGCACGTCACCATCCAGGGCACCGGCGGCAGCCGCAAGGACACGGTGATCGTCTACAACAACGCCTCCGGCACGCCCAAGCCCGGCGGCGGCACGTACGGCACCGGCGGCAGCGCCACCGTCGCCGTCGAGGCCGACGACTTCCAGGCGCGCAACCTGACCATCTCCAACGACTTCGACGAGGCCGCCCACCAGGACATCGCCCAGCAGGCCGTCGCCCTGCGCACCGCCGCCGACAAGGTGTTCCTGGACGGGATCATCGTCACCGGCGACCAGGACACCCTGCTGCTGGACACCGCGTCGAAGGACAAGCTCGGCCGGGTCTACGTCGCCAACTCCTACGTCGTCGGGAACGTCGACTTCATCTTCGGCCGGGCCACCGCCGTGCTCGACAAGTCCGTCATCACGCTGAAGAAGCGCTGGAACGGCACCTCGGCCGGCTATGTCACCGCCCCCAGCACGGCCGCGGGCCGCAAGGGCATCCTGATCGCCAACTCGACGGTCAACGGGGACGTCGCCGACCGCAGCTTCTACCTCGGCCGCCCCTGGCACGCCGGCGGCGACGCCTCGCTCGACCCGCAGACCACGGTCCGCAACACCACGCTCAGCGCGGCCATCAGGACCGCGCCCTGGACCGACATGAGCGGCTTCTCCTGGAAGGACGACCGCTTCGCCGAGTACAGGAACACCGGCCCCGGCGCCGGCGCGGCGAGCGGCGACCGCCCCCACCTGACCGACGCCCAGGCCGCGAACCAGGAGGTCGCGGACTGGCTGGCGGGCTGGACGCCCAGCGCCAACTGAAGGGTGTTTCGCCTGACTTGAGGCGCCGTACGGCGGCGAACGCCGCGGAAGGCGGCGTTCCGCACCAAGAACAGCCCAAGCGCCGCCCATGAGTTCCCCGCGCCCGGCCATGATTCCGTAACGTGAACACCTGGCCGGGCGCTCGGTCATACGTTCCCCTGCGTGAACTTCGACAGACGTGCCGGCCACGAGCCGGCCACCCCCGCCCCCGCGCGCACCTCTCCCGCCCGCCGCGCACTCCTGCGCACCGGGCTCACCGGAGCCGCCGTCCTGGGTACCGGCGTCGCCCTCGGCGCGACCCCCGCCTCCGCCGCCGCCCGCAGGCGTCCTCGGCCGAGCACCCCCGAAGAGGCGCTGAGGGAGCTGGCCGTGGGCAACCGGCGCTGGCGCACCTTCCGGGAGCAGCACCCCGACGAGACCCCGGACGTGCGCCAGAGCCTGACGTCCGGGCAGCACCCCTTCGCGCTGGTCCTCGGCTGCATCGACTCCCGCGTGCCTCCGGAGCTGGTCTTCGACCAGGGGCTCGGCGACCTGATGACCGTACGCTCCGCCGGCGAGGTCCTCGACGAGGCCGTCCTCGGCAGCGTCGCCTACGGGGTGCTCGAACTGGACATCCCCCTGGTGCTGGTGCTCGGGCACCAGTCGTGCGGGGCGGTGAAGGCCGCCGTCCAGGCGGATCAGAACGGCGGGCACCTGCCGGCGCACATCCAGTACATAGCCGACCAGATCGCCCCGAACATCGACCGCACCAAGGAGGGCGACGCCCGCGTCGACGCGACCATCGACGCCAACGTACGGGCCGTCCGCTCGCGCCTGGCGGGGGAACCCGACCTGGCCGCGAAGGTGGCCACCGGCGACCTGGCCGTCGTCGGCGCCCGCTACGAACTGACCACCCAGCGGGTCCACCGCCTCACCTGACGGCCTCGCCCGGGGGTGCCGGGGCGCCTCCGGCACCGGTCACCGGCCCCCCACCGCCAGCCCCGTCCCCGTCAGCCGTACGCGTATGCCGTCCCGCTCCACCCGCACGTCCCGCAACCGCACCTCCCCCTGCCGCGGCTCGGGCAGGTCGAAGGCGAGGGAGAGCCGGTCCGCCAGCACCGGACGGGTCAGGCGCGCGAGGGCGTCGAGGAGGACGGGGTCGAGGCCGAGGCGGCGCAGGACCTCCGGGTGGTCCAGGGCGAGGTCGATGAGGTTCAGGCGTACGGCCTGCCGGGCGAAGTGCGGGGAGCCGGTCAGGTCGGCGAGCCTGCCGTCGTCGCTCACGGCCCGGCGCAGGGCCGGGCCGGGCACGCCCATGCGGTGGGCGATCGCGGGGACGGACAGCAGGGCCTTGGCCTTGCGGGTCTGCCCGGCGAGCCGGGCCGCGCCCTCGGGCGTCAGGTGCAGGCCCTCGGAGGGCCGGGTGCCCGGGCGGTAGGTCGCCAGGTCGCCGATGTCCAGGCGCATGCCGCCGATCTCGGTGGCGATGCCTCGCTCGCCCTGCCGCCGGACGCGGGCCTCGGCACGCAGCCGCAGGTCGTGCCCGGCGACCGGGAGGGTGCCGCGGGCCAGGACCCGGTCGCGGCCGTGGCCGGTGAACGTCACCTGGGACGCGCCCAGTTCACGGTCGAGGTCCGCGAAGGACAGCAGGACCTCGCCGTCGAGCCGGGGCGCGTGGGCGCCGCGCAGCGCGGTCAGGCCGTCGGTGTCCAGCCGCAGGTCGTGGGCCGTCGCCGTGACCCTGGCCAGCGTCACCCGGTCGGCCGCCACATGCGGGACGGTGATCCGCACCGACTCAAGGCGCCGGCCGGCGAGTTGGGTGAGGAAGGGGAAGCCGCCGATGTCCACCTCGGGTGCGGCGGCCAGGTGCAGCTGGTCTTCGACGGCCTGCGCGGCCCGGTGCTCGGCGTACAGCACCGCCCAGCGGTCGGCGAGCGTGAGGAAGGCGGCCAGGACCGTCAGGCCCACGGCCGCCTTCACCCGGCGCGGCACCCCCGCCCGGCGGGCCCGCCGACGCCGGCGGGGGCCGCCGCGGCGGTGGCGGGGCGGGGCCCCGGGCCGGTCCGCAGGTGCCGGACGGGGGTGGGGGGCGGGATGCGTCACGGTGGGGTGGGGGGTGGTACGCATCGCCCTATCCGAACACGCGTACCGCCCCCGCCCGCAACTTCGCCCCCGGGGAGTGCGACCTAGTTCACGACCGTGATCCGGTCCGCCTTCGGCGGCGCGATCGGGTTCGTGGGCGAGGAGTTGGCCAGCAGGTACTTCTCCAGCGCCGCCAGGTCGTCCGCGCCGACGAGGTCGCCCGTGCCCTGCCCCAGCGTCGGGAAGCCGTCGCCGCCGCCCGCGAGGAAGCTGTTGGTCGCGACGCGGTAGGTGGCCGCCGGGTCGATCGGGGCGCCGTTCAGCCGGATCGAGTCGGTGACGACCCGGTCCGCGCCCGTCTTCGTCAGGTCCAGCGTGTACGTCAGGCCCGACGAGACCTGGAGGATCTTCGGCGCCGCCGCGTTCGAGCCGCTCACCTGCTCCTTGAGCACCTGGATCAGCTGGGCGCCCGTGAAGGTCTGCAGGTTCACGGTGTTGGCGAACGGCTGGACCGTGAAGCCCTCCGCGTACGTCACCACGCCGTCGCCCTCACCGGCCTTGGCCGCGTACGTCAGCGGCGCGCGGATGCCGCCGGGGTTCATCAGCGCCAGGTCGGTGTCAGGGTCCAGCTCCTTGCCGTAGGCGAGCTGGGCGTCGGCGATGAGGTCGCCGAGCGGCGACTCCGTACCGGTGTTGCCGATGTCGGCGGAGATGTAGCCGATGGGCCGGTTGCCGATGGGCGCGGCCAGGGTGTTCCACTTGGCGATCAGCTCGGTCATGTCGGTCGCCTTGGGGACGTCCCGGGTGACCACACGGTTGGCCGACTTCACCGCCGTACGGGCGATGTCACCCGTCCACCGGTCGTACGTCAGCGTGGTGTCCGTGTAGAGGCGGCCGAAGGACGCGGCCGAGGTGACCATGCGGGGCTTGCCCGCCGGGTCGGGGATCGTGCACACGTACGCGTTGTGGGTGTGGCCGGTGACCAGCGCGTCGACCTGCGGCGTGATGTTCTTGGCGATGTCGACGATCGGGCCGGAGATGCCCGCGCCCGCGCCCGGGGAGTCGCAGTCGTAGTTGTACGCCGGGGAGGCCGGGAAGCCGCCCTCGTGGATGAGCGCGACGATCGAGTTCACGCCCTGCGCCTGGAGCACGCGCGCGTACTTGTTGATCGTCTCGACCTCGTCCTTGAACTTCAGGCCCTTGACGCCGTCCGCGGAGACGATGCCCGGCGTGTCCTCCAGGGTCACGCCGATGAAGCCGACCTTGACGTCCTTCTTCTTCCACACCCAGTAGGGCTTGAGGATGGGCTTGTTCGTCTTCTCGTCCAGGACGTTGGCGGCGAGGTAGGGGAAGTCGGCGCCGGTGAACTCCTCGTCCGTGTAGCAGCCGTCCTTCGGGTGGCAGCCGCCGTTCTGCAGGCGGGCCAGCTCGCGCGCGCCCTCGTCGAACTCGTGGTTGCCGACGCTGGTGACGTCCAGGTCGAGCTTGTTCAGCGCCTCGATGGTCGGCTCGTCGTGGAACAGGCCCGAGATGAGCGGGGAGGCGCCGACCATGTCGCCGCCGGCCGCGGTGATGGAGTACTTCTTGCCCTCCCGCGCCTGGCGCAGGTGGGTGGCCAGGTACTCGATGCCGCCCGCGGTGATCTGCTCGGTGGTGCCGTCCTCACGCACCTTGGTGACCCGGCCGGAGGAACCGGACGGCGGCTCCAGGTTGCCGTGCAGGTCGTTGAACGACAGCAGCTGCACGTCCTGGTAGCGGCCCGGGAAGCCGTGGTGCGTGCTCTCGCCCGCGCTCGCCGCCCCGGGCAGCGCGGCCGCGGCCAGGGCACCGGCGGTGACGGCCCCGGCCGCGAGGGCGAGGAGACGGTTCGTACGGCGTCTGCGGCGCTCCTGGTGTGCCGTGGACGCCGGGGAAGTGGCTGGCATACGCCCCCCTGTGGGTCTGGTGAGTCCGCCGAAGCAGCGGAGGGTCCGGGCGCAGCCTAGGGTCAACGCGCGTAGCGCAACAGAGCTTTCGTGGTTACATCCTGGTTGCTTCTTTGCCGCCGCTTTGCGGGCCCGGGCCCGTACCCTCGTACGCATGACCAGCGACGACACCGCACACCCCGGCCGCCCCCGCTCGCTTCGGACGTACTCCGCGCTCAGCCCGGAGCAGGTCGACGCGGTCCTCGCCCTGCTCGCCGAGTCCGCCCGGCACGACGGCCGGCAGGCGGTGTCCGAACAGGGCCGCCTGCAACTGCGCGGCGGAGAGCGGCCGGGCGTGTCCCACCTGCTCCTGACCGCCGGCGACGAACTCGTCGGCTACGCCCAGCTGGAGGACACCGACCCGGTGGAGCCGCCGGCCGCGGAGCTGGTCGTCCACCCCGCGCACCGCGGGCAGGGGCACGGCCGGGCGCTCGGCGCGGCCCTGCTCGCCGCCTCCGGCAAGCGGCTGCGGGTCTGGGCGCACGGCGGCCACGCGGCCGCCCGGCACCTCGCCCAGGTCCTCGGCCTGACCCTGTTCCGGGAACTGCGCCAGATGCGCCGCCCGTTGACGGACTTCGACGCGCCCGAGCCGGTGCTGCCGCCGGACGTCACCGTCCGCACCTTCGTGCCCGGCCAGGACGACGCCGCCTGGCTCGCCGTGAACGCCGCCGCGTTCGCCCACCACCCCGAGCAGGGCTCCCTCACCCAGCGCGACCTGGACGACCGCAAGGCCGAGCCGTGGTTCGACCCGGCGGGCTTCTTCCTCGCCTTCCGCGGGGAGCGCCTGGCCGGGTTCCACTGGACGAAGGTCCACGCGGCCGAACGCCTCGGCGAGGTCTACGTCCTGGGCGTGTCCCCCGAGGCCCAGGGCACCGGCCTCGGCAAGGCCCTGACGACGATCGGCCTCAGACACCTCAAGGCCCAGGGGCTGCCCACGGCGATGCTGTACGTCGACGCCGACAACACGGCGGCGGTGTCGGTGTACGAGCGGCTGGGGTTCAGGACGTACGAGACGGATCTGATGTACCGGACGGAGAGCTGAGGGGCTGTCATACAGCTGCTGAGGGGCGGTCCTGTCAGGGGGAGGCCTGAGGTCATGCGGGAGCCGAGGCAGACGTGTGGGGCCGCCGTCACGTGCGTACCGGCCGGGCCCGCACCACGAGGACGTCCCTTCGCAGCTCGTCGCCCGGGATGTCCAGACCTGCCCACAGCGCCTGCGCCGCCAGCAGGTTGAACGCCCGGTGCGGTGCGCACTCCACATCGGTCCCGTCCTCGCCGCCCAGCCGGTCCGCGACCATCCGGGCCGCCGCCTCGGCGTCCGCGGCGTGCTGGCCGAGCACCGTGGCCACGGGCTTGCCTGCCCCCGACACGAAGGCCTCCACGAGCAGCAGCCGGGCGGCACCGCCCGTCCAGCGCCGTACCTGGGTCGTGGCCGTGAGGCCCGGCACCGCCCGGCCCAGCTCGCCCAGCATCCAGGCCCCCTGGGCGAGCCCGGTCCCCAGCGCCCCGGCCCCCGCGCTCGCGGACCAGGGCCGGTTGCCCTCCCCCGCACGGCCCCTGCCCAGCTCCACCCACGCCTGTGGCACGGGCACGGCCATCGGCGCCTCCAGCGCGAGGACCGCCCGCCTGCCGTCGGCCAGTGCCTCGGCGGCCGCTGCGACGGCCGACGCCGGGTCGCTCCCGTACCCGGCGAGCGCGGATCCCGCCGACGGCACGTCGAGGGCCGCCCAGGCGAAGGAGCCCGTCCGCACGGAGCCGACGTCGACGGCTACGACCCGTTGCTGCCCCATTCCCCGCCCGCCCGCCTCTCGTTCGACCACCGCGCGATTCCACCTTGCCTCACTCCGCCGGAATGCGGTTCCTGACACCGACGGGACCGGTCTGGCCGAAGCACGGCTCGGACACACGAGAAGGGTCTGCGAAGGTTCCCCGTTCCGGCGGCGGACGGGTCACGCCGTGTTGTACACAGGTCCGGTGACCGCTAGTGAGTTCCAGCCGCGCTGTGTCGCCGAGCACGAGTTCGTCCCCTGGGCACGCATGATCGCCGACACCTACGGCCTGGACCGGTCGGAGCGGGAACTGGCCGACCAGCGGGCCGCGACCGATCTCACCCGCACCCTGGCCGTGTTCGACGAGGGCGAGCCGGTCGCCGGGGTCTCCGTCTACAGCCGGCTGCTGACGGTGCCCGGGGGCGTCCTGCCCGCCGCGGGGATCGCCTCCGTGGGCGTGGCCCCCACGCACCGCCGCCGCGGCATCCTCACCGCGATGATGCGCACCCAGTTGACGGACCTGTACGAGCAGCGGCGCGAGCCGATCGCCGTACTCCGCCCCTCCGAGGCCGGCATCTACGGACGGTACGGATACGGCCCCGCGACCGTCGGCAACCGGATGCGCTGCGACCGGCGGGCCCTGCGGTTCCGCCCCGGCACCGACTTCGGCGACGGCGGCGTCCGGCTGCGGCAGGCGGAGCGGGCCCGCCCCCTCCTCGAGGAGGTCTACGACCGGGTCCGCACCGTCACGGCCGGCTGGCCCGACCGGCAGACGGCACACTGGACGGTCCGGCTGGCCGATTACCCCCACCGGCGCGGTGGCGCCACGTCCCTCAGGTACGCCGTGCACGAGGAGCGGGACGGACGCGCCACCGGCTACGCCCTGTACCGGCACAGGTCCGAGCCGGACGGGCGCGGCGGCAGCGCCGGGGTGCTCCAGGTGGAGGAGCTGGCGGCGTGCTCCCGTCAGGCGTACGCGGCGCTGTGGCGCTTCCTCGCCGGGGTCGACCTGGTGACCTGGATCGACTACGAGGGTGCTGTGGACGAGCCCCTGCCGCACCTGCTGGTGGAGCGACGGGCCGTCAACGCCGCCTTGTACCGGCTGTGGCTGCGGCCGGTGGACCTCGGCAGAGCCCTGGCGGGCCGCGGTTACGGCCGGGACCTGGATCTCGTCCTGGACGTGCGCGACGACTTCTGCCCGTGGAACAGCGGGCGCCACCGGCTCCAGGCGCAGGACGGACGCGCCGTCTGCGCGCCCACGACCGCCCCGGCCGACCTGCGCCTGACGGTGGCGGAACTCGGCGCCGCCTTCCTCGGCGGCACCTCATTGACCTCCCTCGCGGCCGCCGGCCTGGTCGAGGAACTGCGGCACGGCGCGCTCTCCGCCGCCTCGGCCGCCTTCCGCGGCGCACGCGAGCCCTGGTACCCGGGCGGCTGGGCCTTCCCGCTCTACTGAGGGTCACCCGGCGGCCCAGGACGGCCGCCACGTCGGACCGTCGGGCCGGGGCACGGGCGCCGAGGCGAGGTAGGCGCGCAACGCGCCGAGCCCCGGATGGGTGTTGTCGGTGCGCCACAGCAGGGAGTGCGGGTAGACCGGCGCCGGGTCGCGCAGCGGGACGAGGCGCACGGTGTGGCCGGCCGGCCAGACGAGCGGGGTCTGCGGGCCGAGGAAGGTCGCCAGGGACGGGGAGGCCGCGAGCGTGTCGAGGAGGGCCTCCACCCCGAAGTTGGGCCCGGTCGCCTCGATGGTCAGCCCGAAGGCGGCGGCCAGCGCCTCGTAGTACGCGGTCCACTCCGTGCCGGGGACGTTGCCCGGCATCCAGATGCGGTGGCCGGCCAGCTGGGCCGGGGTCACGGCGGTGGCGCCGGCGAGCGCGTGGGCGGGGCCGGTGCACAGGTGGAGGAGTTCGTCGAGGACCGGGGTGATCGCGATGCCGTCGGGGATCCGCTGCCCGGGCATGGTGACGGCGCGGAAGGTCGCGTCGATGGTGCCGTCCCGTACGGCGGCGACGGCCGTGTCCGCGTCGGGGAGGGTCACCACGTCCAGGGGGATGTCGGGACGGGCCCGGTGGAAGTCGCGGACCAGGCCGGCCAGCGAGACCCGCCGGCCGACGATGTCGACGCGCAGCGCACGGCTGCCGGGCCGCACGGCGGCGACCGCCCGCTCCTCGGCCTGCAGCAGGGCCCGGGCGTGCGGCAGGAACGCCTGCCCGTCGAAGGTGAGCTCCGCGCCGCGCGGCGTACGGCTGAACAGCCGCACCCCGAGGTCCTTCTCCAGCGCGGCGACCCGCTTGGAGACGGCCTGCTGGGTGACGCCCAGGTCGAGCGCGGCGGCCTGGAACTGCCCGGCGTCCACGACCGCGACGAAGGTGCGTACGGCGTTGAGGTCCACGGCACCGGACCCTAGCCGGACCCCGTCCCGCTTGACTTTCCCCACCCCTTCCACCACCCTTTCACTACTCAATTAGTGAAAGGGTGGTGGAGCCGGATGGTCGAGTACCGCATCGACCGGCACAGCGGCGTGGCCACCTACGTCCAGATCGTCCAGCAGACCAAACAGGCCCTGCGCCTGGGCCTGCTGCGGCCCGGGGACAAGCTCCCCACGGCCCGGGAGGTCGTCGAGGCCACCGCCATCAACCCCAACACCGTCCTGAAGGCCTACCGCGAACTGGAGCGCGAGGGCCTGGTGGAGGCCCGGCGCGGGCTCGGCACCTTCGTACGGAAGGCGCTGGGCACCGCGCCCGCCGACTCCCCGCTCCGCACCGAACTGGAGGACTGGGCGCTGCGCGCCCGCGCGGCCGGGCTGGAGCGGGACGACGTGGCCGCCCTCTTCACCGCCGTACTGGACGCGCACTTCACCGCCGTACCGGACGCACACGTCTCGGCCGTACGGGACAACCACGTCACCGCCGCACCGGACACACAGTGACCGCCGGACTGGACACACACCTCACCGCCGTACGGGACGGCCACCTCACCGCCGCACGGGACAGCCACGTCACCGCCGTACGGGACAGCCACCGCACCGCCGTGCCGGACCGACAGGCCGGCGTACACACCGGGCACCACGACAGCAGGGGGGACCAGGCATGACCGACACCGCCATCGAGGCGGCCGCACTGGGCAGGAGTTTCCGGCGCCGGCGCACACCGGCGCTGCAGGACTGCTCCTTCCGGCTCCCGGCCGGGCGGGTGTGCGCCCTCGTAGGCCCCAACGGCGCCGGCAAGTCGACCCTGCTCGCCCTCGCCGCCGGGCTGCTCAGGCCCACCGAGGGCACGGTCACCGTGCTCGGCCACAGCCCGGCTGCGGCCCGCGAACGCCTCGCGTACGTCGCCCAGCACAAGCCCCTGCACCCGCACCTCACGGTCGCCGACACCCTGTGCCTGGGCCGGGAACTCAACCCCCGGCGCTGGGACGCCGCCGTCGCCGAGCGGGTCGTCGCCGAGGGCGACCTCGACCCCACGGCGAAGATCCGTACGCTCTCCGGCGGCCAGCGCACCCGGGTGGCGCTCGCCCTCGCCCTCGGCAAGCGGCCCGAGTTGCTCCTGCTGGACGAGCCGATGGCCGACGTGGACCCGCTCGCCCGGCACCAGCTGACCGGCACCCTGCTGGCGGACGCCGCCGAACACGGCACCACGGTTGTCATGTCCTCGCACGTGGTGGCGGAGCTGGAGCACTCCTGCGACTTCCTGCTGCTGCTCGGCGCCGGCCGGGTCCGCCTCGCCGGCCCGCTGGACGACCTGCTCGCCGCGCACACCCTGGTCACCGGCCGGGCCGGCGAGAGCCTCGACCCGCACACCGTGGTCGAGGCGCGCACCACCGGCCGCCAGCTGACCGCCCTGGTCCGCCCCGCGGGTCCGCTCGGCACCGCCCTGCGCACCGGCATCCCGTCCCTGGAGGAACTCGTCCTCGCCCACCTGCGCTCCCCCGACGCCCCGCCGCTGCGCCTGGACACCGCGCGGGAGGCCGCCGTATGACCGCCCTGACCTCCACGGCGCCCGTCGCCGAACGGCGCCTGCGGAGGCCGCGCGGCCTGGCCGGGGCGATGCTCCGGCTGCACCGCTCGGCGCTGTGGTTCTGGCTGATGCTGGTGGCCCTGGCCGCCGGCGTGCTGCTGTGGGCGGCCGGGCCCGGCCTGGACGCCGCCTGGGCCGAGTACCGGGCCATGGGCTGTGACCGGCCGAGCCCGGACCTGGGCTGCGACTACACCGGCCCCGCCTACGGCCGCTACGACACGGCCGTGGCGCTCGGCGCCGGGTCGCTCTCCGTCCTGCCGTTCCTCACCGCCGCGTGGGCGGGCGCCGCGCTCATCGGGCGGGAACTGGAGCTGGGCACGGCACAGCTGGCCTGGACCCAGTCCGTCTCCCCGGCCCGCTGGCTGGCCGCCAAGCTCGCCGTCCCGGCGCTGCTGCTCGTGCCCGGCACGCTGCTGCTCACCGTGCTGCACCGCGCGCTGTGGTCGTCGGACGGCCCGCTGCGCGTCGCCATGAGCTCACGCGCGTGGTGGGGCACCCCCACCTTCGCCGCCAACGGCACCCTCGCCACCGCCTACGCCCTGCTCGGCCTGGCCGTCGGCGCCCTCGCGGGCGTGCTGCTGCGCCGCGCCCTGCCCGCCTCGGCCACCGCCGTGGCCGCGCTGGCCGCCCTGCTGTACGCCCTCGACGCGCTGCGCCCGCGGCTGTGGCCGACGGTGACGGTCACCGCCCGGGACGACCTTCCCGAGCCGGACGGAATCATCGTCGAGAGCGGCACCCTCACCTCCAGCGGTGCCCGTGTCCCGCTGCCCGGGTGCACCGGCGAGGCCTCCTGCGGCGACGGCATCGCCGGCTTCTACGCCCGCCACCACCCCGCCTCCCACTTCTGGCCGCTCCAGCTGATGGAGACCGCCGTCGTCCTGACCGTCGTCGCGCTGGCGGCCCTCACGGCGTTCCGGCTGCTGCGCCACCGCACCGGAGCCGCCGTATGACCGCCCCCGCAGCCGTCGTAGGGCCGCCTTCCCTCGGCCGCCGCATGACCACCCTGCGCAGCCGCCGCATGACCACCCTCGGAGCCACCGCATGACCGCTCTCGCCGCGACCGCCGCCCCCGCCCCGCGCCGCACACCGGAGGCACGCGGCCTCCTGCGGGCCGTGCTGCGGCTGCACCGCACGGCCCTGACCCTGTGGGGCCTGGCCCTGGCCGCCGGCGCGGCCGGTCTGCTCTGGCTGCACTCCCTCGGCGACGAGGCGCGCCGGGGCGTCGCTGCCTGTGCCACACCACCCACCGGCCGGCTGCGCTCCTGCGCGGCGGTCGAGGCGATCATCGCCGACACCACGTACGCCAACGGCCTCGCCCTGGTCACCACCGCCCTGTCGTACGTGATCCTCCCCGTGGCGGCCTGGGCCGGTGCCGCGCTCGTCGGCCGGGAACTGGAGCAGGGCACGGCCCAGCTGGCCTGGACCCAGTCCGTCTCCCCGGCCCGCTGGCTGGCCGCCAAGCTGGCCGTGCCGGCCGCCCTGCTCTCCGCCGGCACCGGCGGGCTGGTCCTGCTGACCGTGTGGGCCCGCGGGGACGGCGACCCGGACCTGGTCGGCGACTGGTACCAGCCGGACGTGTTCGTCGGCACCGGCCCCACCGCCGTCGCCCACGCCCTGGCCGGCCTCGCTCTCGGTGCCCTCGCCGGACTGCTGTGGCGCCGGGCCCTGCCCGCCGCCGCGGCCGCCTGCGCCGCCGTGCTGCTCCTGTGCACCCTGCTGGAGCGCTGCCGCGCGGACCTCTGGCCGCCGGTCACCCGCACCGGCACCGGGGACCCGGACCTGCCCCGCTCGGCCTTCCAGGTGTCCTGGGACACCACCTCCGAGGACGTGACCTGGGACAACGCGCTCGGACACGGGTCCGGCCGGACCACCGCGACCTTCCACCCGCCGTCCCACTTCTGGCCCCTGCAGTACGTGGAGACCGGCATCCTGCTCGCCGTCGCCGCCGCCGCGACGGCCGGTGCCTTCCTCCTGCTGCGCCGCCGCACCCCCTGACCCGCCCCGGCCGGGGCCCGCCCGTCCCTCCACGGGGGAAGGGGACGTACGGCCGCCCCGGCCGGCGCCGGAGGGGACCCCCGCGGGCCGCCCCCCGCTATCCCACACGTCATGTCTCCGTAACCGTCGATTCAGACGACCTTGCGACGCTCGGCCAATGACTCCCGCCGTGCCAGAGCACTCGACGCCCCGAGAGGGTTCCGGGCGGAACGGGGACGCGCCCGCCGCGCCCTCGCTCCGGCCCGCGCTTTCCGACGCGCCTGTGATGCCGGCGACGCGGAAGAATGGTTCCATGAGCCAGCCGAACACCCAGGCACAGGTCCAGCACCCGCAGCCCTCCGTGGGCTCCATAGCCGCCCACCGCCCGCACACCGTCGCGGCGGCCGTCTCCGATCTGGAACCCGACATCGACGCCGACCTCGACGCGTACGAGGAGGCCCAGGCCGACGGGGCGCAGCCACTGCCGCAGGGTCGTTTCCTCGACCGGGAACGCAGCTGGCTCGCGTTCAACGAACGTGTCCTGGAGCTCGCCGAGGACCCGAACACGCCCCTGCTGGAGCGCGCCAACTTCCTGGCGATCTTCGCGAGCAACCTGGACGAGTTCTTCATGGTCCGGGTGGCCGGCCTCAAGCGCCGTATCGCCACCGGCGTGGCCACCCGCTCCGCCTCCGGGCTCCAGCCGCGCGAGGTGCTGGAGATGATCTGGGCCCGCTCCCGCGAGCTGATGGCCCGGCACGCCGCGTGCTTCCACGAGGACGTCGCCCCCGCCCTGGCGGAGGAGAACATCTGCCTGGTCCGCTGGAACGAGCTGGAGGAGAAGGAGCAGGCCCGCCTGTTCACGCTGTTCCGGCACCAGATCTTCCCGGTGCTGACCCCCCTGGCGGTCGACCCGGCGCACCCCTTCCCGTACATCTCCGGCCTGTCGCTGAACCTGGCCGTCGTCGTGCGCAACCCGGTCACCGGGCACAAGCACTTCGCGCGCGTGAAGGTGCCGCCGCTGCTGTCGCGGTTCCTGGAGGCCTCCCCGGGCCGGTTCGTCCCCGTCGAGGACGTCATCGCCGCCCACCTGGAGGAGCTGTTCCCGGGCATGGAGGTCCTGGAGCACCACGCCTTCCGCCTCACCCGCAACGAGGACCTCGAGGTCGAGGAGGACGACGCCGAGAACCTGCTCCAGGCCCTGGAGAAGGAGCTCATGCGGCGCCGCTTCGGCCCGCCGGTGCGCCTGGAGGTCGAGGAGTCCATCGACCGCGAGGTGCTGGACCTCCTGGTGCGCGAGCTGAAGATCAGCGAGGCCGAGGTGTACCCGCTGCCCGGCCCCCTGGACCTCACCGGCCTCTTCCGCATCCACAGCCTGGACCGGCCGGAGCTGAAGTACCCGAAGTTCGTCGCCGGCACCCACCGCGACCTCGCCGAGGTCGAGTCGGCGTCCCCGCCGGACATCTTCGCGGCCCTGCGCAGCCGCGACGTCCTGCTGCACCACCCGTACGACTCCTTCTCCACCTCCGTCCAGGCGTTCCTGGAGCAGGCGGCGGCCGACCCGGACGTGCTGGCCATCAAGCAGACGCTGTACCGGACCTCCGGCGACTCCCCGATAGTGGACGCGCTGATCGACGCCGCCGAGTCCGGCAAGCAGGTCCTGGTCCTGGTCGAGATCAAGGCCCGCTTCGACGAGCACGCCAACATCAAGTGGGCGCGCAAGCTGGAGGAGGCCGGCTGCCACGTCGTCTACGGCCTGGTCGGGCTGAAGACGCACTGCAAGCTGTCCCTGGTGGTCCGCCAGGAGGGCGACACGCTGCGCCGCTACAGCCACGTCGGCACCGGCAACTACCACCCGAAGACGGCCCGCCTGTACGAGGACCTGGGCCTGCTGACGGCCGACCCGCAGGTCGGCGCGGACCTGTCGGACCTGTTCAACCGCCTGTCCGGCTACTCGCGCCGCGAGACCTACCGCCGCCTGCTGGTGGCGCCCAAGTCGCTGCGCGACGGCCTGATCTCGCGGATCGACAAGGAGGTCCAGCACCACCGTGCCGGACGTCCCGCCTACGTCCGCGTCAAGGTCAACTCCATCGTCGACGAAGCGATCATCGACGCCCTGTACCGCGCGTCCCGGGCGGGCGTGCCGGTCGACGTGTGGGTGCGCGGCATCTGCGCGATCCGCCCGGGCGTGGCGGGCCTGTCGGAGAACATCCGGGTCCGCTCCGTGCTCGGCCGCTTCCTGGAACACTCCCGGGTCTTCGCCTTCGGCAACGGCGGTGAACCGGAGGTGTGGATCGGCAGCGCGGACATGATGCACCGCAACCTCGACCGCCGGATAGAGGCCCTGGTCCGGGTCACCGACCCGGCCCACCGGGCCGCCCTGAACCGGCTGCTGGAAACCGGCATGTCCGACGCCACCGCCTCCTGGCACCTCGGCCCGGACGGCGACTGGACCCGGCACGCCACCGACGGGGACGGCCAGCCCCTGCGCAACATCCAGGAGATGCTCATAGACGCCCGGAGGCGCCGGCGTGGCAACGCAACACCATGACCCGACGACGGACTCCCCGGCCGGGGCGGTGACCGCTCAGGCCCTCGCGGGCTATCTGCGGGCCCAGGCCACGGAGTTCCTCCGCGCACTGCGCCTGCACCGGGAGACCGGTGCGGGCGCGGGCGGCTCCGAGGAGTCCGTCGAGGCGGCCCGCGCCCTGCGCCGCTCGGCCCGCCGCATCAGCGGCACCCTGCACACCTTCCAGCCCCTGCTGGACACCGACTGGGCCGAATCGTTGCGCCCCGAACTGGCCTGGGTGTCGGGCACGCTGGCGAGGGAACACGCCTACGCCTCCCGCCTGGAACGCCTGCTGACGGCCCTGCACCGCCTGTCGGGCTCGGGGGCGATCCCGGCGCAGTCGTCCGGCGCCCCGGCCGTGGGCAGCCGGGCCGCCGGGGCGGCGCCCGGCCCCGCCGGTCCGCCCGCCCACCCGACCGCGACGGCGGAACGCGGCAACCTCACCGTCGGGGCGGCGAAGGCCGGCGCCCTGCTGGAACGCCAGCTCACCCTGGCCCGGACCCGGGCCCACTCCAGCGCCCTGCAGGCCCTGGGGTCCTCACGCTTCCACGCCGTCGCCGACAAGGTCGCCTTACTGGCCAGCGAGGTCCCCCTGACCCGCCCGGCCCCCGTCACCGACCTGCGCCCTCTGGCCGGCGCGGCCGAGGAACGCCTCGCCGACGCCGTCGCCGCACTGCCCCTGATCACCGCGGGCAGCCCCTACAACGCCGAGGCACTGATCCACGGCCTCTCCCCTGACCCCGCCCCGCACCCGCAGGACGCCCCCTGGCACCAGGTCCGCCTCCTGCTGCGCCTGCACCGCTACGCCCGTGAGGTCCTGCTCGGCGACGAGGAACCCGTCGACCTGCGGCTGCTGGCCGCGGGCCAGGCCCTCGACCGGCACCGCGACGCCTCGGAGGCCGCGGCCGCCGCGGCCCAGGCCGCCCGTACGCCCCGCATCGCCCCCGCCACGGCGTACGCCCTGGGCGTGCTCCACGCCGACCAGCGGCATGAGGTGGAGGCGGCGCGGTACGCGTTCCAGCGCTGCTGGCAGAAGGACCGGCACAAGGAAGGAGAGGCGGTGCGCGCCCGGTGACCTCCCCCGACGACACCCCCGGCACCCCCGTGCGGGCGGCCGGCTGCGTCCTGTGGCGCCGCTCCCCCGTGGACGGCGCCCTGGAACTGTGCCTGGTGCACCGCCCGAAGTACGACGACTGGTCCTGGCCCAAGGGCAAGCTCAAGCACGACGAGGAGCCGCTCGCCGGCGCGCTGCGCGAGGTCGCGGAGGAGACGGGCTGCACCGCCGTACCCGGCCCCGAACTGCCCACGCTGCACTACCTCGCCGACGGCCGCCCCAAGCAGGTGCGGTACTGGGCGGCCGAGGCCACCGGCGGTACGTTCCTGCCCACCGACGAGGTGGACCGGATCTGCTGGCTCACCCCCGAAGCGGCCCGGCCGCGCCTGACCCGGCCGGGGGACCGGGACCTGGTCGACGCGCTCCTGCGCGTCCTGCACCTCACCTGGGCGGCACCCGCGAGGACCTAGGCGGCACCCGCGAGGTGCTCGGCCGCGTCCGTACGGGCCAGGCTGCGGGCGCGCCGGGCCGGTCCGCTCCAGCCGCACGTGCAGCGGGCCAGGCAGAAGGGGCCTCGTTCGATGGTGGTGGTCCGGTGGTCCAAGGCGTCCGCCGCGTGCGGTAAGCGCTCCTGCTCAGTCACGTCCGGAACGCTACCCACCCCAGGTGAACGGCCCGGTAAAAGGCCGGCAAGAGGCTCCGCGTGACGGCCCTACCTACCCGTCGTTAACCGGATCGACACGGACGCCCGGGACGGAACGCAGCGGCTGGGGGTAGGCAGACGATGACCAGGCGGCAACGGCGGCACAGGACGGGCGGGGCGGTCGTCGCGGCGGGCATCGTGGCCTGCGTGTGCGCGGGCACCGGCGGCTGCTCCGGCAGCGACGCGGTGGCCGGGGACGCCCGCACCGGCGCCTCCGTCGCCCTCCTGCGCCGGGCCGCCGACCGGCTGGTGGACGCCGGCAGTTCCAAGGCCCGTACGTCCATGGAGATGGCCGCGGGCGGCACCCGGGTGACCATCCGCGGCGAGGGCGGGTACGACTACCGGCGCCGGCTCGGGCAGCTGAAGGTGCTGCTGCCGCAGGACCCGGCGGGCGCCGACCCGCACCGGCCCATCACCGAACTCCTCGCCCCCGGGGCGCTGTTCATGAAGAACCGGGGGGCCGGGGTGCCCGCCGACAAGTGGGTGCGGGTGGACACCGGGACGCTCTCGGACGGCAACCTCGTCACCGGCGGCGCCACCGACCCGTTCGCGGCCGCCGAGGTGCTGCGCGGCACCCGCACGGCGACCTACCTGGGACGCACCGAGGTGGCCGGAACCGAGGTGCGGCACTACCGGGGCACGGCGGATCTCGGCCAGGCGGCCCAGGCCGCCTCCGCCGCCGGCAAGGGCCCGCTGGAGGCGGCGGCGAAAGGGTTCGCCACGGCCGACGTCCCGTTCGACGCCTACCTCGACGACCAGGGCCGTCTCCGCAAGGTCCGGCACCGCTTCAGCTTCGTCAACGGCCGGCACGGCAAGCCCGTGGCGGTCGCCTCGACGACGGTGCTGTACGACTTCGGCGCCCCGGTGCGCGTACGGCTCCCGGCCGCGGGCGACATCTACGCGGGCCGGATCGCCGAGGACTGACCGTCGGGAACTAGCCCGTCCGTGCCATGCGCGGGGTGCGGACCGCTCCCTACCCTAGGAAGCCGGTGACGGCAGAGATGAGGTGATGCGCGTGGCTCCGGTCGGCGGTACGGCAGTTCAGGACCACGTGGCCCTCGCCGAGATCGAGCTGTGCGGAGACCTGATCATCGCGGCCTCGGCCGCCCAGGACCGCCTCAGCCTGGAGAGCATCGACGAGATCCTCAAGGTGGCCGAGGCCCGGGCGCACCAGGACTGACCCCCGGCTACGTCCGCAGCATGCGGGCGATCGCCTGGGTGGCCTCCTTCACCTTCGCCTCGATCTCGTCGCCGCCCTTGACGGCCGCGTCGGCGACACAGTGCCGCAGGTGCTCCTCCAGCAGTTGCAGCGCGAAGGACTGCAGCGCCTTGGTGGAGGCGGAGACCTGGGTGAGTATGTCGATGCAGTAGACGTCCTCGTCGACCATCCGCTGCAGGCCCCGGATCTGGCCCTCGATACGGCGCAGCCGCTTGAGGTGCTCGTCCTTCTGCTTGTGGTACCCGTGCACACCGCGGTCGTGAGCGGTTGCGAGATCCGTCACGTCGGTGGCCTGCCTCACATCCGCGGAGGGCGCCCCGGCGCCGGCCTCGGTGGTCGTCATCACGTCCTCCTGGTGTGCAGCGAGCCGACATATACCCCTGCTGGGTATATGGTACCGAAGTTTGCTGGGTATACGCCTCTTGGCCACGGTCGTGCGCGGCGGCCGGATCCGTTCGGTCGCCCGCCCCCCTGCTCATCACCGTGCCTGATGGGCGACACTGGGGGGCGGCCCGTTAGCCGTGGCCGGATGATGCGCCTAGCATCAGCCTGTCCGAAACCGAAGCACCCCGAGGACCCCACGTGCGCTTTCGTCTGACCCCCAGGGAGACGAGCTTCTACGACATGTTCGCCGCCTCCGCGGACAACATCGTCACCGGCTCGAAACTCCTGATGGAACTGCTCGGGGCGGACGCTTCCGCCCGGGCCGAGATCGCAGAGCGTATGCGGGCAGCGGAACACGCAGGTGACGACGCCACGCACGCGATCTTCCACCAGTTGAACTCCTCGTTCATCACGCCGTTCGACCGCGAGGACATCTACTCCCTCGCGTCGTCCCTCGACGACATCATGGACTTCATGGAGGAGGCCGTCGACCTGGTCGTCCTCTACAACGTCGAGGAACTGCCCAAGGGCGTCGAGCAGCAGATCGAGGTCCTGGCCCGCGCGGCCGAGCTGACGGCCGAGGCCATGCCGCACCTGCGCACGATGGACAACCTCACCGAGTACTGGATCGAGGTCAACCGCCTCGAGAACCAGGCCGACCAGATCCACCGCAAGCTCCTGGCCCACCTCTTCAACGGCAAGTACGACGCCATCGAGGTCCTCAAGCTCAAGCAGATCGTGGACGTGCTCGAGGAGGCGGCCGACGCCTTCGAGCACGTGGCGAACACGGTGGAGACCATCGCGGTCAAGGAGTCCTGACCCGTCCATGGACACCTTCGCGCTGGTCGTGACCATCCTGGTCGCGCTCTTCTTCACGTACACCAACGGCTTCCACGACTCGGCGAACGCCATCGCCACGTCCGTCTCCACCCGGGCCCTCACTCCGAGGGCCGCGCTGGCGATGGCCGCGGTGATGAACCTCGCGGGCGCCTTCCTGGGCTCCGGTGTCGCCAAGACGGTCAGTGAGGGCCTGATCCAGACGCCCGAGGGCTCCACGGGCATGGGGATCCTCTTCGCGGCCCTCGTCGGCGCGATCACCTGGAACCTCGTCACCTGGTACTTCGGGCTGCCCTCGTCCTCCTCGCACGCGCTGTTCGGCGGCATGGTCGGCGCGGCCCTCGCGGGCGGCACGACGGTCTACTGGCACGGCGTGCTGGAGAAGATCGTCATCCCGATGTTCATCTCCCCGGTGGTGGGCCTGGTGGCCGGCTACCTGGTGATGACGGCCATCATGTGGATCTTCCGCCGTGCCAACCCGCACAAGGCCAAGCGGGGCTTCCGCATCGCCCAGACCGTCTCGGCGGCCGGCATGGCCCTCGGCCACGGCCTCCAGGACGCCCAGAAGACGATGGGCATCGTGGTGATGGCCCTGGTCATCGCCGACGTCGAGGACTACGGCGACCCGATCCCGATCTGGGTGAAGGTGGCCTGCGCGGTGATGCTGTCGCTGGGCACGTACGCCGGTGGCTGGCGCATCATGCGCACGCTCGGCCGCAAGATCATCGAGCTCGACCCGCCGCAGGGGTTCGCCGCGGAGACGACGGGCGCGTCGATCATGTTCACCACGGCGTTCATCTTCAAGGCGCCGATCTCCACCACCCACGTCATCACCTCGGCGATCATGGGCGTCGGCGCGACCAAGCGTGTCAACGCGGTGCGCTGGGGCGTCGCCAAGAACATCATCCTGGGCTGGTTCATCACCATGCCGGCAGCGGCGGCGGTGGCGGCAGCGGCCTTCGGCCTGGTGAACCTGGCGTTCCTGTAGTCCACCGGCACACGACCACGACGACGGGCCCGCCCTCCGGAACACATCCGGGAGGGCGGGCCCTTCTCGTCCTCGCGGTGGCACCGCCATGCAGCACCGCGAGGGGCTCGCTCAGCCGAACCGGCCGGAGATGTAGTCCTCCGTCGCCTGGACCGACGGGTTGGAGAAGATCCGCTCCGTGTCGTCGATCTCGACCAGCTTCCCCGGCTGCCCGACAGCCGCCAGGTTGAAGAACGCCGTACGGTCGGAGACGCGGGCCGCCTGCTGCATGTTGTGCGTCACGATGACGATCGTGAAGCGCTCCTTCAGCTCCCCGATCAGGTCCTCGATCGCCAGCGTCGAGATCGGGTCGAGGGCCGAGCACGGCTCGTCCATCAGCAGCACCTTGGGCTCGACGGCGATCGCCCGGGCGATGCACAGCCGCTGCTGCTGACCGCCCGACAGCCCGGAGCCGGGCTTGTTCAGCCGGTCCTTGACCTCGTTCCAGAGGTTCGCGCCCTTGAGCGACTTCTCGACGATGTCGCTCAGCTCGCTCTTCTTGTAGTCGCCGTTCAGCCGCAGCCCCGCCGCCACGTTGTCGAAGATCGACATGGTGGGGAACGGGTTCGGCCGCTGGAACACCATGCCGACCTCGCGGCGCACCGACACCGGGTCGACCCCGCTGCCGTACAGGTCCTCGTCGTCCAGCAGCACCTTGCCCTCGACCCGCCCGCCGGGCGTGACCTCGTGCATACGGTTCAGGGTGCGCAGGAACGTGGACTTGCCGCACCCGGACGGCCCGATGAACGCCGTCACCGAGCGGGGCTCGATGGTCATCGAGATGTCCTCGATGGCCTTGTGGGAGCCGTAGTAGGCGGTCAGACCGGATACGTCGATTCGCTTGGCCATGATTTTCAGTCACTTCCTGGTTGGCCGCGTCAGCGACCGGCCGCGCGGCGGTGGCCGCAGATTGTCAGCGTGGGGCTTTCCAGCGGGCGATGCCGCGGGCCAGCAGGTTGAGGATCATCACGAAGGCGATCAGCGTCAGCGACGCCGCCCAGGCACGGTCGTACGCCGCTCCGGAGCCCGCGCTGTTGGCGTACTGCTGGAAGATGTACAGCGGCAGCGAGGCCTGCGCCCCCTCGAACGGGTTGGCGTTGATGAACGGGTTGCCGAACACCAGCAGCATCACCGGGGCGGTCTCACCGGCGATACGCGCGACCGCCAGCATGATGCCGGTGGTGATGCCGCCGATGGAGGTGGGCACGACCACCTTCAGGATCGTGCGCCACTTGGGCACGCCCAGCGCCAGGGACGCCTCGCGCAGCTCGTTCGGGACGAGCTTGAGCATCTCCTCCGTGGAGCGCACGACCACCGGCATCATCAGGATCGCCAGCGCGAGCGACCCGGCGAAGCCGAAGGGCTGCATGTCCCACATCAGCATGATCGAGAGGATGAACAGACCGGCGACGATCGACGGGATACCGGTCATGACGTCGACGAAGAACGTCACGGCCCGGGCGAGGTTGCCCCGCCCGTACTCCACCAGGTAGATCGCGGTGAGCACGCCGATCGGCGCGCCGATGAGCGTGGCGAGGCCGACCTGTTCCAGGCTGCCGAGGATGGCGTGGTAGATGCCGCCGCCCGGCTCGGTGTCGGCGACGACACCCATGGAGTGGGTCAGGAAGTACCCGTTCAGGACCTTCGTACCGCGCTGCACGGTCGCCCAGACCAGGGAGGCCAGCGGTACCACGGCCAGCAGGAAGGCCACCCAGACCAGGGAGGTCGCCACCCGGTCCTTGGCCTGCCGCTTGCCCTCGACGGCCGTGGCGATGGCGTAGGTGCCCAGGACGTACAGGATCGCGGCGATCAGACCCCACTGGATCTTGCTGTGCAGTCCGGCGGCGAGCCCGATGCCGACGCCCGCGGCGAGGGAGCCGGCGGCGATCGCGTACGGGGCCCACTTGGGCAGGCTGGCGCCGCGCAGGGTGCTGGGGCGCTTGTCGGCTACGGCGGATGCGGTGCTCATGCGTTGGCCCCCGAGTACTCCTTGCGGCGGGCGATGATCGCGCGGGCCGCGCCGTTGACCAGCAGGGTGATGACGAACAGGACCAGACCGGAGGCGATCAGCGCGTCACGGCCGAAGTCGTTCGCCTCGCTGAACTTGCTGGCGATGTTCTGGGCGAAGGTGCCGCCGCCCGGGTCGAGCAGGCTGGCCTGGATGGTGAAGCTCGGGGAGAGCACGGTGGCGACGGCCATGGTCTCGCCGAGGGCGCGGCCGAGGCCGAGCATCGAGGCGGAGATCACACCGGACCGGCCGAAGGGCAGGACCGCCATGCGGACGACCTCCCAGCGGGTGGCGCCGAGCGCCAGGGCGGCCTCCTCGTGCATCCGCGGGACCTGGCGGAAGACCTCGCGGCTCACGTTGGTGATGATCGGCAGGATCATGATCGCGAGCAGGATGCCCACGGTGAGCATGGAGCGCGGGGCGCCGCCCTGCCACTCGAAGACGCCGGTCCAGCCGAGGTAGTCGTTCAGCCAGCTGAAGAGCCCGTCCAGGTGCGGCACGAGGACCAGGGCGCCCCACAGGCCGTAGACGATGGACGGCACGGCGGCGAGCAGGTCGATCACGTACGCGATCGGGCCGCTCAGCCTGCGCGGGGCGTAGTGCGTCAGGAACAGCGCGATGGCCACCGCGATCGGGACCGCGATCACCATGGCGATGACCGAGGAGACGACCGTGCCGAAGGCCAGCACGGCGATGCCGAAGACCGGCGGGTCGAGGTTGGTGCTCCACTCGAACGTGGTCAGGAAGTTGCCGTGGTTCTTGCCGATGGCGAGGCTCGCGCGGTACGTGAGGAAGACCGCGATGGCGGCCATGATCGCCAGCAGCAGGATGCCCGACCCGCGGGACAGACCAAGGAAGATCCGGTCGCCGGGCCGGGTGGCGCCGCGGGCCGCGCGCTTGTGCTCGGCGTCCATCGGCTGGGATACGGGGGGAGGTGCTTCGGTGCTCTTCGTGGTGATGTCCATCGGGTTCTCCGGTCTGCGGAACCGCTGGTGGGCGGCTCGGAGGAGCCGCACGCGGTGTGCGGCCCCGGGCGGCGGTGCACCGGACGGTGCGGCCCGGCCCCGGGTGGGGGCCGGACCGCACACTCAGGTCAGCTCAGCTCTTCGATGGTGGAGCGGACCTTGGAGATGATCTCGGCGGGGATCGGCGCGTAGTCGTTGTCGGCGAGCACCTTCTGGCCGTCCTCGCTGGCGATGTAGCGCAGGAACGCCTTGGTGGCGGGCAGGGTGTCGGACTTGTTGCCCTTGTCGCAGACGATCTCGTAGGTCACCAGGACCATCGGGTAGGCGCCGTCGGCCTTGGTGGCGTAGTTCAGCTGCAGCGCGAGGTCCTTGCCGGTGCCGACGACCTTGGCGTCCGCGATGGCCTTGGTGGCGTTCTCGATGGTGGCGTCGACCGGGGCGGAGGCGCCGGTGTCGATGCTGACCGTCTTCAGGCCGTCCTTGGCGTACGACAGCTCGAAGTAGCCGATCGCGCCGTTGGTCTGCTTCACGCCCTGGGCGACGCCGGAGGAGCCGGAGGCCGCCTGGCCGCCCTTGGCCTGCCAGGCCTTGCCGCCCTCGTACTTCCAGTCCGCCGGGGCGGCGGCCTTGAGGTACTTGGTGAAGTTGTCCGTGGTGCCGGAGTCGTCGGAGCGGTGGAACGCCTGGATCTTCAGGCTGGGGAGCTTGGCGTCCGGGTTCAGCTTCTTGATCGCCGCGTCGTCCCAGTTGGTGATCTTGCCGTCGAAGATCTTGGCGATGGTGGAGGCGTCCAGGACGAGCTTGTCGACGCCGGGGACGTTGTAGCCGAGGGCGATCGGGCCGCCGACCATCGGCAGGTCGATGCCCTGGCCGCCCTTGCAGACCTTCTTGGACGCCTCGACCTCCTCGGGCTTCAGCGCGGAGTCGGAACCGGCGAAGGCGACCTGCCCCTGGGTGAACGCGGTGACGCCGGCGCCGGAGCCGCCGCCCTTGTAATTGATCTGGACGTTCTTGCAGGACTGCGTGAACTGCTTCACCCAAGCGTCGATCGCGTTCTTCTGCGCCGAGGAGCCGTCGGCCAGCAGCTGGCCCTTGGCGTCGTCGCACTTGACGTTGCTGGCCGCCGCGCTGGAGCCGCCGCCGGCGTCGGTCCCGCCGGTGTCGTCGGAGCCGCACGCCGTGAGGGCCAGGGCGCCGGAGACGGCGAGAGCACCGAGAGCGAGGGCCCGCCGGTTCTTGCGCTGAAGCTTCACTTGAGGGAGTTCCTTCCAGGAGCCGCCGTCCTGATTCGGCGGCGTGCGAAGTGTGAGGGACACGGACACACGTGCTGGACGTGCGCTCGCATCGCGTAAGGCCGAAATTAGGCAGAACAGGTGAAGGCGCCGATGGCCGTAAATGAACGCCGGGTGAACCCCTGTGGACAGTGCGGTTAGGTCACGGAATGCTCACGGGGAGGGCACGCCCCGGTCCCGGTGCCGCGCTGGAGGCGCACAGTCCGGTTTTCGCCCCTTGAACGCCCGGACCGGCGGAACCCGGGCAGCGCGGGACCCGTCTCGTTCCACGAGAACCATCCAGGGGAGGCGCACATGGACCGGCGTACGTTCATCTCGGGCGGCACGGCCGCGCTCGCGGCGGTGGCCACCGCCGCCTGCGACGGCTCCACCCCGTCCCGTACGGCCACCACGACCGCCTCCGGTACCTCGCTGAGGAGCGCCGCCGCCGGCGTCGCGGCCAACTGGACCGCCCTGGCCCGCGACCTCGACGGCCCCCTGGTCCGCCCCGGCGACGCACAGTGGAAGGCGGCCCGGCAGCTCTACAACACCCGGTTCGACAGCCTCACCCCCGCCGCCGTCGCCTACGTCGCCCACCCCGACGACATCCGCACGGCCCTGGCCTACGCCCGCGCCCACGACATCCGGGTGGCGATCCGCAACGGCGGCCACTCCTACGCCGGCTGGTCGTCCGGAAACGGCCGCCTGATCCTCGATGTCTCCCAGCTGAACAAGGTGCGCGCGAGCGGCGGCACCGCCGTCGTCGGCGCCGGCGCCAAGCTGATCGACGTCTACCGCGCCCTGGCCGCCAAGGGCGTGACGATCCCGGCCGGCTCCTGTCCCACCGTCGGCGTCTCCGGTCTCACCCTGGGCGGCGGCCACGGCGTGGTCTCCCGCGCCTACGGCCTGACCTGCGACAGCCTCACCCAGGCCACCGTCGTCACGGCGGACGGCAGCCTGCTCACCGCGAACGCCCGCGAGCACAAGGACCTGTTCTGGGCCCTGCGCGGCGCGGGCAACGGCAATTTCGGCGTCGTCACCGAACTGCGCTTCCGCACCCACCCCGCGCCCCAGGGCGTGTCCGCGTACCTGACCTGGCCCTGGGCGAAGGCCGCCGCCGTGCTGAAGGCCTGGCAGGAGTGGGGCCCGTCCCAGCCCGACGAGATCTGGTCGGCGCTGCACCTGGCGAACGCCTCCGGCGGCACCCCCACGGTCACCGTCTCCGCCTTCTCGCTCGGCACCCGGGGCGAACTGACCAACGCCCTGGACCGCCTGGCCGACCGCGCCGGCGCCCCGGCCCACGTCTCGGTCAAGCGCCGCTCCTACGAGGAGTCGATGGAGGTGTACGCCGGCTGCTCGTCCTTCCGCACGGACGCGATGTGCCACCTGCCCGGCTCGACCCCGGGCCGCTCCCCGCAGGGCGCGCTGGGCCGCGAGACGTACACGGCCCGCTCGGACTTCTTCGACCGCTCCCTGTCGGCGGCCGGCATCCGCACCCTGCTGTCGCAGATCCGCTCGGTGCGCGGCGGCGCGGGCAGCATCCAGCTGACCGCGCTCGGCGGCGCCGTCAACCGCGTCTCCCCCACGGCCACGGCCTTCGTCCACCGCCGCTCCCGGATGCTGGCGCAGTACATCGCCTCCTGGCGCGCGGGCACGGCCGGCACGTCGGCCCAGTCCTGGCTGACCTCCGCCCACCGGGCGATGCGCCCGTACGCCTCGGGCGCGGCCTACCAGAACTACACGGACCCGACCCTGACGAACTGGCGCGAGGCGTACTACGGGGACGCGGCCCCGCGCCTGAAGAAGGTGAAGAACCAGTACGACCCGAACCGTTTCTTCACGTACCCCCAGGCGCTGTGACCCGGCTGCGGCCCGGCCCGCCGGCCGCTACGCGGCGAGGTCCCGCTCCTGGGCGCCCGACGCCTCACGCCGTGCCCCGGGTATCACCGCGTCCTGCCCGACGTACGCTCTGCCCCGGGCCCGGATCACCCACCCCAGCCGAGGCGACCGCTCGACGGCCCGCGTCACCGGCGTCAGCAACGCCATCGCCAGCGGCGACAGCAGCAGGGCCACCGCCGTGCCGAGCGCGAACCCGCCCACCACGTCGGTCGGGTAGTGCACCCCCATGTAGACCCGGCAGAACCCTTCGAGCAGCCCGAGCCCGATCCCGACGGCCCCGAACCTCCGGTGCGCCACGAACAGCGCGACGCCCATCGCCATGGTGATCGTGGCGTGGTCGCTCACGAACGAGTAGTCGGTCTTGCCGGAGACGAGCACCTCGAGCCCCTGGTGGTCGAGGAAGGGCCGCGGCCGTTCCACGAACCCCCGGATCGGCACGTTCACCAGCACGGCGATCCCCGCCGCGAGCGGCGCCCACACCAGCGCGGCCACCGTCACCGCCGCGTCCTCACCGCCCCGCCGCCGCACGGACCACCAGCAGCCCAGCACCAGCAGCACCATGCCGAGCAGCAGCCCGTACTCCCCGACGTACTCCATGATCCGGTCGAACCACGGCGGCGCGTCCTTGGCCAGCCCGTTGATGTCATAGAGCAGGTCGACGTCGGGGTTCGACCCGGAATCGGCGAGTCCAGCCATGGTGCTGAGGCCCCTTCGTCATCTCTCCCGGCGCACGGGTGCGCACGCCGCTGCCTGCCACCCCCGTGGTGTGTAGATCCGCGTCTGCCCGGCTACAGCAACAGGAACGCACGGTCCCCGTTGATACGTTCCACACTCCACCGAATGATCACGCAGACGTTATCGAAGAGAGATACGTCTTCGCAGCTCAGCGGGTGGTTTCACGCTCGGTTCACACCGTTGTGGGGAGCGCTTTCGCGCCATCTTCGGTCACCCGGGTGGCCCCGAAGTAGTCGGGCGTGTCGATCGGGTCGAAGCGGATGACGGCCCCGGTGCGGGGCGCGTCGATCATGTACCCCCCGCCGACGTAAATACCGACATGCCGGATGGCTCGCGGATTGGTCAGGTCGTCCGAGAAGAACACCAGGTCGCCGGGGAGGAGCTCGTCCCGTTTCGGATGCGGCCCCGCGTTGTACTGGTCGTTGGCGACACGCGGCAGCCGAACCCCCACGCTCGCGTACGCGGCCTGGGTCAGTCCCGAGCAGTCGAAGCGTCCGCCCTGCTCAGCGGTACCGGTGCCACCCCACAGATAGGGCGTGCCGAGCTTCTTCTGGGCGTAGGCGATGGCGCCGGCGGCCTGCTGGGAGGGATCGACCCGGCCGACCGGCGCGGCGAAGCTCTTCTCCAGCGTGGTGATCCGCTTCACGTAGTTCCGCGTCTCGGTGTACGGCGGCACGCCCCCGTACTTGATCACCGCGTAGGCCCCCGCGTTGTAGGAGGCCAGCATGTTTTCGGTCAGATTTCCGGGGACGTCCTTCACGTACGAGGCGAGGGTGCAGTCGTACTTCGCCGCCGACGGGATGGCGTCCTTGGGATCCCACACGTCCCGGTCCCCGTCGCCGTCGCCGTCGATGCCGTGCGTGGCCCAGGTGCCGGGGATGAACTGCGCTATCCCCTGCGCGGCGGCCGGGCTCTTGGCGTGCGGGTTGAAGCCGCTCTCCTGGTACAGCTGGGCGGCGAGCAGGGCCGGGCTGATGGCGGGGCACAGCCGGCCCCACTTCTCGACGAGGGCCGCGTACGCGGCGGGCACGGTTCCCTTGGCGAGGTTCTTCGCCCCGCCGCTCACCCCGTTGACCAGGTTCCCGGCGACGACGTACACCCCGACCACGAGCAGCATCACGAAGGCCAGCGCGGAACCCGTCACTGCGGTCGCCACGATCCACGCCTTACGCACCGTCAACCGCCCCTCACCGCCCAGGAGTCGTCGCCGTCGTCAGTGTAGGGGCGCGGGCGGCGCCGCGGAATGATCACACGGGAGCAGAAGGGGAGCAGGAGGGGAGCAGGCGGGGCTGACGGCGGGTCAGGGGTCGCGTGCCGCGTCCCGGTACAGCCGCGCGGCCTCCGCGCCGAGCACGACGCTGTAGGACACGTCCGGCGAGGTCCCGCCCTCCTCGTGCCCGCCCAGCACCCCGACGACCTGCCCGTCGCCGTTCACCCACGGGCTGCCGCTGGTACCGCCGCTGAAGCCGGGGCAGTCGATGCGCTGCTGGGTGGCGCTGTGCGCGACCGGCTTGTTGGTGCAGCTGACGGGCGTCTCCCGCGCGTCGGGATACCCGGTGACGGTCACGGCGGTGGCGCCCGTCGCCGTACCGGTGGTGAACCGGTTCGCGCCCACCACGTCCTCGGCGCCCTTCCCGCCCCGCGGCGCGAGCACCGCGAAGGCCACGTCGCTGTCCTCGTCCTGCCCCTTGGCCCACCCCTCGGGCAGGAACCGCCGCTTGACCTTCCACACGCCGTACGGTGCCCGGCCGTCGCGGTACCCGGGCACGAACACGAGGTCCCCGTCGTGGTCGAGACAGTGCGCGGCGGTGACCACGAGGTTGTGGTACGGCCCGTGCACCACCGAGGCGGTGCAGAAGTGCCCGCCGGCGAGCCGGCCCACCCGGCCGGCCGGGAACAACGCCCCGATCCGCGCGCTCCGCGCGCTCACGGCGGCCGTGACCGTCACCCCGAGGGGGCCGGTCCCGTCGTCCGCGGCGGCCACCGAGGCCGAGGTCATGGCAGCCAGCAGCACGAGCGCGCCGGGCAGCGCGCGCCCATGGCTGCCCAGCAGGCGGAGGGTGCGCTTCACCGGGCCCACTGTGGTGGACGAAGGTGAGAGAAACGTCAGACCGGACCTGTACCGCCGATTCCGGGGTCCCCCGCCCCGCCGCCCGGGTCAAGCCCCACCCATTCAGCCGCCATCGGCCGGTCATCGGCCGGTAAGCCGCACGGCCCGTCAGGTATGGCGGAAGTCAGGATTCCGGAAGCCGTCTTGTTGGCGCGTCCCCATCAACGCGATGGTCGTCGCGGGCCGCCGCCCCCACCGGGAACCGCACCGGTGGACCCCCACCCGCAGGCCTCTGTCCACCACTGCCAGGAGGCTGTACGTTGTCCAACTCCCCCGCCAGACCGAGCAACTGGCGCCGCATCGGCTCCGCCGCCGCGGCCACCACCGCCCTCCTGCTCGCCGGACTCGGCACCGCCGCCCCCGCGAGCGCCACCCCCACCCCCACCGCCCGGACGAGCAGCTCCGCCGTCACCTGGACCCCCGCCCCCTGCTCCACCCCCAGGAAGAAGGGCGAGCTCACCTGTCACGCCCTGCGCGTCACCGGCGGCCTGACGGCCTACCAGAAGCAGCGCGCCGCGCAGCACGGCACCACACCGAAGGCCGCCGACGCCACCACCCCCGCCGGCTACGGCCCCGCCGACCTCCAGAACGCCTACGGCCTGACCAGCGCCGCCGCCACCAACGGCGCCGGCCGCACCCTCGCCATCGTCGACGCCTACGACGACCCCCACGCCGAGGCCGACCTGGCCGCCTACCGCTCGCACTACGGCCTGCCCTCCTGCACCACCGCCAACGGCTGCTTCAAGAAGGTCGGCCAGACCGGCTCCACGACCTCCCTGCCCGCCGCCGACAGCGGCTGGTCCCAGGAGATCTCCCTCGACCTGGACATGGCCAGCGCGGTCTGCCCGCAGTGCCACATCCTGCTGGTCGAGGCGAGCTCCGCGTCCATGACCAACCTCGGCACGGCGGTGAACGAGGCGGTCAAGCTGGGCGCCCGGTACGTCTCCAACAGCTACGGCGGCTCGGAGTCCTCCTCCGACACCACCTACGACTCCGCCTACTTCGACCACCCGGGCGTCGCCATCACCGTCAGCGCGGGCGACTCCGGCTACGGCGCCGAGTACCCGGCCGCCTCCCGGTACGTCACCTCCGTCGGCGGCACCAGCCTCA
The DNA here is from genome assembly GCF_040678435.1 of Streptomyces sp. NPDC052682. Classification (NCBI taxonomy): domain Bacteria; kingdom Bacillati; phylum Actinomycetota; class Actinomycetes; order Kitasatosporales; family Streptomycetaceae; genus Streptomyces; species Streptomyces sp. NPDC052682. Next base: position 10,873 of record NZ_JBFATS010000002.1, on the reverse strand, counting down.
CCACCGCCTCCACCAGCCGCGGCTGGAGCGAGAGCGTGTGGAAGACCAGCAACTCCGAGGGCACCGGTTCCGGCTGCTCCCGCTACGACGCCAAGCCCGCCTGGCAGACCGACACCGGCTGCACCCGCCGCATGATCGCCGACGTCTCGGCCGTCGCCGACCCGGCGACCGGCGTGGCGGTGTACGACTCCTACGGCGTCACCCCCGGCTGGTACACCTTCGGCGGCACCAGCGCCTCCGCACCCATCATCGCCGCCGTCTACGCCCTGGCCGGCACCCCGTCCAGCGGCAGCTACCCGGCCCGGTTCCCGTACGCCGCGGCCGGCACCCCGGCCCTCAACGACGTGACCACCGGAAGCAACGGCAACTGCTCCACCAGCTACTTCTGCACCGCCCGCCCGGGCTACGACGGCCCGACCGGCTGGGGCACCCCGCAGGGACTCGGCGCCTTCACCGGCTGACCCTCCGTCAACGGCCGCTTCCGAAACGAACGGGCCACGGCATCCGGCCGTGGCCCGTTCGCGACGTTCCCGCACCCCCGGTTAGCCTTCACCCGGAGCATCTGCTGACGGATCCTCACCCCAGGTTCCACCCGTCTCCTCGTTGCCCGGCGTAACATGCCGTGATACACAGAGTGACCATACGATTCTTCGCACAGCGTGCCCCCGCTCCCCCTTAGGGTCCGGCGCGCACCAGTGGCAAGCTGTTCGTACGAAACCCGCCAATCGATGACGCCAAGTCGACATACGACGGCGCCATTGTCGGCGACAATGAGGCCTGACCTCTGCACGACCGCAGAGGATGCGGAACTACCCAACCAGGGGCGGTGACTTACATGCTCTTTGCGGCCGACAAGGGAGACATCAACACCATCATCGGCGGAATCGCTCCGGACTGGGGGCCCTTCGGCAGCCTGGGCAACGAGGCGAAGACGATGATCCAGGTGGTCATGGCCTTCGCCATCCTGATCTGCCTCGGCATCGCCGTCTGGGGCGCCGCCAAGCAGCGCATCGGAGCGACGGCGCTGCGGGACACCTTCAGCGCCGAACAGGGCAAGGGCCTGATCATCGCGGGCCTGACGGGAGTCTTCATCATCGGCTCACTCGGCACGCTGTTCACCATCGTGTACGGCATGGCCGTCTAGGCCGGCCTCCTCCGTCCCGACCGGGCGCGCCCGGCCCCTCCACCCCACCCGCCCGTCGTGCCCACCGGCTGAGGTTGCGTTTCCCTGATGTCGAGTCACCACACCGCGCCCGCGCGGGAACCAGCACGGCTACCGTCGTACGAGGAGTACGACGAGTTTCCGCACGACGTCGAGGGGGCGTACGCGGCATGAGTCTCGGAGACGAGCGCGAGGCCTCCGGCGGGTACGGCGGCACGGGCCAGACCCGCACCCGCCTGCCCGACGGAGGCGCCGACCCGTACGGCGGCGCCCGCCGCGGCCGGTCGTCCTCCCGCAGCCTGGTCACGGTCGTCGGCGTGGTCGTCCTCCTCATCGCCGCGATCGCCTTCGCGAACCGCGGCAACGACGACCCGTCCTCGGCAGACACCCCCCAGAACAAACCGGAAACAGCCCCCACAGCCCCCTCGGGCCAACGCCCGGTCCAGTCCAAGAAGACCGGCATCCCCACGGGCTACACCCATGACAAGACGGGGGCGCAGAGCGCGGCGGCGAACTATGCGGTGGCGCTGGGTTCAGCTGAGATGTTCGACAAGGCCAAGCGGGACGCCATCTTGCAGGCGATCATCGTCCCTTCCCGGGTCGCCGACTTCGAAGCGAAGCTGGACAGGGCGTACACGCCGGCGTTCAACAAGAACGTGGGCCTGAACGAGGACGGCTCCACCCCTAAGGGCTACACGTTGGTCTCCCGCACGAGCCCGATCGGCACCAAGGTCACCCAGACCTCCACCGACAAGGCGACCGTCGAGGTGTGGTGCAGCGGCCTGCTGGGCCTCGCCGGCGAGAACTCCACGAACCCGGTCACGAACAGCTGGTTCACCATCACCATGCAGCTCCAGTGGACCGACGGGGACTGGAAGATCGTGACGCACTCCCAAAAGGACGGCCCCGCGCCCATCCCCGGCGACGAAAGGGCCTCCGGTGCCGAAGAGATGGCGAAGGCCGTCCAAGAGTACGGAGGGTTCACCTATGCCCGCTAGCCGCCGCGTACTCAAGGTCGCCGGCATCGCCACTGCCCTGCAGACCACAGCGGTTCTCGCAGCCACGCATGCCTTCGCCGCACCTACCCCAACGCCGACGCCGTCCGAGACTTCCGACTGCTCGCTCATCGCTCCTCCTGCCAGGAAGTTCTGTGAGGAAGGCGGCGGCTCCGGGGGAGGCGCCGGCACATCGACCCTCGACCCCACCTCCACCCTCGACCCCCTCTCCTCCCTGGCCAAGGGCTGCGCCGACGCCGCCTCCTGGACCGTCGACAAGCTCAGCGCCGCCGTGAAGGACACCGCCAACGTCGACTTCACCAACCCGAAGTTCCTCCAGCAGTACGCCGTCGTCTTCGCCGCATCCACGGTCCTCACCCTCCTGCTGTGGCTGCTGGCCGTCGCCAAGCGAGCCGTACGCGGCGTCCCCCTGGGCACCGCCCTCTCCGAAGCCGTCGGGTTCCTCTGGCTGACCGTCCTGGCCTCCGCCTTCACCCCGCTGATCCTCTACACGGTCGTCTCGGCGACCGACGGCATCACCGAGGTCCTCGCCAAAGCCACCGGCGACCAGACGGACACCTTCTTCGGCACCTTCTCCGAGGCCCTGAACAAGGGCGAGAACATCGGCGGCGGCCCGATCATGCTGATCGTCGTCTCCCTGGTCAGCATCCTCGCCGCCGGCGTCCTGTGGCTCGAGCTCGTCATCCGCGCCGCCCTGCTCTACGTCGGCGCCCTCCTCGGCACCGTCGTCTACGCCGGCCTGGTCGACAAGAACCTGTGGGGCCACGTCCGCCGCTGGGCGGGCATCATGATCGCGGTCATACTCGTCAAACCGGTGATCGTCATCGTGCTGGGCCTCGCGGGCGCACTCTCCGCCGACGACGGCCCGGACGCCTTCTCCGCCGTCGTCTCCGGCCTCGCCATCATCCTGCTCGCCATCTTCGCGTCCGCGATGATCTACCGTTTCGTCCCCGGCTTCGGCGACGAGATCGCCGGCTCCCGCAACAACCGCCTCATGCGCGGCGCCGAGAACAAGGCCGCGGCCGTCATCAGCTCCCCGGCCTCCCTGGTCGCCCAGGGCATCAAGACCCACAGCACCCGCGCGGACAGCTCTCCGGCGCCCGCGAGCACCGCCCCCCGCCCTTCCAACCCCGCCTCCGGCGGAGTCGCCGCGCACAGCTCGCGCACCGCGAACGGCGGCGGTTCTGTCCCCTCCGCCGCACCCGCACCCCGCTCGAGCAGCCCGGTCAACACTCCGCACGCCGGCAACACCCGCAACAGCAGTACCAACCGCACGGGAGGTGAAGGGCGTTGACGACCGAGTCCCACGTGTCCCATCCGGTCACGCCCCGCCGTACGTATCTGATCGGCCGCGCCCGGCCGAACGCGATCATCGGCCGCAACCGCGAGACCGGCGAGATCGCGCTGATCATCGCGGGCGCGTTCCTCGGCATGATGTGCGGACTCCTCGTCCCCGTCCTGTCCCTGCGCATCGTGCTGCTGACGGGCTTCCCACTGGTCGCGCTGGCCATGGTGTACGTGCCGTACAAGCACCGCACCTTCTACAAGTGGTTCGAGATCAACCGCAGCTACAAGCGGACCCTCAAGCGGGGCGCCACCTACCGCTCCGCCGTCATGGAGGCCGGCACCCGCCTCGACGGCCGCGAGGTCGAGGTCGGCCCCCCGCCCGGCATCGGCCGTATCACCTGGCTGTCCGCCCCGTTCGGGCCCGACGAGATCGCCGTCCTGCTGCACGCCGACCGCAAGACCGTCACCGCCGCCATCGAGATCGAGGGCCCCGGCGTCGGCCTGCGCGACTCCGAGGACCAGGAAGCCCTGGTCGACCGCTTCGGCACGCTGCTCAAACACGTGGCCAACGGCGACGGCTTCGTCACCCGCCTGCAGATGCTCGCCCGTACGCTGCCCGCCGACCCGGACGCGCACGCCAAGGACGTCGCCGTCCGCGGCGACGACCGCTCCCCCGGCTGGCTCCAGCAGTCCTACGACCAGCTGCTGTCGATGGTGTCCACCAGCAGCGAGCAGCACCGCGCCTACCTGGTCGCCTGCATGCACTACACCCGCGAGCTCGCCGGCGAGGCCAGCGCCATGGCCCGGGCCGCCCGCGCGCACGGCGGCAAGGTCGACCGGGACGCCGGTCTCGCCGTCGTCATGGCCCGCGAGCTGACCGACATCTGCTCGCGCCTGCAGGAGGCCGACATCCGCGTACGCCAGCCGCTCGGTCAGGGGCGGCTGGCCTCGCTGATCCACTCCATGTACGACCCGGACCACCCCATCGACCACATCCAGGCGATGACGAAACGCAACGCCTGGCCGGCCGAGCTGGACGCCACCGAGCCCACCTACCTGCAGGCCAAGACCCGCGAGTCCTCCACCCGCGCGCCCTGGTGCCACGCCACCGCCTGGATCAAGGAGTGGCCGATGACCCCGGTCGGCGTGAACTTCCTCGCGCCGCTGCTGGTCCACACCCCCGACGTCATCCGAACGGTCGCCGTGACCATGGATCTCGAGCCCACCGAGGTAGCCATCGAACGCATGCTGACCGAGAAGACCAACGACGCGGCCGAAGCCTCCCGCGCCGCCAAGATGAACCGCACCGTCGACCCGCGTGACGTGGCCGCCCACAGCCGCCTCGACCAGCGCGGCGAGGACCTCGCCAGCGGCGCCGCCGGCGTCAACCTGGTCGGCTACATCACCGTCTCCTCCCGCTCCCCGGAGGCCCTGGCCCGCGACAAGCGGACCATAAGGGCCTCCGCGGGAAAGTCGTACCTGAAGCTCGAATGGTGCGACCGCGAGCACCACCGCGCCTTCGTCAACACCCTTCCCTTCGCCACCGGCATCCGGAGGTAGGACCTGATGCGGGACCCGCTGTCCGTCCTCACCGACGCCTTCACCTCCTTCCTCTTCGGGAAGGTCGAGACGACCCGCCTGCCGGTGCGCACCTCCACGGGCCAGGCCCAGGCGGTCTACCTGCCGACGGCCGCGCCCGGCCTCGGCGACTCGGGCGTCATCATCGGCCGCGAGGTGTACTCCGGAAAGGGCTACATCTACGACCCCTTCCAGCTCTACGGCCAGCAGCTCCCCGCCCCCCACTGGCTGGTCCTCGGCGAGTCCGGCAACGGCAAGTCGGCGCTGGAGAAGACGTACGTCCTGCGCCAGCTCCGCTTCAAGGACCGCCAGGTCGTCGTCCTGGACGCGCAGGGCGAGGACGGCGTCGGCGAGTGGAACCTCATCGCGCAGGAGCTGGGGATAACGCCCATCCGGCTCGACCCGATGGCGGCCCTGGACCACGGCATCCGCCTCAACCCGCTGGACCCGTCGATCACCACCACGGGCCAGCTGGCGCTGCTGCGCACCATCATCGAGGTCGCCATGGGCCACGGCCTCGACGAACGCTCCGGCTTCGCCCTCAAGGTCGCGCACGCCTACGTCAACGAGACCATCACCGACCGCCAGCCCGTCCTGTCCGACATCGTCGAGCAGCTACGGCACCCCGAACCCGAGTCGGCCGAGTCGATGAACGTCGCCATAGACGACGTACGGGCCTGGGGCCTGGACGTGGCGCTGGTCCTGGACCGCCTCGTCGACGGTGACCTGCGCGGCATGTTCGACGGCCCGACCACGGTCGGCATCGACCTGGACGCGCCGCTGATCGTGTTCGACCTGTCCCACATCGACCGCAACTCCATCGCCATGCCGATCCTCATGGCGATCGTCGGCGTGTGGCTGGAGCACACCTGGATCCGCCCCGACCGGAAGAAGCGCATCTTCCTGGTCGAGGAGGCCTGGCACATCATCAACAGCCCGTTCGTGGCGCAGCTGTTCCAGCGGCTGCTGAAGTTCGGCCGACGGCTCGGCCTGTCCTTCGTGGCGGTCGTGCACCACCTGTCCGACGTCGTGGACGGCGCGGCGGCCAAGGAGGCCGCGGCCATCCTCAAGATGGCCTCGACCCGGACCATCTACGCCCAGAAGGCCGACGAGGCCCGCGCCACCGGCCGCGTCCTGGGCCTGCCCCGCTGGGCCGTGGAGATCATCCCGACCCTCACCCCCGGCATCGCCGTCTGGGACGTCAACGGCAACGTCCAGGTAGTCAAACACCTGGTCACCGAAACCGAACGCCCGCTGGTCTTCACCGACCGCGCGATGACCGAGTCCTCCAGCGACCTCGCCGACGACGCCCTGCGCGCCGCCGAACGGGAGGCGGAGGCGCGGGCCGCGGCCTTCATGGAAGAACACCTGGAGCACGTGGACGGCTCCGAATCGACGGTGGCCTAGGAGCAGGGGGCAGGGTGAGACCGGACGACCGCCGCGACCAGCACCGGGACGCCCAGGGAGGCATTCCGGACGGCCTGCTGATCGGCATACTCGCGTTCCTCCTCGGCATGACCCTGCTGGTGTGGACGGCCACGGGCCTGGCCGGCCGGTTCGCCCACGGCTCCTGGCCCCAGGGCGTCACCTTCACCCGCACGCCCCTGGCCATGCGCCACCTCGTCACCCACCCCCAGGACATGCCCGGGGCCTGGCCGGACACCCCACCCGCCCAGCTCTCTGGCTACGGCCTGTTCTGGGGCCTGTTCATCGGCCAGCTGATGCTGCTGTTCACCTTCACGGTGGTCGCCATGACGAGGGTGGCCCGCTGGAGGGCGGACCGGGAACGGCGCCGCGCCGAGAAGACCACGGCGATCGACCAGCCGGCAGCACTCTCACCGGCACAGCTCCCGCACGAGGTCCCGACCCCGCGGCCCCCAGCGGAGACGGCCACACCGCCGAGTCCGCCCCTCCAGGCCGCGGCACCCGAACCCCCGGCACACGAAGCCGCCCATCCTCCGGCGTTCCCGCTCGGCCAGGAAAGGGTGGGCGGCGGGGAAAGGATCCTCGTAGCCCCCAGGGAGACCCGCCGGAGCACGGCGACCCAAGCCGTACGCGACGCCGACGGCCCGGCTCTGGTCATCACCTCCAACCCCACCCTCTGGCAGGACACCAAGGACGCCCGCGCCAAGCTCGGCCCGACCCTGCTCTACGACCCCACCCACCTCTGCGACACCCCGGATCGCCTGCACTGGTCCCCCACCGCCGGCTGCGAGGACAGACACACGGCGACACAGAGAGCCACCGCCCTCCTCACCCCCGTACGCCCCACCGCCAAACTCGACCAGGCCGTCACCGACACCGCCACCACCCTCCTGCGCAGCTACCTGCACGCCGCCGCCCTGGAGAGCCGCACCATCCGCCACGTCCACCGCTGGTCCCAGGGCACCCAGATCCAGGAAGCCGTCCGCACCCTGCGCACCCACCCCAAGGCTTCCCCCGGCGCGGCAGGCGAACTCGAAGCAGCCCTCACCGCCCACCCCGAACGCCGCGACCTCGCCCAGCACCTGCTCACCCGCGCCCTGTCCGCCCTCTTCACCGTCCATGTCCGCGAAGCCTGCACACCCAACCGAAGCGACACCCTCGCCTTGGATTCCTTCGTGCACGAAGGGGGAACCCTTTATGTGGTGGGTGAATCCATCGAGGACCCCAGGACCAGCCCGGGCGCAATGCCGCTCCTGACGGCCCTCGTCTCCGACGTGGTCGAGCACGGCCGGCGCATGGCCGAACGGTCATCCTCCGGTCGGCTCGACCCACCACTGACGCTCGTCCTGGACGACGTCGCCGCCGTGGCTCCGCTGCCCCAACTGCCGGAGCTGCTGGCCACCGGAGCGGACCGGGGCATGCCGACCCTGGCCCTGCTCCGGTCCCGCGAACAGGGCCGCTCCCGCTGGCCGGACACCGGACTCCCGGTCTGACCCGCCCAGCCGCCGCAGCCGCCCTCACGCACGCTCGAGCACGAACTCCCACTCCCGCTCCCCCGCGTCCCCCAGCGGCACGGTCACCCCACTCGGCACGAACCCCACCTTGCGGTAGAACCGCTGCGCCCGGGCGTTCTCCTCGTGCACGATCAGCCGCACCCGCTCCACCCCCCGCCCCCACGCCCACTCCAGCGCGGCATCGAACAGCACCTCCGTCAGCCCGCTCCCCCGCTCCTCGGGCCGTACGAACACCCCCACAAGGTGCGCCTGCTTCTGTTTCACGTGAAACCCCGCCCAGTCGGTCGTCCCGGGCTCCTCCACCAACACGGTCACCGTCCCCACCCACCGCCCGTCCGGCCCCTCGGCGATGATCTGCTGCAGTGCCTCCGCCCCTTCGGCAGCCGAGGCCGTCCGCTCCTGCCAGAACGAGTCCGGCCGGGCAGCGGCCTCCTCGTACGTCTCCAGAAAGGCGAGGTGCGCCACCGGGTCCCGCAGCGCCGCGAGCCGCAACTCCTTCGCCGCCGGCCACTCCTCGGCCCGGACGGACCGGATCAGGTAGGTCATGCGGGCCACCGTAGTACCCGGGTACGACGCCGCTCATCCGAATACCGCCGCCGGTCCGACGCCCGCCGCCCCCGCATGGACGAGCATCGAAGCATGATGACGGCCCAACGCGCGGCGGACCGCACAAGCGAGCCCCTCACCGAGTACGTCCAACGCTTCAGCCAGCGGGTGCGCGCCTTCGACCGGCGCCACCCGCTCGTCTGGGACCTGCACCTGTCCGGCTTCTGGGTCGCGGCGGCACTGATCGACTACGTCGGCGGCGGCTGGCGCAACGTCGCCCTGGTCCTCGACACCCCGTCGTGGCTGGTCCTGACCCTGAGCCTGGGCCTGTCCGTTCCCCTCGTGTGGCGACGCAGCCACCCTTTCGGCGTGCTCCTCGCGATCGTCCCGTTCGCCCTGGTCAACGCCTGGACCGGGACGGTCCTCCAGGCGGCCATGCTGCAGTTGCTCGTCGTCTTCCACATCGCCCTGCGGCTGCGCCCGAGCATGCTCGGCTGGGCCTTGGTCCTCGTCATCACCCCGGTGGTCATCACCGCAGTCCGCTACCCCAAGGGCACCGCCGACCAGGACATCGTCCCCGTGCTGATGTCCGTGGTCTGCGCCGCGGCCATCGGCATCGCGGTCCGGGCCCGCCGCAACCGCACCGAGGCCCTGGAGGACCGTGCCCGCCGCCTGGAGATCGAACGCGACCAGCAGGCACGACTGGCCGCCGCCGCCGAACGCGCCCGCATCGCCCGCGAGATGCACGACATCATCGGCCACAACCTCTCCGTCATCACCGGCCTCGCCGACGGCGGCAAGTACGCGGCCGCCAAGTCCCCGGAGCGCGCCGCCGAGGCCCTCCACGCCATCGGCACGACCAGCCGCCAGGCCCTGGGCGAACTCCGCCGCCTCCTCGACGTCCTGCGCGAGGAGGACAAGGACGACACCGAGGCCGATCTGGCCCCTCAGCCCACACTCACCGACCTCGACCAGCTGATCGACGGCGTACGAGCCGCCGGCCTCCCCGTCAGCACCATCACGCACGGCACCCCGGCCCTCCCACCGGGCCGCCAGCTCACCGTCTACCGCGTGATCCAGGAAGCCCTCACCAACACCCTCAAACACGCCGGTCCCGGCGCGACGGCCGAGATCACGCTGTCGTACGGCGACAAGGGCGCCGTCATCGCGACGGTGACCGACTCGGGCAGGGGAAGCCCCCCGGCCGTCCCCGGCGACGGCCGCGGACTTCCCGGAATGCGCGAGCGAACCGCCCTGTACGGCGGCACACTTGAGGCCGGTCCGCGCCCGCATCCGGAGCGTGGCTGGCGCGTCCACCTACAGCTCCCGGAGGAAACCCCGCAGTGACCACGGTCCTCATCGCCGACGACCAGCCCCTTCAGCGCCTCGGCTTCCGCATGCTTCTGGAGAGCCAGGACGACATGACGGTGCTGGGCGAAGCCACCAACGGCAGCGAAGCCGTTCGCATGACGGCTGAGCTGCACCCGGACGTGGTCCTGATGGACGTCCGCATGCCGGGCCTGGACGGCATCGAAGCCACCCGCCGCATCGTCGCCTCCGGCGACCGCACCCGGATCCTGATCCTGACGACCTTCGACCTGGACGAGTACGCCTATGCCGGCCTGCGTGCCGGGGCATCCGGCTTCCTGGTCAAGGACGCCCAGCCCGAGGAACTCCTCTCGGGCGTCCGCGCGGTGGCGACGGGCGACGCGGTCGTAGCCCCGGGCCTCACCCGCCGTCTCCTGAACGCCTACGCCCACCATCTGCCGGCCACCGCGCCGGACCCTCAACCGGCACGGTCCGTCCCCACGGACCCCCGCCTGGCCTCCCTCACCGACCGCGAACGGGAAATCCTCACGGTCATCGGCAAGGGCTGGACGAACACGGAGATCGCCTCCCGCCTGCACCTTGCGGAGTCGACGGTGAAGACCCATGTGGGCCGCATCCTCGCCAAGACGGGCTCCCGGGACCGGATCCAGGCGGTGATCCTGGCGTACGACGCGAGGCTGGTGGAGCCGTCCTGAAACGCAGAAAACCCCGTGCCGAATGGCACGGGGTTTTCTCAAAAATTGTTCGGCGGCGTCCTACTCTCCCACAGGGTCCCCCCTGCAGTACCATCGGCGCTGTAAGGCTTAGCTTCCGGGTTCGGAATGTAACCGGGCGTTTCCCTCACGCTATGACCACCGAAACACTATGAAACTGACAACCGGACCATGTGTGGCACATGGGGCTGTTCGTGGTTTCAGAACCAACACAGTGGACGCGAGCATCTGAGGACAAGCCCTCGGCCTATTAGTACCGGTCAACTCCACACGTTACCGTGCTTCCATATCCGGCCTATCAAC